>JBOHTH010000440.1:0-6672 GCA_050733535.1 Gemmatimonadaceae bacterium | reverse complement strand
GCAGCAACGATCCCATGTACGTCCCGCTCAACGTCACGGATCCGAACGAGATCCAGTTCCAGAATGCGACGTTCGGCGGCGTGGCGTACACCGCGGCGCAGCAGGCGACCGCGTTCCAGTCGTTCATGAACAACAACAAGTGCGTGAGCAGCCAGGCCGGTCACATCATGGCCCGCGATTCGTGCAGCAACCCGTGGTACAACACGCTCGACATGTCGATCCGCCAGCGCCTCCCGCAGTTCGGCGGCCATCAGGTCATGCTGAACGTCGACATTTACAACGTGATGAATCTCGTCAACAGCAAGTGGGGCAAGATTCGCACGTTCACGGGAAACACCGAGGCATCGCTTCTCACGGTCGCGACGCGCGACGCGCAGAGCCGCCCGGTCTACACGTTCGATCCGCAGTTCGCGAGCAACTCCAACATCTTCACCCCGTTCTCGGCGACGTACCAGTTCTACCAGATCCAGGCCTCGATCCGCTATTCGTTCTAGGCGGGTGAAAACAAACGGCCCCGGGGCGCGAGAGCGTTCCCGGGGCCGTTGGTTTTTGGCTCATGGCTAACAGCTGGCGGCTTGCCGCTCACAGCTTGAATCCCCAAAGCTTGCGGCTCACAGCTTCTTCGAAGAAGCCGTGAGCTGCAAGCTTTGGGGATTCAAGCTGTGAGCAACAAGCCGTGAGCGGTTAGCTGTGAGCTGCTGGGCGAAGGCGGATTAGAAGATCGAAAGTTTTATGTACTTCCGCGGATTTTTCTTGAAGTCCGCCGTCAGCGAATCGAGCCGCGTCACCAGCGCCGTCACATGGCTGTACAGTGCCGGGTCGTTCATCAGCTTCGCGATCGATCCGTCTCCGTTGTTTACCTTGTCGAGCGTCGCGTTCAGCTTGGCCGACGTCGCGCTCAGATCGCCCGCGAGGGTATTGATATTCGTTGCGGCGGTCTTGAACGAGCGCAGCGTCGAGTCGACCGACGCCGAATCCACGGCGGACACGGCCTTCCGGAGCGCGAGCTGCGTTTTCGTCAGCTCGGCGTTCTGTTGCGCCGCGAGCTTGGACAGATCGGCCAGGAATGCATTGGCGGTCTGCACTGTACGGCGCAGGTTCGCGAACCCGTTCGCCTCCACGAACTCCTTCTTCATCGACGTCGTCAGGATCGACAAGTTGCCCGCGATGGTGTCCACGCGGGCCAGCACGTCGCCGATCGACGGCGTCGCGCGCCCCACCAGAACCGTGTCACCCGGCGAGTACGACGACGGATTCGGCTTGTCCGGGTGCAGTGCCACGAGCTGGTCGCCGAAAAAGCCATTGGGCTCGATGGTCGCCGTCGTGCCGAGTGGGATGCGGTATTCCTTCCGCACGCGCAGCTCCACGATGAGCAGACCATCCGGCCGGATCTCCACGCCGTGCACGTACCCGACGTTCACGCCGGACAGCAGGACCGGCTGTCCCTGCTTGAGCCCCGCGCCCCACGTGAACTTCGCATATAGCTTGTAGCCGGGCTGCAGGCCGCCGCGTGCGAGATAGAGCGACCCGATCACGGCGAGCACGAGTGCGATCGTCGCCGTGATGCCCACGAGGATTTCGTTGCTTCGCTTCATCCTTGCAAGTAGGGTGCGAGAAGTAGGGCCGTGAGCGCATCGAGCACGAGAATCCAGATGGACGAGATGACCACCGCCTTCGCCGTGGCCTTGCCGACGCCCTCGGCGCCGGCGCTGGCGTTGTATCCCTCAAACGTGCAGAGATAGGCGATCGCCACCCCGAACAATGTCGCTTTGATCAGGCTGTACGTCACCTGGAAGTTGTCGAATCCCAGGCGGACGCCGTCCATAAAATCCGAGACCTGTACGTCCGTCACCAGCACCGCCGACAGCAGCCCGGCCAGCACGCCGCAACCGTCGGCGAACACCACCAGGATCGGCAGCATCACAATCGCAGCGATGAGGCGCGGCACCACCAGGTACGCTACGGGGTCGTACGCGAGCGTCTCGAGCGCGTCGATCTGCTCGGTTACGCGCATCGTCCCAATCTCGGCGGTCATCTTCGCGCCGACGCGGCCCGCGAGCACAAGGCCGGTCAGCAGCGGGCCGGTCTCGAGGATCACGATCTGGCGCACCGAGAGCCCGACGATCGAGAGCTGGATTCCCTGAAACAGCTGATACCGCACCTGCATCGAGATCACGCCGCCGATGAAGGCGGCCACCATGATCACGAGCGGCACGGAATCCACGCCGATCGCCCGCATTTGCGGAATCACCAGCGGCAGGTACGTCTTGGGCTCGCCCAGGGCGCGGCGGATGTCGCGCAGGAAATAGACCCGTCGCCCGATGCCGCTGAAGGTGCCGACGGTGGTGCGCGCCATCCGGCGGAAGAACCGGATGGAGCCGCGCGTGACTATCGGAAAGGCCTCGGTCGGCCTGTGGTAGCTGTCTTCCGTCAAATCGCCTGCCAGGTGCGCGGGTGGGGTCCGGCCCTATGTGCGGACGCGAGCGAGGAGCGCCGCACCTACAGCGAGAAACAGCATCCCCGGCAACCACGCCGCAAGCTCGGGATTCACCAGTCCCTTTCCCCCGATCGCCTGCGTGAGCTGCACGAGCATCAGGAATATAACCGTCGTCCCGAGGCTTACGCCCACGCCATAGGCGGCGCCCCCGCGCTGGCTGCTCGTCGCAAGCGGAGCGCCGAACAGCATGATGATGATGCAGGTCGCCGGAATCGCGATCTTGAGCATCCGTTCCACGCGCAGCTGGTTCACGTCGGTCCCCGAGCGCTCCATGGCGGCGATGAAATTCCCGAGGTCGACATAACCCATTTCGTCGGGCGCTTTCTGGTTGGCGAGCAGGTTCTTGGGTGGCTCCGTGAGGCCCTTGTCGCGCAGTGAATCGAAGGTGACCGTGAAGTTGGACGAATCGCCCGTGAGCACGTGCAGCACGCCGCTGTCGAGCAACCACCCTTTGCGCGGTGACCAGTTCGCGTCACTCGCGTAGATCAGGTATGACGGGTAATCGGGCCAGTGTCCCTTGCGATCGATCTCGACGCGGTCGAGCCTCCCCCTGCTCGCGTCGGCCGACGTGATCTTGTACACGCGTCCCTGCGCGGTTGCAAAGGTGAAGTTCGTGCGCATGACGGCGTTGCCCGAGTGGTTTTCGCGGAGCAGCGTGTCGCGCCGGCTGTTCGCCGCCGGCATCGCCGCGCCGAGCATCAGGCCGAGCACCGTCGCGATCGCCGAGCCCCACGCGATCGGCGCGATGAACCGGTAGAAGCTGATCCCGCTCGCTTTGGCCGCACTGATCTCTGAATGGCGCGTGAAGCCTCCAATCGAGAACACCGTTGCGAAGAGCACGGCGGCGGGGAGCACCTGGAACATCGTCCAGGGCACGCCGAAGACGTACGCCTTGGCGATGTCCATGAGCGGGAGGTGCCGCTGCAGGTACTTGTTCAGGTTTTCGGTGACGTCAATGATGATCACGAGCACCGGAAATCCGATTGCCGTCGCGCAGAGAATCTTGAGGAACTCGCTCAGCACGTACCGGTCGAGCGGGCGCAGCAGGCGGGCCCTCATCGCCGTTGGCCCCGGCGCGCGAACCATTCCTGCAGCCGCACGAAGAACTCCGAGGTTTCGCTTCCCCGCGACGTCGCGCCTTCGCGGCCGAGGCGCGATGTGAGCGTGAGGCCGATCGCAAGCAGGATGAAGTTCCCCGACCACATCGCCCAGAACGGCGAGATGTAGTTGCCGCGTGCGAGCGTCTCGCCCAGCGTAAGGCCGACGTAATAGAGCGCGAACACGCCGAGGCTGACGCCGATCGTCAGGCCGATCCCGCCGCGCGGAAAGCGCAGCGCCACCGGCGCACCGAGCAGCACGAAGATCACGCACGCCGCCGCAATGGCGAACTTCTTCTCGATCTCCACCTGATCGCCATCGATCGTATTCTGGTCGAGCTCGACCTGAAGCTTGAGCTGCTCCGCCTGCGCCTGCCGCATCTGGGGCGTATCCTCGGGCGGTTTGAACGGGATGAGCATCCGTCCTGCCACCGGCGGCGGCCGCACGGGCGGCGGCCGCACCGGCTGCTGCGTCACCGGCAGCGGACGCGGCGGTTGCTGCGCCGCCGGCCTGATCTCCGCGGCGCCCGCAGTGCGCACAATCGTGAGGCCCACCAGCCGGTGGCAATAGAGGTTTCCGAGGCCGTGCGACACGCTCCGGATCGTGATCGTCTTCGCGACCGTGCTGTCGATCGCCCTCATCGCGCGATACGCGCTGTCGCGGGCCTTCGCGATGCGGACGACCTGGCGCTGCAGCTCGCACACGGTCATCTCGCGGTCGTTCTTCTCGCCCCGTCCGAGGGTGTCGCGCTGGAGCGTGTTGGCGACGTTGCGCACCTTGATGAAGTCGGTGTTGAAGAACACGCGGCGCAGGCGCGTCGGGTCGTCGGGCTTCAGTACCGTCCACGACCCGTGGTACAGCGTGAGGAGCAGGTCTTCCTGGTTGGCCGAGAGCGCGAGTTCGCCGCTTTCCGCGCGGATCGTGGTATGCGTCTGCGGATCGCTCATGTCGTAGATCGTGACGTCGCGCATCTGGTTCGCGCCGAACAGGCGCGACGTTCGCAGGAACAGCCGCCCAGGCGACACTTCGTTGATCACCTGCTCCTTGAGCGCGAACGTCGGCTTCTTGCGCGCGATGTCGTTCGAAAGTGTCGTCAGCCGATGGTTGGCCGCCGGGAGCACCCGATCGTTGAACCAGACCATCGCGATCGTCAGGAAGCCCGCCGCGACGATCACCGGCACCATCAGGCGAGGAAGTGAAATTCCGCTCGCCTTGAATGCGGTAATCTCGTTTTCCGACGCCATCCGGCTGAAGGCGTGGAGCGTCGCGACCAGCACGGCCATAGGCAGCGTCATCGCCACGGTGAACGGCACCGACAGCAGCAGGAACTCGGCGATCACCTTCCAGTCGAGCCCCTTGCCGACGAGCTGGCCGAACTGCTTGGCGACGTAGTTCAGCAGCAGCAACGACGTCAGCGCCGACAGCGCGAACATCAGCGGCGCGAGGTGTTCCTTGAGTATGTACTTCGTGAGAATCTTCACCGGTTTTGCTTAGGCTCGGCCCGGGGCGCCGCTGCGAATTCTCCCGACAGGAGGAACTCCGCGCGCCACATAGGGTTGTAGGGTCTTGGGTCGCCCGTATATTCCACTCCGCGACCGCTCGAAGGCAAGGCCGATCATACCCCCGTTTTCGAGTTTGGGTGCGCCCCCTGCCACTCCCCCGCCTGCCGCGTGCTCTTGTAGTTCTGTTTCTCGCCGCGCCGGTCCTCGCGGGCGCGCAAGCCGCCACGGACACGTCGCGCGCCGCGCCCGACTCGGCCCGGCTCCGGTCCGACTCGGTCCGCAGCGCTCCGGACACGGGCCGCATCACCAGAATCTTCGGCCAGAAGTCGGATCTCGGCTTCCAATTTGACGGGCGCTTCGAATCGCGACTCCAGAAATCCGCCAACGACCGCTGTAATTCGAGCGAGCTTTTCAACGCGGGAGCGCAGTGCAACGCGTCGTTCGAACCCGCGTTCAACATGCAGTTCGGCGTGAAAACCGGCGGCACATTCGCCGATCGCGTGCACGTCAGCGTGGACTACAGCTCGACGCGCGAGTTCGATGCGTCGAACAACGTCTCGCTGTACTACGAGGGAAAGAAGGGAGACTGGCTCCAGCGCCTCGACGTCGGCAACGTCTCGTTCGACGTGCCGGCGTCGCGGTACATCACGACCGGAATTCCGCAGGGGAACTACGGCCTCGAGGCCGTGACGCAGTTCGGAGCGCTGAAGGTGCGCGCGATCGTCGCGCAGCAGAAGGGGAACGTCGTTTCCAATAAAGTGTTCACGGTCGGCGGCGGGGCGGCGACGCAAAGTCAGGTCGCGCGCGACATCGATGATTACCAGGTGGAAGCGCGGCGATTCTTTTTCGTCGTCGATCCGCGGCAGCTCCCGGGGTATCCGAACCTTGACATCCTGAACGCCGTGCAGATGCGCACACTTGCCGCGGCGCTCCCCGATTCAGTCCGCCCGGTGCACATCGCGCTGTATCGGCTCCTGATCGGCGGTCAGCCGCCGAATCCCAACGGGCCGCAGTTCCAGCTCATCGGCGACCCGAACTCACAACGCGGCCAGGTCTATGAGGTGCTTCGTGAAAACGTCGACTACGTCGTGGATCCGTCGCAGCTGTGGATCAAGCTGACGCAACCACTGAATCCCGCCAACGAGCGCCTCGTGGTCGCGTACACCGTGCGCGCGGGCGGTGTCGAGTCGACGAACGTGAGCACCGGCGGCACGCCCGACATGACGTATGTGGCGACACGGCCGCAGTACGCAAACCTGCTTTGGGATCCGCAGGTGAAGCCGGGCGACCCCGCGTCGTTCCGCGCGCTGCGCAACGCATATCGCATCGGCGGATCCGACGTTCAGCGCGGCACCGTCGGGATCACCATCGGGACGGGGACGACGTTCGACCAGCAGAAGCCGCTGGCCGGCGGCGCGCCGAGCTTCCTGCAGCTCTTCGGCATTGCGCAGGCAGGAAATCCCGGCGTGTTCGACGCTGACAATCGCCTGTGGCCGCGGCCCGGCGACCCCGGGTACACGTCGTCGGCGCTGCCGGCGATCTCCGGTGGCGGCGCTGCGACCGGCACGACCGACC
>JBOHTH010000439.1:0-9962 GCA_050733535.1 Gemmatimonadaceae bacterium | reverse complement strand
GCGCGCGGCGTATACGATCGCGAGACGACCGGCTTCGCCTTTGCGTTCCGTGTGACCACTGATATGACCGGCGTTTCGCACGACAAGCACCTTGCGCTGATCTATCGCCCCATCATTGGGCCTCGTCCCGCGGTGGGACCGGCCCCGCAGCCAGTGCCGCCGGGCGCGGCACCATCTCGTCCGATGCCGACGCCAGCGCTCGGTCCGTCGGCGGGTCCCTCAACCGACAGGCAGCAGTGCGGTTTCGAGCAACTCGACGTACTGAATGGTTCCGTTGGATATCTGAAGATCAATCGTTTCGCGGACGTGGCGACTTGCGAGTCGGTTGCGACTGCCGTGATGGATTCGCTCGCACCGATGCGCTCACTCATCATCGACCTGCGTGACAACAGAGGCGGATCGCCCCAAATGGTCGCGTTTCTCGACTCATATCTGTTCGACCGCAGGACACACCTCAATGACATGTGGGAGCGGGCGAGCGGGAGGACCGCCGAGTCATGGGCGCGCGACACTGTTTCGGGTCGCAGGTTTGGCGGAAGCAAGCCCGTATATGTGCTGACATCAAGCCGCACATTTTCAGGCGGCGAGGAATTCGCCTACGACCTCCAAGCATTGAAGCGCGCGCTGATCGTCGGCGAGACGACCGGCGGCGGCGCGCATCTCGTCGCGCCGCGGCAGGTCGACGAACACTTCACGCTGAGCCTTCCGTTCGCGCGCGCCATCAATCCGGTGACGCATACGGACTGGGAAGGGGTTGGCGTGGAGCCCGATGTGAAAGTCGATGCGGCGGATGCGCTGCAGGAAGCGCTGCGCCGCATCGGACGAGCGCCCTAGCGTCTCTCCAAGAACCCTCTGCCCGCGAGTATCGCCGGCATCGCCTTCGCGATTCGCGACACCCGCGTCGCCGACCGCTTGGCCGCCGCTATATGGTAGAGCCAACTCCTCTGGCGCCCCGGCGTCAGCGCGTGGAACGCGCGCTTGAGTCGTGCGTCTTTTTTGAACCGCTCCGTGAGTTCGTCGGGCACCGGATAGTCTGACGTTTTCTTTTTCGGCAGCCGCTTGCCGGCTTTCTCGACGGCGATGGCTTCGCGTACGTAGGTCTTGATCGTCGCGGCGCTCGCCTTGATGTCCTTCGCGCTGGTGAACTTCATGACGCGCGCGGCGTGCAACTGACCGAGCTGCACCAACATTTTCTTGGGGTCCTTCAGGAGGGCACCCTGGAAGAAGCCCAGAGCGAAGTACTCCTTGAACCCCTGAAGAATGACGACGTTCTTGCCGTCGACGGTGTAGGTGGGCTTGGCCCACTTGCACTCTTCTTTCATCTCGAAGCTGGCGAGCACGCGCTGCATCGCGGTGATCTCAGTCTTCCACCGCTCCCGATATGCCATTTCCATGGCGGCACCATCCTCCACATTGGTGGACCCGATTCGATCTGTTCACGGCCGCCAAGCTATCTCGAATCGAACTCGGCCTTGGAAGCTATCTCACAAACGCGCTCGAAGGCTTGAGGACGGTGAGCGCGAGGAGGGAGGAGAGTTCGGCCCGGTGCGGAGGGCGGAAATGGAATGCGGAACTTCAGCCTGGTGCGGAGTGCGGAGAAGGAACTGGGAGTTCGGGGCCGAGCGGAGCGGCGAGTAGTTGCGAGCAACGAGTAAGGACGCGGACTCGAAGTGAGTCGCGCCATCTCGCATCTCTCGCATCTCTCGCCGCGACTCACCCCTCTCCCCTCCCCCGACATCCCGAATTCCACTTCCGCCCTCCGCACCGGTCGAAAGCCCGCATCCGTCTGATGCCTTCTAGGACCGTGCTGCCGCGCCCCACTCTTCCGGGTGTCGATCAACAGCGTGCCTGGAAAACAGCCAATGATGCCCGTCGAGGTCTTTGACTGCGTACTGATATTCGCCGTACACGGTGGCGTGCGGTTCACACGGCGACGTGGACGATGGGGTGTAGCGCGCACGCTACACTGCAAAGTATTCCAGCAGGTTGCGAAGGTGAGGCCTTTTGCGTCTTCACGGCGGCGCACTATCATTGCACAGCGGGGCCGTGCTCCATATACTCGCCGGAGCCGGTCGAAGTTGCTGTCCATCAGGGCGACAGGGACGTCCCACCAACTTCACGAGAGGATCCCCTCATGCCGGCATCGCGACCCATCCTCCGCGGCCTTGCCATCCTCGCAACCGTCGGAACGCTCACTGCCTGCGGGCACGACTCAACGGGCCCAAAGGGCACACTGTCCGCAGCCGAAGCGCAAACGGCTGGCATTGCTTTATTCACAGAGATCGACCGCGCATTCACGAACACGACCTTTTCAAGCTCAGGAGCCGCGCTCGCGACCTCGGTGCCACGGATCGCGGCGGCAACGACGCTCAGCGGAACCGTCAATTCGACGTGTTCGGCCGGCGGAACCATTACCGGCACGATCTCGATCACCAGCGACCTCGACACTGCGGGAACGGGTCCGGAGTCGATGACGATGTCGGTCACGGCGGCGGGGTGCAAGGTCGACACCGGGAAACAGACGATCGCCCTGGATGGCAACCTGACGTACGCGTTCAATCTCGGGCTCACCCAATACATCCCTTCATCGAACTACATCTGGACTGGCAACGGGTCATTCACCTGGACCGGCGGCAGTTGCACCATCGACTACACCCTCACGTACTCGCAGCAGGGCCACGGCTCGGAGACGGGAACGTTCTGCGGGTCGGACATCAGCTACACGTTCTAGCCGTTTCAACCCGGCCTAAATTCCGCCTGCTATCCCGGCAGCGTGTAGTCGAACTCGTAGGAATGTTTTTTCCCGTCGATGATGATCTTGAGCGTGCCCGTGAGGCCAACGAGGTCATCCGTGCCGGAATCGGGCACGACCATCACGGTGAGCGACGGCGCGCCGCGGTCCATCAGTCCCAAATGGTGCAGCGCAAAGCTTCCATTTTTTCCGTGCACCGCACCTGTGATTTTCTCGAGCGCGACATAAGCGCCCGAGTTGGGATGCGATGCCGACATCGATGCGAGCATCATCCCCTTGCTTGTGCCTTCGATGTCGCCGTGAAACACTTTGTCGATCGTCATCCGCCCGACGGCAGAATCGGCATCGGTTTGCGGGACGAGCTTCACGTCAAGCGTCCCGGCCGCGTGCATTCTTGAAGAATTCATGGAACAATCATGATATTGCCGGCTTTAGATAGGAATGAGGGATGGACGCCATGAACTTTATCGCGCCGGGTCCGTCCGCGCGCTGATTCACCCTGCGGTGCTTGTCATGGCACTCATCGCACTCGGCGCGACGGCGTGCGGCGGCGGTGAAAAGCCGGCGGCGCCCGCAGCGTCAGTACCCTTGGCCACCGGCAATACGGCGGGCGTGCCCGCAGTTCCGGTGGTCGGGCATCCGCCCTCGGGCGCGACGATTCAGATGGTGGCGCACGGAGACAGCATTTTCCACGGGCGGGCGGAAGGTGGACTGTGTTACGTCTGCCACGGCACCGATGCAAACGGGACTCCGCTCGCGCCATCTCTGCTCGGACGCCAGTGGCTGACCGGTCCCGGAACGTACGCGTTCATCCAGCAGCGCGTGACGGACGGAATGCCAAATCCATCTCCGCCGTTTCTCTCGCCCATGCCGCCGAGGGGTGGCGTTCCGCTGAGCAAGGCGGCGGTCGCGGACGTTGCCGCCTATGTGTATGCGATCAGTCACGTCTCGCGGCCGCCCTGAGTGGTCCGATGCCTCGCGGTGCGGCGTGATCAGGAGCGTAACGCCAGGAGCGTAACGCCTCCTTGCACGCGGGAGCAGTGACCCGTATACTCGCGCGACCCCGGTTGAATCTACTGTCCACGGTGACAGGACGTCCCGCCGCCTTCACGAGAGAACTCCTTCAATGCTGGCATCGCGACCAATCATTCGCGGCATCGCAATCCTTGCGACCGTCGGAACGTTCACTGGCTGCAGCCACGATTCTGCAACGGGTCCCAAGGGCTCGCTGTCGTCAATCGAAGCGCAACAGGTCGGCGTTTCGCTATTCAAAGAAATCGATCGCGCGTTCACGTACGCGGCCGAGACACTTTCTACAGGAACCAGGCCTGCGTCCGCGGCGCCGCTGCTTGCGGGAGCGACGAAGTACGGCGCGGCCGTCAATTCGACGTGCTTGGCCGGCGGAACCATCAGCGGCAGCGCCTCGATCAACACCAGCCTGGATACCGCTGGCACGGGTACCGAGGCGATGTCGATGTCGGTCACAGCGACAGGGTGTAAGGTGAACACCGGTCAACAGACGATCGCCTTGGATGGCAGCCTGACTTACTCGTTCAGCGTTGGCCTCACGAAATACATCCCTTCGTCGAACTACGTCTGGACTGGCAAGGGATCGTTCACGTGGACCGGCGGCAGCTGCGGCATGGATTACACCGTCACGTCCTCGCCACAGGATCACGGCTCGGAGACAGGATCCTTCTGCGGGACGACGGTCAACTACACGTTCTAGGACAAGAATCCCGGCATGAGTAAGACCCGGCTCGAGGCATTCAGCGACGGCGTGATCGCGATCCTGATCACGATCATGGTGCTGGAACTCAAAACTCCCGACGGCGCTGGGTGGAGCGCACTCCTCTCGATGCAGTCCGTGTTCCTTGCGTACGTGCTGAGCTTCATTTTCCTCGGCATTTACTGGAACAACCATCATCACATGCTGCACGCCGCCCAGAAGGTGAACGGCAAGGTGCTTTGGGCCAATCTCCACCTGCTCTTCTGGCTCTCGCTCGTTCCGTTCGTCACGCGATGGATGGGCCAGACACACGTCGCGCCAGCGCCGACCGCCGTGTATGGGATCGTGCTGGTCGCGTGTGGGGCAGCGTACACGATTCTTCAGACGGCACTCATCGGCGCCAACGGAGCGGATTCGCCGCTCGCAAGAGCGGTTGGCCACGATCTCAAGGGAAAGCTTTCGATCGTGTTTTATGTAGCTGGAATCGGAATCACGTTCGTCGCACCGGTGGTCAGCGCGGGATTTTACGCGGCGGTCGCGGCGATGTGGCTCATTCCGGATCGGCGAATTGAGGGCGCGCATGACACGTGACAGAATCGTTCGGATGGCCGGCGTATGCGGGCTGCTGCTCCTTCCCGCGTTCATGCTCCTTCCCGCGTCCGGCAATCCCGTCTTCCCCGGCTGGTACGCCGACCCCGAGGCTCACGTCTTCGCGGGCGAGTACTGGATCTATCCCACGTACTCCGCGCCGTACAATCAGCAGGTCTTCCTTGACGCGTTCTCGTCGCGCGACCTCGTCACATGGACCAAGCACGCGCGCATCGTCGACACCGCGGCCGTGATGTGGGCGCATCGCGCGATGTGGGCGCCATCCATCGTCCAAAAGGACGGCTGGTACTATCTGTTCTTCGGCGCGAACGACATCCAGAGTGATTCGCAGCCCGGCGGCATCGCCGTCACGCGCTCGCGGTCGCCCGCCGGCCCGTTCAGCGACTGGATCGGCCACCCTCTTATAGATGCGTACCACAACGGCGCGCAGCCCATCGACCAGATGGTGTTCCGCGATCCCGCGAGCGGCGCGTGGTACATCGTCTACGGCGGCCACGGGCACTGCAACATTGCGCGCCTCAACGACGACTTCACCGGCCTGGTGCCGTTTGCCGACGGCACGACGTTCAAGGAGATCACGCCCGCGGGTTACGTCTAGGGCGCGTTCATGCTCGTAAAGGACGGCAAGTACTATTTCATGTGGTCCGAGGGCGGATGGACTGGGCCCAACTACGCCGTCGCCTACGCCATCGGGACATCGCCGATGGGACCGTTCGAACGCGTTGGGAAAATCCTCCAGCAGGACTCGTCCGTCGCGACCGGCGCAGGTCACCACTCCGTGCTCCAGTCGCCGTCGGGCAAGTGGTACATCGTCTACCACCGCCGTCCACTCGGCGAGACCGATCGCAACCACAGGGTCGTGGCCATCGATGAGCTCAAGTTCGACGACCGGGGCTACATCCTGCCGGTGAAGATCACGCGCGAAGGCGTGTCCCCTGACTCCATCCCGCAGCGTGAAACCCGTCGGTAATTTCCGCCGAAGTACGGATAACAATAGTGGAATATGTAGTGGTATCTTCACAGGCTATTAGAACTGTATCTTGTTCAGCATAAATGGTTTATAGTTGCAATTTTAGTGGAATATGTATATGATTATCTATGCATTTCTCCGCTGCCGAACCCCTTCTGCTGGATCCTGCCAGAACTTCTGGCGACTTGGCCGATCTCGCGCTTGCCTTGGAGCGCGAAGCCGCGGCGTTGGAGAAGACGGTACCGGAGTCCGTGCGCGAGTCGATCGCAGACTTGATGCGAGTCACCAACAGCTACTACTCGAACCGCATCGAAGGGAACGACACTCGACCATCTGCAATTGTCGCGACTATGAAACGCGACGACCTGCCGGCGCCGGCGCGCGCGCTGCAGCGCCAGGCTTGGGCCCATGTGGAAGTCGAGAAACTCGCGGAAGCAAAACTCGCGAACGAACCCGATCTCGAGCCGTGCAGCGAAAACTTTTTGCGATGGCTGCACCGCGAGTTCTATAGTCGCGTCGACGACTCACTTCGATGGGTCGAGAACGCAGACACGGGACGCCGAGAACGTGTTAATCCGGGCGAGATCCGGAAGTTCGATGTCACCGTAGGCAGGCACTTGGCACCGGAACCCGACGCGCTGGAGCCGCTGCTGCGGCACGCAGCATCGCGCTACCGATCGGGCGCTCTCTCCGGACTCGAACGCACGTTCGCGTTCGCCGCGAGTCATCACCGGCTGATGTGGATCCATCCGTTTGGTGATGGCAACGGGCGAGTCGTTCGACTGGCGACGGCGATGTACGGCAGAAAACTCGGACTCGGCGCGCTTGGATTGTGGACGCCGTCGCGCGGGCTCGCGCGAAATCGCGACGGATATCTGTCGGCGATGGCTCGCGCCGACGCATTGCGCCGAAACGAGCTCGATGGCCGCGGATCGCTCTCACTGGAGGCGCTCGAGGAGTTCGTGCGTTTCTTTCTCGAGACATGCCTCGATCAGGTTCGATACATGAGCAGCGTTCTTGCGCTGGATGAACTCGGCGGCCGGCTCGAAGCGTACGCGCGACTGCGCGCAGAGCGAGTCGCGAAGGGACCGGCGGGAGCTCTCAGGCCGGAGGCGGGGAGGTTGCTTCGGTTCTCGCTGGTGGCCGGCGAAATGTCCCGGGGTGAAGCGCCGGCGGCGGCAGGAGTGCATTCGCGGATTGCGTACAACATCGTGCGAAGTCTGCTCGACGACGGATTGCTGTGGTCGCCGAGTCCGCGCGGGCCGTTGAGGTTACGAGTGCCGTTGCACGCGGTACGGTACTTGTTGCCGGAGTTGTACCCGGAGGGAGTGGAGTAGCGAGGCCGCGCGCTCGCGAGCGAGGATGTCGATATGCAACCCGGGGGTTGCGTTTGGCACGAGACCGCTTATTATGCAACCAACAGGTTGCATATCAAATGGCACCATCCCCCCTCCGGGAGCACTTTCATGTCGAGCACGGACCGCATTGAAAAGAAGGTCGTACTGCAGGCGCCGAGGGCGCGCGTCTGGCGCGCCCTCACCAACGCGCAGGAGTTCGGAACCTGGTTCCGGGTGAAGTTCGACGGCGCATTTGTGGTCGGGAAGTCGATCACAGGCCAGATCGCGATTCCCGGCTACGAGCACGTGACGATGAAACTCATGATCGAACGGATGGACGCCGAGGAGCGCTTCTCGTACCGCTGGCATCCGTACGCGATGGATCCGAAGGTGGACTATACGAGCGAGACGCCGACGCTCGTGGAGTTTCGACTCGCCGAAGCCGACGGAGCGACGACGCTGACGGTGGTCGAGTCCGGGTTCGACAAGATCCCTGCTGGCCGCCGCGACGAAGCGTTCCGCATGAACGATGGCGGCTGGACGTCGCAGCTCAAGAACATCGCGCGTTATGTCGCGGTCTAGCGCCGCGGCTGTTCGCGTGCGGGACGCGGCGCCGCTGTTTGCGGCGCTGGGTGACGAGACGCGTCTGCGGCTGATCGATCGGCTTTCGTCCGGCGGTCCCAAATCGATCACGCGCCTCAGCGCGGGCACGCCCGTGTCGCGTCAGGCGATCACGAAGCACCTGCGCGTGCTCTCGAGCGCGGGGCTGGTCACGAGCAGCCGGCGCGGACGCGAGCGGGTCTGGGATCTGGAGCCCGCGCGGATTGCCGACGCACACCAGCATCTGGAACGAATTTCCAAGCAGTGGGACGACGCGCTGGGCCGGCTCAAGAGTTTTGTCGAACGCTAAGAGCGACCAATCACCACTCATTCAAGAGGAGCATCCCCATGAACGGCACCGCCAGCATTCCCGTCGCGGATTATCGCTGTGAGATCAGTGCACCGGTCTCCGCCAAGCAGGCATTCGACAAGATCGGACGCGTCTCCGAATGGTGGAAAACAGATTCCGAAGAGCCGCGCGGTCAGGTCGGCGACGTGTTCACGGTTCGTTTTGGAGCGGACACGTTCGTGACCTTTCGCGTCAGCGAGCTTACGCCGGGCGTATCGACGGCGTGGGACGTGACGGATTGCTATCTCAGCTGGCTCAAGGACAAGACCGAATGGACCGGCACGAAGGCGGTGTGGAAGGTCTCGGAAAAAGACCACGTCACGACGATCCAGTTCGCGCACATCGGCTTGGTGCCTGTCGTAGAGTGCTACGACATGTGCGTGAAGGGTTGGGATCAGTACGTAAAAGGCAGCCTGCTGGCGCTGTTGACGCTGGGGAAAGGTCAGCCGTCGTGAAAGTTGCAGCTGGGCGGGCCTGCCAAAACAATGCGTGTCAGGCGTTCGCGCGCGGGCGTGGGCGGCGCCGCGGCGAACGACGCTCCTCCTTGATCCGATCCGCGAGATACACCTTTAGCAGCGACTGATACGGAACGTCGCGTTCGTTCGCGAGGACGCGCAGATCATCCAGAAGGCCTTGCGGTAGCCGCAAGGAAATCGTGGCGGTAGACGGCTTCAGGTTTGGAAAACTCACCCGGCGCGCCTTGGTTGAGTCGACGTAGTCCGTCGTGTCGTGCGTCATCCAAAACACCCCTGCGTCCGCGTCGGAGCGGAACACCGGGATCGGCTTCAAGGCTTTCTTAGCGCGCTTGCTCATAAACTCGACGCTCCTTGCGGCTCATGTCGCGAACCGAGATGACGCGAATACGCTTGTTTCGCAGCGTGAACGCTGCCGTCAGGCACCGGCCAGCCCTGGTGGACCCATAGAGCAGCAGCCGATTCTCACGTTCTGAATGCTTCGTGTCGTCGAACACCAACACCGGCGCCCGGAAAAAGATTTCCTCCGCTTCTGCCGGCGATACATCGTGGCCGAGCACATCCTTGGTTGTATTCCCCTGATCCCAGTCGAAGCCCTCGGCGGAGGCAAGTATGGCAGTGACATCAGGCACAGGGGGAGTATATTATAGTAATATACTCATGGCAAGACGCGCACAACGCTCTCGCGCGGCGGCCGCGGGCCTGACGGCGGGTTATGCAGACCGCATCCGACGCGCATCAGCGTTCGGCGCGCACGACCGTGACAGCCGTGCCGTAGCAAAGAACTTCCGTTACCCCCTTCATGAGTTCATTCGCATCGTACCGCACGCCGATCACTGCGTTGGCCCCTGCGACGTGCGCCTGGACCAGCATCGTGGCGAACGCTTGCTGCCGGGTGTGTTCTGCAAGTTCAGTGAACAGGGAAATATTTCCGCCGAATACAGTCTGAAGACCGGCGCCGACGGTGCCCAACACCGACCGCGAACGAACGACAACGCCGCGCACAACACCCTTGGTCTCCACGACACGAAATCCGGCGATGTCAAACGTGGTCGTGGTCATCGCCTGCGGAATCTCCGCCACCTGCTCATGGATGATCACACGCATGTCCTCGCTCGAAGGGAATGGTTGATGCCGGCGCCG
>JBOHTH010000438.1:0-4701 GCA_050733535.1 Gemmatimonadaceae bacterium | reverse complement strand
CTTCTGCCTGTATTCCTCGATCTTCGCGTCCGTCGCCGACTGGGGATTGTCGCTCTCGTTGATCTCTTTGCGGAACAGGATCTCCACGGCGCCCTTGGGCCCCATGACAGCGATTTCGGCCGTCGGCCACGCCACGTTGTAGTCGCCCCGGATATGCTTGGACGACATAACGTCGTACGCACCACCGTAGGCTTTGCGCGTGATGACTGTGAGTTTCGGAACGGTCGCCTCGCAGTAGGCGAAGAGCAGCTTGGCGCCGTGCTTGATGATGCCACCGTGCTCCTGCGCGAGTCCCGGGAGAAAGCCCGGCACGTCCTCGAAGGTCACCAGCGGAATGTTGAACGCGTCGCAGAACCGGATGAACCGCGCGGCCTTCATGCTGGCGTTGATGTCGAGCACGCCGGCAAGCACGGCCGGCTGATTGGCGATCACGCCGACGCTGTTCCCGCCGAGGTGCGCGAAGCCGACGATGATGTTCGCGGCGAAATCTTTTTGCACTTCGACGAACTCGCCATCATCGATGACGCGCTTGAGCACATCGTGCATGTCGTACGGCTTGTTCGCGCTGTCGGGCACGATGTCGAGCAACGCCTCGTCGCGCCGGTCCGCTGGATCACTGCCCGCTCCGCGCGGGGGAGAATCGACGTTGTTCGACGGCACGAAGCGAAAGAGGTTGCGGATCGCTTCGAGGCACTCGAGTTCGCTGGCGCACGTGAAGTGCGAAACTCCACTGGTCTCGCCGTGCGTCTCCGCGCCGCCGAGCTGCTCCATGGTGACGTCTTCGTGCGTGACCGTCTTCACGACATTCGGCCCCGTGACGAACATGAACGACGTGCCGCGCACCATGTAGGTGAAGTCGGTGATCGCCGGCGAGTACACCGCCCCGCCCGCGCACGGACCGAGGATCGCCGAGATTTGTGGCACCACGCCCGATGCGAGGGTATTGCGAAGGAAGATGTCCGCGTAGCCGCCGAGGGAGACGACCCCCTCCTGGATGCGCGCACCGCCGGAGTCATTCAACCCGATCACCGGCGCGCCGTTTTCCATCGCGAGGTCCATGATCTTGCAGATCTTGGCCGCGTGCGTCTCACTCAGCGATCCGCCGAAGACGGTGAAGTCTTGCGAGAAGACGTAGACCAATCGGCCGTCGATGCGGCCGAAGCCGGTGACGACGCCGTCGCCGTAGGGAGTTTCCTTGTCGAGCCCGAAGTCGCTGGAGCGGTGCGTGACAAAACGATCGAGTTCGGTGAAGCTGCCTTCATCGAGCAGCACGTCGAGGCGTTCGCGTGCGGAGAGCTTCCCTTTCGCATGCTGGGCGGCGAGCCGTTTTGCGCCACCGCCGAGTTCGGACTCGGCGCGGCGTTTTTCGAGGAGGTCGAGCTTTTCGCGCATGGACATTGGAACAAGGTAACGTTCAGGCCGTGCGGGAAGCGACCTGTAGACGCTACTGAGAGAGAGCGGCGGAGCTGAGGCGGCCGGGTTCGATGATTCCCTCGGGGAGGCGGGCATGCGACGATTGAGAACGACGTGCCGCCATCAATCCACGTCGCGATTCGCGATCAGGCGGGGCGCCCGGCTGCACTGGGCACAGTCGTCGTGTTTGGCGGAGCAGGCGGACTGGTCCGCGACAGCACGCGCGGCGACTCTCTTACGATACGTGGCGGGGGGTTCAACACAACCTACGCCGTCCTCGTCTCGAAGCCGTACTACACCGCGGTGACGTTCAACAACGTGTCCGTGCAAGGCGCCTTCGATCGCTGTGGCAAGCCCGAAAACCTCGCGCCTCCGGTGACGCTGGACGCGACGCTCGTGATCTTGCCTGACGCGCCGCCGGTGCGGTCGCTCTATGTGATGTCGGCGACAGGATCAAATCTCCTCGACCGCGGTGGCCGTGATTCCTTGAAGATCGAGCCGTGGCTGGACGCGAATACAACCGTTTCACACGCCATCGTATGGCGTCTGACTGGAGACACCGCTTCGGTTTCGTTCAACCCGGCGACGGGCGTTGCATCGTTCCGATGCCGATCGACGTTGGGGATCGTCAACGTCGTCGCACTGTCGGCCGCCGACACGAACGTCACCGCTTCGATGACGCTGCGCGTCCAGGAACACCCGGCGTCCTCGGACGACCCGCCGTGCTCCTGACGTCGTGCAATGGATCGACCCGCAGCGCGAACGAAGGATGACGCTCTTGGGACACCGCTGGGCAGATTGAGGTTCGAAACTACAACCCCTTTTGCCACGGGTCTTCACGGGTCTTCACGGGTAAACGAACCTTGACCTCATCAATCGGGCGCAGCGACGTCGAATTCCAGGACGGGGCGCTGACAAAGCAAATCCTCGTAAATTTTTATGAGGTCTACAACGAGCTTGGGAGGGGATTTCTCGAGTCGGTCTATCGGACCTCCCTCGCACGCGCGCTAATCGCCACGGGGCTTCAGGTCAGCGCTGAAATGCCCATCAACGTGTACTTTCGCGGTGAAATCGCCGGCCGTTTCTACGCCGACCTGGTCGTCGAAAATCGAATTGTCATAGAAGTGAAGGCGGTCCGAACCATCAATGCAGCGCACGAGACCCAGTTGCAGCACTATTTGCGCGCCACAACGATGGAAGTCGGTCTGCTCCTGAATTTCGGTTTAGATCCCCAGATCAAGCGCATCATTTATTCCAACGAACGAAAGCAGTCGATGAAGTTTACCCGTGAAAACCCGTGAAGACCCGTGGCAAAGCAGTTGCAGTTACGGAGCCGTCCCTAAGTCGAACCCAACATCGTCCAACAAAACTGTCCCAGCCGGCCCGCGATCAAACCGGAACCTGATCGCGCGAATCATCGAAGGCGTCAACCCCGGAACCGCCTCGGCGAACCGCGAGAACGGAATCGTGTAGTGCGCCAGAATATCATCATGATTCTTCGCCGGCGGATTCAGCCGCGTCGCGAAATAGTCATACTTCCAGATGCGCGACGTGAGCGGCGGGCGGATCGGCGCGATTTCCGATAACGGAATCGCCGCCACGTGGCCATCGGCGAAGATCAGCTCAACCGTGAGATCGAGCGGAAGCGAATCCGCTTTCGCGGCCGCCTTTTTTGCCGAGTCGCTAAGGGCGGGCTGCTTTGGCGCGGGCACGGCCTTCTTGCGCGTGTCCAGCTGCGCGGGCGGCGTTGCCGTATCACCCGTCGCGAGCGGTCGCGGTTTCGCCCCATAGTTCGCCAAATCAAACACGAGCGACGACGCATCCGTGAGGTTCCACGACGATGCCAGCGTGTCCGGAAGCGCGATCGTGTAGCTCGCGCGCACCGTGTCTGCCCCGCTGCGCGGCGCGGTCCAGCCGAGCATCACGGCGTTGTCGTCGAACGGCACCATCCCGCGGCTCCGCATCTTGAGCCCGACTTCCTTCCACGTGGCGAGGTGCGAGCCCGAGATCGTCACGTCGCGCGCTGAACCGGTCGTGACGTCGATGTCCTCCTCGTAATCTGCGAGAATGCGCTCGGTGGGAGCTTCAAACCGCGAGAGATAGATCGTCTTCGGCAGCCAGGTCCCCACCGCGCGATGGTCCTTGAACATCGGCAGGTACTTCGTCGCGCCGCGCAACGTGAGATCGAGGAAGCCCGTGATGAAGACCTTCGCGATCTGACGCTGTTCGTCGCCTTTCAGCAGGAGGTCCTTGGCGAGCAGCCACCCCGAGTCGCCGACGTCGTTGTTCCCCCAGACCGTGTTGAACTGTCCGTGATTCGCACGATAGATGTAGAGCGCGGCTTTCACGAACGAACTCCCCTCCGTGAACTTCACGCGGTCGTACGCGCGCATCCCCATCATCGTCTGCACGTCACTGTCATGCGCACCGTGCATCACGAAATAGTTGACGTTCTGGATCGGTGTGAGACGGTCGGTTGGGAGGTATTGCCCGTCCACCGGCGAGATCGCGATCAGCGTGCGAATGTTGAACCCAAAGTTCATCGCCACACGCGCGTCATCTGGATAGCGCGAGAGGTGGTTGAACGCCGCCGCGATAATGATCGCCTCCCCGCCGCGCGAATGGCCGAGCAGCGCAACGCGCGACATGTCCACCTTGCCGAAGAACGGATTGCCGGTCTCCGCGTTCCATTGTCGCCACGCTGAGAGATGCTCGAGTAGCATCCACCCGCGGACGTCGTTCTCGCCACGCAAGTCACCGTTCAGGAAATTCTCATCGACCGACGCCAGGATGTAGCCGTGGCTCGCCAGATGCTGGCCGAGGTAGGCGTAGCCCGGGTCGGAGAACTTCTTCATGTCGTGATTGCCATGCACGATCAGCACGAGCGGAAACGGCCCTGGCCCGTCGGGATACCAGACGCGCGCGTTCACCGGGAGACGCTTCGTGTCGAAGCCCCAGTACTTCCAGCGCGCCGCGAGCCGCTTCTTGTCTCCGCCCCGGAGGAACGCCGTGCCGTTTACAGGCCGCGTCTTGATCGTGACCGAATCGCGGTACTCCGGACGGTTCTTGTCGTTACCGCTGCCGTAATACAGGAACTTCACAGTGTAGCTGCCGGGCTCGCCGGTGCTGGGCCCCGCAATGCTCGTGTGTGCGAGGTCGACGTCCGAGTCGTCGTGCACGAGCAGCGACGCCGGCCGGCAGGAAGCGAGAAGAGCCGCGCTTCCCAGCGCGGCTCCACATCGTACGAATCTCAGCATATGCGGCACTTGCCGGCCGCTCAGCTGTCGC
>JBOHTH010000437.1:0-5303 GCA_050733535.1 Gemmatimonadaceae bacterium | reverse complement strand
ACGGCGTTCGCGCGTTCGCGACGCTGTCGCGGTACATCGCCGACCGCATCGAACGGGCCTACGCGCGCGAGGCGCTCGTGATCTATCCGCCGGTGGACACGGAGTTCTTCACGCCGGACGACACGCGGCGCGAGGATTTCTACGTCACCGCGAGCCGCTTCGTGCCGTACAAGCGCATCGACCTGATCGCGCAGGCGTTTCGCATGATGCCGCGCCGACGCCTCGTCATCATCGGCGATGGACCAGATGCCACCAAGGTACGCGCCGCCGCGGGGTCCAATGCGGTGATGGTCGGCCGTCTGAGCCGGCAGGAGGTGCGGACGTACCTCCGCCGTGCGCGTGCGTTCGTGTTCGCGGCTGAAGAAGACTTCGGGATTGCACCGGTGGAGGCGCAGGCCTGCGGGACGCCGGTGATCGCGTTCGGGCAGGGCGGGGTGACCGAGACGGTGTGCGGGCTGGATTCGCCGGCGCCCACCGGCGTGTTCTATCCGTAGCAGACCGCTGAATCTCTCTCCGCCGCGGTCGCGCTGTTCGAGTCACTGAAGCCGGCCATCAGCGCGGCGGAATGCCGGCGAAACGCGCTGCGGTTCCGCGCGGAGCTCTTTCGCGAACAGTTCCTGGCCTTTGTGACTAGCTTTCGCTGATGGCTCTGCACAAACCGTCGCGCGACCCATCCAAATGGCCGGTGCGGATTTTTCGCCTCGGGTCCGAGCCGAGGGACGACCTCCTTCCCTCGACGACCGCAGAGCAGCGCCTCGAGATGGTCGCCACGCTGTCACGCCGTGCGTGGGAGCTCACCGGCCGCGCGGTCGTGCCGATACCACGGTCCGAGTGGCCGATCGTCGTGAGGCGCCTGCGGTGATTGACGACTGGGCCGACCTCGTAATCGCGCTCCTGGATGCGAATGCGCGTTTCATCGTTGTCGGTGCCCACGCATTGAGCGTGCACGGTGTCCCGCGCGCCACTCAGGATCTCGACGTCTGGATTGATCCGAGCGCGGACAACGCGGCGCGTGTGTGGTCCGCCCTTGCAGCGTTCGGCGCGCCGCTTGCCGCACTCGGAATCTCCGTCGAAGATCTCTCAGCCGACGATACCGTCGTACAGGTGGGTCTTCCGCCGAACCGCGTCGATTTGCTCACCGGAATCACCGGTGTTTCGTCATTTGCAGAGGCATGGCACAGCCGCGTCATGCAGCGCGTTCGTGGGCGGGAGATTCCGTTTCTCGGCCGCGACGCGCTCGTCGCCAACAAGCGGGCCACGGGGCGTCTCAAGGATCGCGCGGACCTCGAGGCGCTCGGCGAAGACTCGCCGTAGGGAACCGCGCCGCCATCATTGAGAGCGATTACTCGTCAAAAAGATCGGCGTGAGTTCCGGTGCGAACGAATGTGATTTCGCTCGCAACGGTCCGATAGATCAGGAGCCAGTCCGGCTCGATGTGGCATTCCCGAAAGTCGTGCCATTCGCCCGTCAATTTGTGGTCTCGATAACGGCTCTCGAGGACCTCGCGCTGCGCGAGCCGGCGCATTATGACGTCGAGGCGGTTGAGATCCTTGCCCCGGCGACCCGCGCGCTTTCTGTCTTTCTTGAACGCGCTGGTGAACCGAGGAATCAGCATTCGCTATCGCGCGCCCCGCGCGCGGCGCTTGCGTCGGGGAGCCGACTTGGATGTCTCGTGGTCGTCGAGTTGCGCGAACATGTCGTCGAGTGACCCCGCCGTGTTCACGCCGCGCTCCGACCGTGCGTCAAGCATTGCTTTCCTTGTCGTCGCGTTCGGTATGCGCAACTCGAACGGCACGCCCTGCTTCTGCAGGATCTGGCGGTAGAACATCGTGATTGCCGTGGTGGCCGACAATCCAAGCTTGTCCAATATTGCCTCCGCCCTATTCTTCAGATCCGGCTCAACCCGCGCTCGTATCATGGCGCTCTTGGCCATCCAAAAATCTCCAGTCAAGGGTTCATGACGAAATGTATCCCATTCAGGGTACAAATCAATGCTGCCGGGGTGCGGTGGTTGGCGGGGAGTGGCGGAGTGAGGTCGCCGATGAGCTGCTCGTACAGTCCCGCGAATTGTCACGCTGTTTTGACAGAATCGCGCGAGTGACACGAGCTAAGTCGTTATGGGCCCTGAAGGGGTCGAACCTTCGCACGTCGGATTATGAGTCCGCTGCTCTACCGCTGAGCTAAGGGCCCTGCCTCCTCACAACCTAACGCCGCCGGATGCCGGTCAGTAACTGACCTGGATCCCCGTCGTCAGCAGCCGGTCCGTCGTCCCGAACGTCGGCTGCGGCCGCGAATCGAAACGGATCGCATACGACAGCTTCACGCCGATGTGCGCCGAGATCGGCGCGACGAGCGACGACTCCGTGTTGAACCGGTAGCTGCCGCTTGTCTGCAGGTTCGGGATGTACTCCACGAACTGATGGAAGTACGCCAGTTTGGAAAACTGATGCTTGTAACTCAGCGCGGCACGCGCCGACGGATAGCTCTGGCTGACGCTGTCGATGTCGGCTTCCTGGGTCGCCACGCCGCCCAAATCAATCCGCGCGGAGTCCTTGCTCGCCGCGATCGCGCCCCAGGCAAGACCGGCGATCTCGTCGGTGCGCGAGTTGAAGCCGGCGAACGTGTTCCGTTCGTAGGTTCCGCCGACGAACACGCTGAGCCGCGGCCTGAACACAAAGTCGGCGCGCAAGCCGAGGAGCAGTTGATTCGCCGTCGTCTTGTTATCGGTCTCGCCGCTCACGTACGTCGCGACCTGCGCAAACATCCAGCGGCCGTTCGTGTGGACGATCTTGTCGTCGGCCGACAGCGTGGTGATGTTCGTGTTACCCGACGCGCTCACGAAGCCGAGATCGCCGGTGAACGAGGTGACGGGTTTCTTCTTGGTAGTGTCGATCGCTGCAGCGCCGGAGGAAATGAGCGCGATCGATTTTTCGTCCTGGGCGCGCGCGCGGGGCGCGGCGGCAACGCCGACTGCGACGCCGGCGAGGATCAGAGCAATGTTTCGTGTTTTCACGATGATAGGGTGTAGGGTCAGGTGATGTGCCTCCACAATCTAATCGGATTTTGAAAAACAGGGACCAAACAACTGGCTGTGTGAGGGGAGCGGTGGGACTGGTGCCATGAGATGAGCGGGCAACCTCAGGTGTCCGCTCATCTCACGGCGTCTTGTCCCACGGCCCCAGTCCCACAGCTTGCCCTCCGATTCATTACTTTCCTCACCCATGCTGATCCCGCGCGCTCGCCTCGCCGCCCTTCTCGCCGCCGCAAAAAAGCAGCGCGTCACGGTCATCGGCGACGCGATGCTCGATGTCTCCCTCACGGGTGATGTCGAGCGCGTGTCCCCCGAGGCGCCGGTCCCGGTCGTGCGCGTGCGCAACCGCCGATGGGCGCTCGGTGGCGCCGCAAATGTCGCGCAGAATGTCGCGGCACTCGGCGCCAGTGCCAACCTCGTCGCGACGATCGGATCCGATGAATCGGCGGGCCTGCTCAAGGCGCTCCTCAAGAAAGTCGGCAGCGACGCGCGCGGTCTCGTCGCGGTAAAGCGACCCACCACCACCAAGACCCGCATCGTCGCGCGCGCCCAGCAGGTCGTGCGCGTTGATGAAGAGGTCGACGACGATTGCTCGGCGGCCGAGATTTCAAAACTCAAGGCCGCCGTGTCGCGCGCGGTGAAGCTGAGCGACGCACTCATCCTCGAGGACTACAACAATGGCGTGCTCGTCGCGCCGGTGATCGAGCACGCGCTCGCCGCCGCACGCAAGAAAGGGATTCCGATCGTCGTCGACCCCAAGTACCGAAACTTCTTCTCGTACAAGGGCGCGACGATCTTCAAACCCAACCGCCGCGAGCTCGAGGCCGCGCTCGGCGCCGCCGTGGACGTCGAACATCCGAAGACGCTTCCCGCTCTCGTGAAAAAACTCGGGGTGGAGGCGATTCTCCTCACGCTGAGCGAGAAGGGAATGGCGCTCATTGAGAAGGGCGCGCCGGGGAAGAACGGCGTGCATCGCATCCCGACGACGGCGCGCGATGTATACGACGTTGTCGGCGCCGGTGACACAGTCACCGCGTATCTCGCGGCGATGCTCGCCGCAGGCGCGACGGCGCTCGAGGCCGCGGTCATCGCGAACTTTGCGGCGGGAGTTGAGGTCGGCAAGCTCGGCGCAGCGACTGTTACACCAGCCGAAGTGCTCGCCGCGTATGACGGTTGGGGTGCGCGGTAGGCTGGGCCGGGGGCTGAGTTCCATCTCCGCCCTCCGCCTCGGGTCGAGGTCTGCTCCTTGTTATAGATTCATCTGACATGAGACCGCTATCGCTCGACGTCGTCGTCACGCGCGGAGCAAGCATCGAGTCGCGGCACCGCGTGCACGCCGCAGTCGTCGGGCCCGGCGACAAAGTCGTCGCGGTCGCCCGTGATCCCTCCCTCGTCACGATGTGGCGGTCGTGCTCGAAAATCTTTCAGGTGATGCCGTTCCTCTCCTCCGGCGGATTCGACTCGCTCGGCTGGGGTGACGAAGAACTCACCCTTGCCTGTGCGTCGCACGGCGGCGAGCCGGAACACATTGCGATCGCGACCCGCATGCTCGCGTCCATCGGCCGCGAAGAAGGCGACCTCGCATGCGGGCCGCACGAGCCGCTTTCTGCACGGGGCGCGAAAATTGTGCGCGAAAGCGGGAGGCCGTTCACTCGCCTCATGAACAACTGCTCGGGGAAACACGCCGCGATGCTCGCCCGCGCGCACACCGCCGGGTGGCCGACCCACGGCTACGAGCGCGCCGATCATTCTGTGCAGCGCGGATGCCTCGCCGAAGTGGCAACGTGGAGCGGAGTTCCCATCGATGACATGCCGATCGCGGTCGACGGCTGCGGCGTGACGGTGATGGCACTTCCGCTGATGGCGATGGCGCTCGCCTATTCGCGCTGGGGCCAGGCGGTGGAAGTCGGCGACGAGATCGCCTCGCGCACCGCGGCGGCAATTCGACGATACCCGTTCCTGCTCGGCGGCACCGATCGGTTCGACACCGTGATGCTCGAGGAAACCGAAGGGCGCGTCGTCTCGAAGGTCGGCGCCGAGGGAGTACACTCGATCAGTATCCCCTCGATGGGGCTCGGGATCGCGCTGAAGGTCGAGGACGGCGCGCTGCGGGCGCAGCACGTCGCGGTGCTGCGTGCGCTGCAGCTGCTCGAGGTCCTGCCGGAGGCACTCCCGCCGCGGTTGGCCGAGTGGGCGCTCAAGCCGCTGAGGAATACGAGGGGGGAAGTCGTCGGCGAGGTGAGGGCGGACTAAGAGTGGCGAGGGGGAGTGG
>JBOHTH010000436.1:0-3369 GCA_050733535.1 Gemmatimonadaceae bacterium | reverse complement strand
GTGTTCACAATCAAGAAGGTTGCGAACGACGCCGCAAACGGAACCAGATGCACGGCTCCGCCTGGTACGAGCGCGACGCCACCGAAAGACTCGAAGACTAACGTCGCGAGAGAAATCGCCAGCACATGCTGAGCGACATTGAAGCTGGCCTTTAGCGGGACTCTGCGCTGAAGAACTTCTGCCGCGAGCACCGCGAGGCCAACGGTGCATACAAGCCCCAGACTGGGCGCAACCAACAGCGCGCTCATGAAAGGGATGAAGCCGATCGCGCCGCTCCCGCCCTTCGGCAAGCGGTGGGCAAGCGCCTGCGCCGCCAGTCCGACCAGTGCGAAGTATCCCGCCGCGGCTGCGTTGTCCCAACTCAGTCCCGTTGAAAGCCGTGCGACAAGCGCGGCGCTAACAACGGCGCCGACGACGCAAGCCAAGACGTAACGCTTCGTCGCGATCAAGTTCATAGTAAGAAAAGGAGAACCCCCGACGCCGGTTATGTCCAACTAATGTTCTCTCCCAGCACAAACGACAATACGGCAAGAAGTGCATTCGCCACGAGCGTCAAGTTGCGTCACCCCCTTTGGATAAAAAAGTCACACCCAACATCTGTTGAGTGTGCTCCAAATTCGGCTCCGCTCCTGCTACTTGTGCCCGCTCAGCTTCGCTCTGCCGGAGTCGGGGGTTTTTTTGTCTCCTCTAGTCGATTGTCTGCCCACGAGCCGCTGACCTCGCCACCGTCAGCGCACTCCTTCCATCCACCGGTTCGTCGCGTTCAGGACCGCCAGCACGCTCGCGGTCTCCATGCTCTCTTTCGCCTCACAGCTCCCCGTCAGCAGCACATTGGTCCGCCCCTGACGCACGAGCACGCCCACCAGCACCAGCTGCCGCTCGAACGCGTCGATCACCTTCGCGCCGTCCAGCGACAGCTTCAGACCACCGCCATCACACATCGCGATCGCCGTTATCGCGGCCCGCGCTGCCAGTTCCACTCTCGACCGGTCGCTCTCAAATCCCTCCGCCTCGCCCACGTACAGCTCCTTCCCGCGCCGCAGCGTCACTTTGCACGACACGCCCTTCGCCCGCGACCCGCGAACCTCCACATCCTCGAAGTACAGCGCGCGACCCACTGACACTGGCGTCGTCGTCGCCCCCGGCCTTGCCGGCTCGTCAATCGCAAGCTGCCCTTCCGGCCCGCTCGTCGGCCGCTTCACCGTCGTCGCTACCGAAATCTTCCGGTGGTCGATGCGCATCCCCAACTGCGCCATCAACGCACTCTCGATGTTCCGCACCACCTGTTTCGGCGACGACGCACCCATCACCAGCACGTGAATCGAATCGATCCCGCCCGTCGGATCCGAAATAATTCGCGCCGAAACCACATCCTGCAGGGTCAACAACAACTCTTCCGCTTTCTTCAGCGGAAGTACCGATCCCGCGATCTGCCCAGGCTGCCCAGGATGTGCGGTCACGGTCTCCCCAAATGATTCATGTGTAGTCGTAGAACTGACGATGCACGTAGTCTAGCGGATGACGATTTCGGTTGTGTAACGGGTACGGCCGAATCAAGCCACCGATTGACATGCCCAATTCTGTGCACTTACTGGTCAGTTTCGCAAGAGGAAGGTAATTCAGGCGGTCTAATTGTCCGATTCGTAGTCGCCGAGTGGCAGGTTGTACTCCTTCAACTTTCTGTACAACGTGCGCTCTCCTATCGCTAGAATCTCCGCGGCTTTACGACGATTTCCACGGGTCTCCCGCAACGCGTTTTCGATGGCCGCCCGCTCGATTTCGGCCATGGTCATCCCGGACTTCACAAGGAGCTCTCCCGGACGCGGCCCAGCTCCCCCGGTCCTAACTTCGGCCGGAGTGACGGGGGCCGCAATACCCTCCGCCGGCATCACCGCCGCATTCCCGCGTCCCGCAGCGCCGAGCGCACCCACCCCAAATCGCTCACGATCCTCGTCCACCCGCCTCCGCAGCTGCTCCACCTGCAGCTTCAACTCCACCAGGCTGCGCACGATGAACTCCAGCTCGCGGCCCTCCGCACGCTCACCCTCGCGTACCATCGGCCCCACCACCACCGGCAGCCGCCGGTCTCCAGAATCCTCCCGGATCGCCCGCGGAATGTCCTCGAGCCCGATCTCCTTCCCGTGCGAGAGCACCACCATGCTCTCCACGAGGTTCCTCAGCTCGCGCACGTTGCCCGGCCATGAATACTCCACCAGCGCCTGCATCGCCTCCGGCGTGATCCCGCGGAACTCGCGGCGGTGCTCGTGCGAAAACTCCTGCACAAATCGCCGCACCAGCAGCACGATGTCCTCGCGCCGCTCCAGCAGCGGCGGCAGATATATCCGCAGCACGTTCAGTCGATAAAACAGGTCGCTCCGGAACCGGCCGCGCTCCACGCTCTCCTTCAGCGGGCTGTTTGTCGCCGTCAACACTCGCACGTCCACCGCGATTGGCACCGTGCCGCCCACGCGCGTCACCATCCGCTCCTCCAGCACGCGCAGCAACTTCACCTGTGTGCTCGGCGGCACATCGCCAATCTCGTCGAGAAAAATCGTGCCGCCGTGCGCGAGCTCGAATCGCCCGATCCGCCGCTCGGCCGCGCCCGTAAACGCACCCTTCTCGTGGCCGAACAGCTCGCTTTCCAATAGCGTCTCGGGTAATGCTCCAACATTAACAGCGATGAAAGCCTTCGCGCGCCGCGGCGAGAGCCGGTGGATCGCGCGCGCGACGAGTTCCTTGCCCGTCCCGCTCTCGCCTTCGATCAGCACCGTGCTGCTCACCGGCGCGATCTGCTCGACCTTCACCAGCACTTCACGCACGGCCTCGCTGTCGCCGTAAAGACCCGTCTCCTCCGCGAGCCGCCGGCGATCGAGCAATCCCTTCACCCGCTCGGCTACCTCCTCAGCGGCGATCGGCTTGGTGAGGACCTCGTTGAAGCCGATGGATCGCAGCCGCAGCTCGAGCTGCGGATCACCGACGTCGGCCAGCCCCAACACGGCGGCGCCATCCCACAGCTGGGCGCGCACGAGCTGCAGCGTCTGCGGGTCGAGCAGGTTGCCCGTGAATACGATCGCGTCGGGTTTTTCCCGTTTCAACGCTTGCGGCAGGTTGTCGAGCGGCGATGCCATGGCCGTCGCGATGCCCGCGGCCTCCAGCAGTGCGTTGAGGCGCACGGCGGGCTCGACGTCGGTGAGGGTGATGAGGACTTTCAACTGAAGACCGAAGACCGAGGACCGAAGACCGAGGACCGAAGTCCGAGGGCCGACGACCGAAGTCCGAAAGCCGACGACCGAAGTCCGAAAGCCGACGACCGAAAGCCGACGACCGAAGTTCGAAAATGCGGAATCGATATCATGTTCGGTCTTCGGT
>JBOHTH010000435.1:0-7293 GCA_050733535.1 Gemmatimonadaceae bacterium | reverse complement strand
CCTTCACTCCGCTCACGCGGGCAAGCGCGTTGGCGGGATCCGCCGCGCCGCGTCCGCCGCCTCCGCGTCCCGCGGCGGCAGGTGCACCGACGCCGAAGCGGGTGCGCACGCTATCGAACTGCTTGTTGACGTCGTCGAAGTTCTTCTTCGTGGCATCAGGAACGTTGGTGGCCGTCTTCAGTTTCGTGGCTGCGGCGTTCATCTGCGTGTTGATCGCGAGCAGCCGACGGGCCATCTCGTTGCCGCGGCTCTGTGCGTCCTGGAGATCTACGATCACCTCGTTCCAGCGGCGGTGCACGGCGTCGGTGAACGACGGAATGCCTGGATCCATGATGACCTTCATCGACTTGGTGTCGAGCGTCTTCCCACCGGACACCAGCGCGACGGTGTATGTGCCCGGAACCACCTGCGGCCCGTTGTTCGCGCCGACTCCGCCGCCGCCGAACGGCCCCGCGCCCGCGCCCGGCGGCTCACCGGTGCACGGATTAATCGGCAGATACCCAGCGCTGGTCGGCGGCACCGGCACACCCGGCACCGCGTGCACCGGCGCGCCGCCACGTCCTCCGCGGCCGCCAGCACCAGCGCCGCGTCCGCCGCCCGCCGCTGCGGCGGCTTCGTCACCCTCGAGCGGTTCGATCCTCATGTCCCAGCACATCGTCTGGATTCCTGGCGTCAGCTGTCGCGCCGCCGCCGTCAGGTCGCGCACGTGCTTCCCGCCGGCATCCGTGATCCGGAACTTCAGGTCAGGGAGCGCCTTGTTCACCTGATACTGGATGATCGCGTCGAACGACGGGTTCTCACCCAAAAAGTACTGGTGGCCCCAGAACTCCTCGTTGAGGCTGTTCTTCGATTTCCACTCGAGGGCCGTCGGAACGTTGTAGAGCTTTGCCTCGGCCGCCGCCTTGGCCGCCGTGTACTCCTGAATCGGCTCGAGGTGGTCGAGAATCCAGAGTGCGCGCCCGTGCGTCGCGACGATCATCGCGTTATCGCGCGGGTGGAGCGTTATCTCGTCCACGCGAACGCTCGGCATGTTCGCATGCAAGCGCTGCCAGCTCTTGCCCCGGTCGAGCGAGAGGAATATCCCGGTCTCGGTGCCGATATACAGCACGTCGGGATTGCGCTGGTCTTCGGTGAGCGTCTTCACCGATTCGCCGTGCATGTTCGCCTTGAGCGAGTGGAACGACGCACCGAAGTCGTTCGAGGCCCAGATGTACGTCTCGAAATCGTTGAGCCGGTGATTGTCGACGGTGACGTACACCGTGCCCGCCTCGTAGCGCGACGGCACGACCTTGCTCACCCATCCACCCGCGGGAAAGCCGGGCAGGTTCTTCGTGATGTTCTGCCAGCTCTTTCCGCCGTCGCGCGAAACGCTGACGTTGCCGTCGTCGGTGCCCGCGTAATAGACGCCAGCCTGCCGCTTGGATTCTGCGAGCGTGACGATCGCCGGCCAGAGTGAGACGCCGTCGTTCTTCGCGACCGTGATGTCTGCGCCCTTCAGTCCCATCGTGACAACGCTGTCGCGATTGGTGTTGCTCGTGAGGTCCGGACTGATCACGGTCCAGGAATCGCCGCGATCGGTTGACCTGAAGACTTTGTTCGCGGCAACCAGCAGCGTGCCATTGTCGTTCGGCGAGATGATGATCGGCGTGTCCCACTCCCACCGATACACCTCACCCTTCGCCGGTGCCGGCGTGACGTTGAGCGCGTTCGGGCGGATGCTCTTCGACTCACCGGTGATCTTGTCCCGGCGCTGCATGTTGCCGTCCTGCGTCTCCGTATAAATAATTTTCGAGTTATTGAGGTCGGGCACCGAAACGAACCCGTCTCCTGTGGCGATCTGAAACCAGTCGCTGTTGAGGATCCCCACTGACTGCCGCGTCGCGCTCGGCCCGCACCAGTCGTAGTTGTCCTGCATGCCGCCGCAGACGTTGTAGGGAATCTCCATGTCATAGCCGACGTGGTAGAACAGGCCGACGGGAAGGTTCGCCTCGAAGACCCACGTCTTGGCCTGATCGTAGCTGACGCCGATGCCGCCGTCGCCGCCGATCAGCACGTGGTCGGTGTTGTTCGGGTCGACCCAGATCGCGTGGATGTCATCGTGGATGGCGAGCGACGCCTGGCCTTCCATCGTGCGGCCGCCGTCGACGGTCATCTGCATCTTCACGCCGCCTTCGTAGATACGGTCGGGCGTGCGCGGGTCGATGCGCACCTGCGAGAAATAGAGTGGGCGCACGTCAGTGGCGCTCACCTTGCGCCACGAAACACCGCCATCGTCCGAGCGATACGTCCCGGTGGGGCCGGCGGCGGCTGCGGCGGCTCCGCGTCCTCCCGCACCGGCGGGCGTGGCGCCTTCGATTTCCGCGTACACGATGTTCGAGCTGCCGCGGTAAATGTCGAGCGCGATTCGGCCGAGTGGCGATGCGGGGATGCCGTTGGTGAGTTTCGTCCAGTGCTCGCCGCCGTCGGTTGATTTGAAGATTGCGCTGCCGGGGCCGCCGCCGTTCACGCAGCACGCCGTGCGGCGGCGCTGGTACATGGAGGCGAACATGATGTCGGGGTCGGAATACGAGATGCGCACGTCGTTGGCGCCCGTGTCCTCGTCGCCCTTGATGACCGCGCGCCAAGTCTTGCCGCCGTCCGTCGTCTTGTAGAGGCCGCGCTCACCGCCGGGCCCGAAGAGCGGGCCGGTGGCCGCGACGAACACGACGTCCGGGTTGCGCGGGTCGATGGCGATCCGGCCGATGTGCTTTGAGGCGGCCAGTCCGACGTGTGTGAACGTCTTGCCGCCGTCCGTCGATTTGTAGACGCCCTCGCCCCACGACGTGCTCTGGCGATTGTTCGACTCGCCCGTGCCGACCCAGACGACGTCAGGGTTCGACTGCTGCACGGCGACCGCCCCGATCGAGAGCAGGCCGCGATCCTGAAGCAGTGGGGTGAACTGCGCGCCGTTGCTCGTGGTCTTCCACACGCCGCCGTGAGCCGTGCCGACATAGAAAATCGCGGGATTCGCCTCGTATACGGCGAAATCGGAGATGCGACCCGACATGATCGCCGGTCCGATCGACCGGAAGTGGAGTGTCTCGAACTCGTCCGCGACCGGGATCGCCTGCTGGGCGGAGAGGGTGGGGACTGCGGCGGCCGCGAACAGCGCGGCGGTGAGCAGAGCAACCTGAGGGTGGGGTCTCATGGCTCGTGTTCTCCTGAGGGCTTATCCTTACCTGCGACGGAATCGAGTCCTGCGGAGCGGAAAGTACGCACTGCACTCGCTCACCGCGAGAGTAAACCTTTCGCTCGTGCGCCGGGACGAAACGTCATCCTGATGTCATCATCTTCCGAGACGAGCTGATTGTGATCACACGGCGCGCCGCGTGCGTCCTTCTTGCTTTTGCCGTGACTCTCATCGCCAGCGTCGCGTCGGCGCAGAACGCCGACGTCATTCGCGGGCGCGTGATTGCCGCCGACAGTGCGCCGATCGCGAACGCAACCGTCACCGTCACGACGATCTCCGGCGGTGTGAACCGCTCCGCCAAGACCGACCGGAACGGCCGCTTCACGGTCGTTTTTCCGAACGGCGACGGCGACTATCTCGTGAAGTTCGTCGCGCTCGGCTACTCGCCGAAGCAATACGAACTCAAGCGCGCGGCCGACGAGGACATCCTCGTTGCGAACGCGACACTTGGCTCGGCGACGAACGTGCTCGACGCCGTGCACGTCACCGCGCCGCGTGACAAGGCCAACCGCAACGACAACCAGCCGGACATCGGCGGCACCGAGCGCACGGTCAACAACAGCCTGCTCACGGCGGACCAGCTCGGCGACCTCGCGGCCGCGGCGGCGTCGATCCCTGGGGTCAACCTCGTGCCGGGCTCCAACGGTGATCCCTCCGGGTTCTCGGTACTCGGCCTGACGCCCGACCAGAACAGCTCGACGCTCAACGGGATGAACTCCGGCGCGTCGAACCTGCCGCGCGATGCGCAGACGATCTCGACCGTGGTGTTTTCGCCGTACGATGTTTCGCGAGGCGGGTTCAGCGGCGGCCAGCAGGGGACGCGCCTCCGCTCCGGATCGAACTTCATCAATCAGGCGTCGAGCCTCCTCGTGCAGGCGCCGCCGCTCGAGTTCACGACGGCCTCGGCGCGTGCGCTCGGGCAGGAGTACACGCAGTTCAACCTCGGAGGCCAGACGTCCGGCCCGATCTCGATCGACAAGGCATTTTACAACCTGTCTTACTCGCTCGGTCAGACGTCGAACCCGCTCGCGACGCTGCTCAACACCGATTCGATCGGGTTCGTCACGTCCGGAATCTCGCCGGACTCGGTGGCGCGGCTCCTCAGTGTGCTGAGGGCGAATCACATTCCCCTGAATGCGGGCGGCATCGGCAGCCAGCGGCTCACCGACAACGGGAACTTCGTCGCGACGGTGGACCTTGCTCCGCCAAGCTCCAAGAATGGCGCAGCGTACAACCTCACCGCGGTCGGGTCGTGGAACAGATTTTCGCCGTTCTCGAGTGTCGGCACGTCAGAGCTCCCCGCGCACAGCGGTGACCGCACCAACTGGAACGGGCAGCTTCAGTTTCACCATTCCACGTATTTTGGTTTCGGCATCCTCAGCGAGAGCGGCATTGCCGTCAGCGGGAACCGGTCATACGTGACGCCGTTCCTTGGGCTGCCGAGCGGGTCGGTGCTGGTGAGCTCGGTGTTTCCGGACGGGTCGAACAGCACGAAGACCGTGTCGTTCGGCGGGAGCACCGCGCAGAACACGAGCACGTTCAACACGAGCGCCGACTTCACGAACATGCTTTCGTGGTTCAGCGAGAACAACAAGCACCGCATCAAGCTCGCGTCGGAAGTGCGGCGCGACGATTACACGCTGAACCAGACGACGAACACGCTCGGCAGTTTCTCGTTCAACTCGCTCGCGGACGTCTCGGCGGGAACGCCTTCGCTGTTCACGCGCACGCTCAGCCCGAACGTGCAGAGCGGCGGACAGTACATCGAGGGGCTCGCGCTCGGTGACTCGTACAAGGCGACAAGTGATCTGCAGATCCAGTACGGCGTGCGCGCGGACGCCAACCAGTACGTGAGTGCGGCCGCATTGAATCCCCTCGTGCAGCAGACCTACGCGACGGCAAACAACTATCAGCCTGACCACGTCTTCATGAGCCCGCGCGTGGGCTTCTCCTACACGTACGGCACGGCGGCGCAGGTGTCCGGCTTTCAGGGCGCATTCCGCGGGCCGCGCGCGGTGGTGAGCGGCGGGGTCGGGGTCTTCCAGAACACGTCGCCCTCCTCGCTCCTCGCGCCGACGATGGCGAACACCGGGCTCGCGAACGCGGTCCAGCAGATCACGTGCGCAGGCGCGGCCGTACCGATGCCGGACTGGCAGGGATATGCGACGGACCCCAGCTCGATCCCGTCGCAATGCGCGAGCGGCGGCACGCCGACCCCGTTCGCGAGCAGCGCGCCGAACGTGCTGCTCGCGGCCAAGGACTACACGGCACCGCGCAGCGTGCGCGGGAATCTCGGCTGGCGCGGGTCGATCCTCGACAACTTGTTCAGCGCGAATTTCAACGCGACTTATTCAGTCAACATGAACCAGCTGGAGACGGTCGACCTCAACTTCGATCCGGCGGAGCAATTCGCGCTCGGGAGCGAAGGGAACCGTCCGGTTTATGTGAACCCGTCGAGCATCGACCCGGCCACGGGCGTCATCGCGGCAGGCGACGGCCGGATCAGCTCTGCGTTCAATCGGGTCAGCCAGTTGCGTACCGATCTCACGTCGCGGACGCAGCAGTACCAGGTGCAGCTCTCGCCGACGAACTTCAGCTCGAAGTTCACCTGGAACCTCGCGTACACGTATCAGCAGTTCCGGGCACAGACGCGCGGGTTCAGCAGCACGGTGGGCGATCCGTTCGACGTGCAGTGGGCGCGCGGTTCCGGCGACTGGCGCCACCAGATCCAGTATACGCTCGGATACAACTTCTTCAACACCGTGCGCGTGTCGTGGACGGGGCGCTTCCAGTCGGGCACGCCGTTCACGCCGAACATTCTCGGCGACGTCAATGGCGACGGATACTCGAACGACCGCGCGTTCATCTACGATCCCGCGCACACCGCCGACCCTGCGCTGGCGTCGGCGATGCAGCAGCTGATCGGCGGGGCGTCGTCGAAGGTGCGGAGCTGCCTTGCAGGCCAGCTCGGCCAGCTCGCCGCGCTCAACAGCTGCGAGGGGCCGTGGACGACCTACGCAAGCATGAACATCTCGTTCAACCCGCTCAAGCTTCACCTGCCGCAGCGGGCCAACTTCTCGCTGTCGATCAGCAACCCGCTTGGCGCGGCCGATCTCGTGTTGCACGGCGAGAACCACCTGCAGGGATGGGGGCAGACGCCGTTCATCGACAACAACCTTCTGTACGTGCGCGGTTTCGACCAGACGAATCAGCGCTACGTCTACGCGGTGAACCAGCGCTTCGGCTCGTCGAGCACGGCGTACAACACGACGCTTGCGCCCGTCGCGGTGACGCTGCTGCTCCGCTGGGACACGGCGCCGACTCGCGAGCGGCAGACGCTCACGCAGACACTCGACCGTGGGCGCACGACCGAGGGAACCAGGATACAGGAGGGGATCCTCAAGGCGATCTACGGCACCAACGCGATCTTCAACCCGCTCCCGCAGATTCTGCGCCAAGCGGACACACTGCACCTCACCGGTCCGCAGGCCGACAGCATCGCCACGCTCAACCGCTGGTACGTGATCCGCGTCGACTCGATCTGGACGCCGATCGCAAAGGCCCTCGCCGCGCTGCCGACGCACTACGACCATACGGCCGCGTACAATCGCTATAGGGCCGCGCGAGAGGCGACCGTCGATCTCCTGCTGAAGGTGGCGCCGGGCGTCCGCCACCTGCTCTCGGCAGACCAGCGGCGCAAGCTGCCGGACATCGTCACGACGTCGCTCGACCCGTGGTATCTGCAGTCGATCCGGTCCGGAACGGCCGGCTCCGGCGCGAACCCGTTCTCGAATACTGCTGCGGCGTTCGGCGGCATGACGATAAGGATTATGAAGTGATGCATCCCGGCGCACGCGACCATTCGCTCGATTCCCATATCCGTGTATTAAACATGAAATCCATCAATCGAAGCCTTGCCCTCGCCCTCGCCCTCGCGACGACCGCGTCCATGGCGGGCGCGCAACAGCTTCCGAAGCCGGTGCCGCTCGGACCGGTGACGGCGATGTCGACCGAGCCGATGTCCTCCGTCGCGCAGGTCCGCGCTCTGCCGGGCGGTCGGGTTC
>JBOHTH010000434.1:0-2903 GCA_050733535.1 Gemmatimonadaceae bacterium | reverse complement strand
GAAGGTCATCCTGAGCCATGCGCTGAAGCTACTCGCTCAGGTGACTAGAAGACGTACGCGCGGTCGAACCTCGCGATAGGCCTGCGGCACTCGCCCAACGAACGCTCGCGGCCCTCGTCAAGATCCTTGAGCCGGCGATCCAACTCGGCGACGAGCGTCGGCGTCAGGGGTAGGTCCGGCGCGGGCGTCTCCACGGCGATCGAATCCCACAGATCTTGGACGAGCTGAAGACGTTCGGCGACGGGCAACCGTCGCAGGGAATCGAAGTCGAGAGCCTGTCGGGTCATACTGCGAATTTCCCCTTGCGACTGAAAAACTGCAAGGACGCACGTCTCAACAGCGTCCTCGATCAACGCTTCCCTCGCCGGCCTTGAAGCTCGCTGCGACGTCGGGCTCGAGGACCACAACTGTAAAAGGATTTCAGGTACGCAATCATGTCTGGACTGCAAGCATTTTGACGAAGTCGGCGAGCCGCTCGGCTTCGGCTTTCGTGAGGTCGTATGGAATGTTCGTCAGGGTCACGACCACACCGGGCCTGACGGGCACCGCCGTCTGATACGCGCCGTCGCGTTGACGAGGCGTCGCTTCGCTTTCGCCGCTCGTAGCTTCGCGTGATTCCGGCACTTCGCTGCTTTTCGCTTTCTTCCGACTGACGCCGGTCCCCCGCGTCTTGATCGTGAAATTCGCTGGGTCCGCGCGCCAAGCCAGGAAGAGAGCAAGCGCTCGGCGTACACGCCGCGCATATTCCTTCAAGGACGACGGATTGAAGTCGCGTGCGCGTTTGTTGTTGAATCGCTTGATGACCGAATCGATGTCGTGCTTGCTGAGGTCACCGCGTTCCTGATCCGTCAGAACCCCGAGGACATTCCGCGAAGCCACGGCGAGCGCTTGGGCGGTCGCGGCGGGCATGAGACCGCGATCTCCCGCGTGGTCGAGAAAGTCCACCAGATCTTCCATCGAGTATGCGTTTGCCATTTATAGACTCCTACGGTATATTGACCGCCAACGGACAATATACTGTTTTGATATGCCGAATGCAAATGAACACTATCCGCGCTCCCTGAGAGCGGGCCTGATTGACGACCTCAATACCTACCCAGTCGTGGCGGTCATGGGTGCGCGTCAGGTCGGCAAAAGCACGCTGTGCCAAGAACTTGCGGATCATCTCGGATTCGCCCGCCGCACGCTCGACGACCGTGATATCCGCGAGCAAGCCGCGGAAGATCCGGAGGGGTTGCTCGATGACCTTGGGTCGGAAGGCGTCTTCATAGATGAGGTGCAGCGAGCCCCCGATCTAATGTTGGCGATCAAAGCTGTTGTCGATCGCGATCAGCGAAACGGACGGTACCTCGTCAGCGGGTCAAACCAGCCGAAGATGGGACGAGCGATTGGGGACTCACTTGTCGGCCGCGCAACGTATCGAACGCTTCGCCCCCTGACACTCAGCGAACTCAGGTTTGACGAGCAGCACCCAGGGTGGAGTTTTCTTTTTGGAAACAACGAGGCTCGCGTAATAGCAGAACTGGAACGCCGAGCAGCCGCTAACGGGCCGCTGCAATGGCGTGAGGTCGTGCTGACCGGAGGCTTTCCGCGGGCGGTCGCCGCGCCCAGCGAGAGACGCCTCGCCATGCTGGATGATTACGTCACGATCTTCTCGAACCGTGACATTCAAGAGCTCATGGCGGTCGAATCGAGCACGCGACTGGAAGCGTTCGTGCGGCTCATTTGCGCACGCACAGGCCAGGAACTGCAAGTGTCGAACCTCGCTCGCGACCTCGGCGCTCCCGCGACAACCATACGAAGGTGGCTGGATGCGCTCCAGAGAAGCTTTCTCCTGGAAGTCGTGCCAGCCTATTCACGGAATTCCAGCGCTCGGGTGATCAAAGCTCCGAAAACGTTCGCGGTCGACGCCGCGCTCGCGATCGCCGCCGCTCGGGATCCCGAGCCTACGGGATTTCATCTCGAAACGCTAGTCGCTACCGATCTGCTCGTGTGGAGGGATGGAGCCGCAACGCGCGACCTCCACCACTGGCGCATGGGGGCAGGTCAGGAGGTCGACTTTGTGCTGGAACAGGATGCGCGAGTGGTGCCTGTCGAGGTAAAGAGCAGTACATCGGTGGGCGCTTCCGAGGCCAAACACATCCGGGCTTTCCGCGAACAACACGGAAACTCTCCTCGGGGCGTGCTGCTGACGTGCGATCCGGAGATCCGAGCGATGGCGAACAACATCATCGCGTGCCCGTGGTGGGCCGTGATCTAGACCCTCGGCGCCTCCGTGGGGGCAAGCTGGCTACAGACATAGCCAATCACGTACTCGCGAGCGGTCGTGATCGTGATGTCCAATGCACGCCCGCGACCGGAACGCCCAGTTACCCCGCCGAACTCAGGATCGCGTCGTGCTTGAAGAGAGAGACGAGCGTCACCCCGACCTCAGCGAGCGCGCCGTGCCCACCCTGGTCGCGGTCGACAACGCATAGCGCATGATCAACCTTGGCCCCGAGCGATCTCAGGGCCGCACACGACGCCACCACTTGGCCGCCGGAAGTTACCACGTCCTCGATGATCAGCAGCCGTCGACCCGCAATCTCACCTCCCTCGGCCAGGCGCGCGGTTCCGTATTCTTTCGCGCGTTTGCGAACGAAAATCGCGGGGAGTCCTGTTCGGAGAGACAAAGCCGTTGCAATTGGGACTCCGCCAAGCTCGAGGCCGGCGAGGGCATCCACGCCCGAGGGCACAAGCGGCGCGAGATGGTCGGCGAGTGCGGACAAGACTGCGGGCTGTGATTCGAACTGATACTTGTCGAAGAAGACCGCGGCACGCGCGCCCGAACGAAGGAGGAAGTCGCCGCGGAGGACGGCGAGTTCCTTGATGGTGCTGGCGAGTTCGTTGCGGTTCATTCTCTG
>JBOHTH010000433.1:0-9090 GCA_050733535.1 Gemmatimonadaceae bacterium | reverse complement strand
GCGTTGGGGTTCTTGAACGTGAAGCCGGACCCCTGCATCGACGTGACGTAATCGACCGTCATGCCGCCGAGGTCCTGCATCGAGAACGGGTCGACGACCACTTTGAACCCGTCCTGCGCGACGATCGTGTCGTCGTCCGCCGGCTTGTCTTCGATCAGCAGGCTGTACTTGAAGCCCGAGCACCCGCCCGGCTGGACCGAAACGCGCAGTCCGCCGACATCGGGCGACACATTTTCCGCCACCATGAACTTCCTGACCTCGACGGCCGCAGCGGGGGTCATAGCCAGCAGCACTTCGGGCTGATTGATCGTGCTCATATCGGTGTGCCTCCTTAGTGCATCCTTAGCGAGCGCTTCCACGCACTACGCCGTAATTATACACCAATGGAAATCGAATCTCAAGGAAAACGGCTGCTCCGGCGGGCTGGGATCGGGCTGCGAATCGTCCTCGGATTCGCGGTCCTGACCGGCAGCGCTGCGCTCGCGTGGAAGGGGCTCACCAAGCCGCAGGCGCGGCCGAAGCAGGTGATTGTCGACAAGGATAAGCTCGGGCCGGGCACACTCACGGTCGCCGTTGCCGCCGTCGATCTCGAGCTGATCGCGCCCGACGGGCGGCGCGTGCACACGGCATCGCGAACCGACACGGCGATCACCCCCGCGCCTGGCGCCGAGGGCCGCGTGGACTGCGCCGGCTTTGGATCGGGCAAGCAGGACGATTCCGAGTGCACCGCAACCATCACGCTGCAGAATCCGGTGTGGGGCGACTACAAGCTCCGCGTGTCGTCGCCGGACCTGCGCGGAGAGACGATCACCATCGGCTGGACCGGGAGCACGTTTCCGCGCCCCGGCGCGACGGCGATCAACGTGACGGTGCAGCCGCGCCAGACGGTGGAGTTTACGATGATCGTCGCGCCGGAGGGGGCGTCGCAAAAAACTGCGCCCGTTGTAGTCAGGCAATAGAGGCGACCCGCTGCGCACTGCGGAACCCGCCCCGCTGCGGCCTCCGGATTCCTCCCGTAGTGCGCAGCGAATCGAGTTCCGCAGACCGCAGCGAATCGAAATTAGCGCCCAGCGTGGACCATCACGCTATCCGCGACCGCCTGCCGCACCGCCGTGATCTTGTTGTTCGCCCGGGTCGGATTCACCCGATTGGTCAGCAGTACCACGAACACGTCGTGCGCCGGATCGATCCAAATCGACGTCCCCGTGAACCCCGTATGCCCGAACGCTGGCCGGGTCATCAGATGCCCCGCTGAGTTCTTGCCCGTGGGCGTCTCCCAACCGAGCGCGCGGTTCGAAAACGTCGAATCCTGAACCGTCGTGAACTGCACGATCGTCTCGGGCTTCCAGATTTGCACGCCGTCGAGCGTCCCGTGGTTCAAATACAACTGCGCGATACGCGCCAGGTCGCGCCCACTGCTGAACAGTCCGGCGTGACCCGAGACCCCGCCGAGCATCGCCGCGTTCTCGTCGTGCACCTCGCCGCGGAGGTGACGCTGGCGCCAGGGATCAATCTCCGTCGGGGCGATGCGCGGAAGCAACACGGCCGGCGGCAGGAACATCGAGTCGTGCAGCTTGAGCGGAACCGCAACGTGCGTTGCGAAGTATTCATCGATACGTTCGCCGCTCACCGCGCGGACAATCTCACCCAGCAAAAATCCGCCGATGTCGGAGTACACCATCCGCACGCCGGGGAGCGTGTCGAGCGGCGTCGCATATGCGAGCGCCAGCGCCGACGCCGCGTCCTGCGCCTCCTTGTACAGGGGGCGCCACGCGGGGAGGCCAGACGAGTGCGTGAGCAGGTCGCGGACCCTGACCTTCTCCTTGTTCGGGCCTGTCCATGCGGGCAAATACCGCTGCACCGGCGCGTCGAGGTCGACTTTGTGCTCTTCCACCAGCTGCATCATGGACGACGTCGTCGCGATCACCTTCGTGAGCGACGCCATGTCCCATATGGTACTGTCGTCCGGCACGGGCGACGGCGCCCAGTCCAGATGGCCCGCGCCGTACTCGGCGAGAATCCGGTCGTGCGTGCCGACGACGACAAAGGCGCCCGGAAAAGCGCTGTCCGCGACGGCGCGATCGAGCGTCGCGCGCAGCGAGTCGTACATCGCGGGATCGCGCTGTAAGTTGATCGGTGCAATCGCAGGTGCGATCGCGCCGATCACGAACAGCGGGAGCAGACGTTGAATTCTCATCGCGATATCCGGCTCCTGACGATTGGTGCGTGCATGCTCGCGTGCCCACTCGGCGCCCAGCGCGGCCCGCAGCCCGCGCGTCGTACGGTCCAGAAGGTGAAACCCGGCATCAGCGTGCTCATGGAGAAACGCATCGGCCTGATTCAGCACCGGCGCGTTGCCCTGATCACCAATCAGGCGGGACAGGACGAGAAAGGGAAGTCGGACATCGATCTTCTATACAGCGACCCGCGGGCCACACGAGTCGGCGTGAAGCTCGTCGCGCTGTTTGCGCCGGAGCACGGGATCCGCGGGACCGAGGACCATGAGGATGTCGCGAACGAAGTCGACGCCGCGAGCGGGCTGGTGGTGCACTCGCTGTTCGGCGCACAGACCATCGCGCCGCCCGATTCGCTGCTCGTGGGCGTCGAGACGATCATCGTCGATCTCCCGGATGTTGGAACCCGCACGTGGACCTTCACCGGCGTCATGCTGTACACGCTGCGCGCCGCCGCGCGGCACCACATTCCCGTGCTCGTGCTCGACCGGCCGAATCCGATCACTGGAACTCGCGTACAGGGCCCGCTGCTGGACTCCGCGCTCGCGAACCCGAACGAGCCGGCGCCCGGAAAACCGGGGAAGGCGTACGCGCTGTATCCCGTGCCGCTGCGCCACGGAATGACGATGGGCGAGATGGCGCTCATGTTCAACGACCGACTGCACATCGGCGCGAACCTGACGGTCGTGCCGATGGAAGGCTGGGCGCGCTCGAGCTGGTACGATGAAACGGGGCTCAAGTGGGTGAAGCCGTCGCCGAACCTGCCGAATCTCACGAGCGTCCTGCTGTATCCCGCGCTCGTGGCGTTCGAAGGGTCGAACGTCTCCGTCGGCCGTGGAACGAAAGAGTCGTTTCAGCGCATCGGCGCTCCGTGGCTGCAGTCGAAGAAGATCGTCGACCTGCTCGAGGACCGCGTGATTCCCGGCGTGAAGTTCGAAGCCGACCACTTCACACCAGATTCGCCGACCGACGGGAAGTACGGCGGCGTGTCGATCCCCGGCGTGCGAATCGTCGTCACGGATCGCGACCCCGTGAACCCCGCGCGCATCGGGGCGATGCTGCTGTGGGCCATCGCGCAAACATCGCGCGACTCTCTCAAGATCAACGTCACCACGTTCGATGAACGGTTTGGTGCCGCGCGAATCCGCGAGGCGCTGCTCCGCGGCGATGATCCCGACGCGGTGATCGACCGGGAGCTGCCGGCGGTGGTCGCGTTCCGCGAGTCGATCAAGGGCTACCTCCTGTATCGGTAGGATCCACCGTTGCCGCCCCCGCGCCCCCTTCGTAGCTTGTCCCGAGTATGAAATCACTCTGGGATTCGGTGAAGAGAGGCTATCTCCGTCTCATTGAGCCGGTGGCCGATTTCCTCGTCAGGCGGCGCGTGAACCCGAACGTCATCACGACGATCGGGACCTTGTGCACGATCGCCGCGGCGGTGACGTACGCGTTTGGCCACATCAGCATCGGCGGGTGGATTCTCGGGCTCACCGCGCTGTTTGATGTGCTCGACGGCGTCGTTGCCCGTCGCACGGGGCGCGAGACCAAGTTCGGCGCGTTCTACGACTCGTCGCTCGATCGCGTGTCGGACGGCATGATCCTCGGCGGGCTCGCCGTGTTCTATGCGACCGACACGCCGCGGCACAGCGTCGCGATGGTGATCATCTGCCTGCTCGCGATCATCGGGACCTTCCTCACGTCGTACACACGGGCGCGCGCCGACGCGCTCGGGATCAACGCAAAAGTCGGCATGATCCAGCGCGTGGAGCGCGTCGTGCTCCTCTCCGCGCCGCAAGCGCTCTTCGGCCTCGCGTTCCACGGCCTCGTGCTCACCGCGATCGTCACGCTGCTCGCGGTCACCTCGTGGATCACCGCGGTGCAGCGCATCGCGTTTGTCTATGCGGCGACCGCACCGGCCGGCGAACGCCGCAGCCCGCCCGCGGAACACTCCGCGACCAACACGGCGCCACCTGACGCCGCGCGCGCCGGGGTGCACGCCACTTCTCCGCAGCCATGACGTCCAAGCAGACCAATACGCAGGTCCGGCCGGCAACAGGCCGGCTCGGAATTCTCACGCCCGGCCTCGGCGCCGTCGCGACGACCTTCATGGCCGGCGTCGAGAGCATTCGCACCGGACGCAGCAAGCCGATCGGCTCGCTGACGCAGATGGCGACGATTCGCCTCGGCAAACGGACGGATAATCGCTCGCCGCTCATCAAGGATTTCATTCCGCTCGCGTCACTCGACGACATCGTCTTCGGCGCGTGGGATCCGATTCCCGACGACGCGCTTACCGCCGCACGGAAAGCCGGTGTGCTCGACGAACGCGACCTCGCGCCAATCGCGGATTTCCTCGCCGCGATCAAGCCGATGCCTGCCGTGTTCGAAAATCACTACGTGACGCGCATCAACGGCGCGAACGTGAAGAAAGGAAAGAACAAGCGCGAGCTTGGCGAGGCGCTGCGGAAGGACATTCGCGATTTCAAGGCAACGCACAAGCTCGATCGCGTCGTGGTGGTGTGGTGCGCGTCGACCGAGATCTACCTGAAGCCGGGCGCGGCGCACGCGACCATCGCCGCGTTCGAGAAAGCGATGGAGGCGAACGACGACCAGATCGCGCCCTCCATGCTCTACGCGTGGGCCGCAATTATGGAAGGCGTTCCGTTCTGCAACGGCGCGCCGAACCTCAGCGTGGACATTCCCGCGCTGGTCGAGCTCGCGAACGAAAAAGGCGTGCCGATCTCGGGCAAGGATTTCAAGACCGGCCAGACCTGGCTCAAGACCGTCATCGCGCCGGGGATCAAGGCGCGCATGCTCGGCTTGAAGGGATGGTACTCGACGAACATTCTCGGCAACCGCGACGGCGAGGTGCTCGACGATCCCGCGTCGTTCAAGACCAAGCAGGAGTCGAAGCTCTCGGTGCTGCACACGATTTTACAGCCCAGTCAGTATCCCGACCTGTACAAGGATTTCTCACACGTCGTGCGCATCAACTACTACCCGCCGCGCGGCGACAACAAAGAAGGGTGGGACAACATCGACATCGTCGGGTGGATGAACTACCCGATGCAGATCAAGATCAATTTTCTGTGCCGCGACTCGATTCTTGCGGCGCCGATCGTGCTGGATCTCGCCCTCTTCTCCGACTTCGCGCACCGCGCGGGAATGAAGGGGATTCAGGAATGGTTAAGCTTCTATTACAAATCGCCAATGGCCGCTGCGGGACTGCAGCCTGAACACGATCTTTTCATTCAGCAGACGAAGCTCAAGAACACGCTGCGTCATCTCATGGGAGAAGAGCAGATCACCCATCTCGGGCTGGAATACTACGCATGAAGTTGCGGGCGTGCTCCGGCAGGGTCGCAGCTCTGGCCGCCCTCTCGGTCGTTCTTCTTGCGCCCGTCGCCTGCGGGCCGGGGCCCAACGCGACCGACATGCGGGCGTTCACCGACGAGTTCGAGATTCGCATCGCGTCGGATGTCACCCCGCCGCGCGCGATCGAACCGATCCACTACCGGATCACGGTGCGCGACCGGAAAACACACGAGCCGATCGCGAACGGACAGGGCCGCATCTTTGCGACGAACGCCGACGGCCATTCGATCTACGACGGCTTCACCTACGGGCCGGAAGTCGGCGTCTATCACGCCACGCTGTTCTTTGTCACGGCCGGCGACTGGGCGATGAACCTCCAGTTCCGGCGCGACTCGACCAAGGCCCTCCAGAAACCTGATTACGATTGGCGGCAGACCGTGAATCCCGCCACTGCGCCCGGGGACACCAATCCGTGAAGCACTTTCACCGTACCTCCGTCCTGCCCGACGCGGCGCTCGCCGCCGCCGACGCATTTTTCCCAACGATCGGCATGAAGCAAGTCTCCTCCACCGCGCGCACGCGCCGCTACGAGGGCAGCGTTGGTGAGCCTGGCGAACAGGTCACGCTCGACCTCTCCGTAAAGATGGAAGGCGGCCACTACACGTTCGTCGAGGCGCAAACGTCGGCGATGGGCGAGAGTCGTCTCGACCGTGGCGTGAAGAATTATTTCACCCGGCTCCACCGGCTGGCCGACCCAAGGCACGCGCTGAGCGCGTCGTACTGACCGTGCCCGCCAAGGGCGAGGCGCGCGGCGCGAAACGGTCGTCCGCAGCGTCCGCCGTCGCGGGCAAACTCACGCTGGAGCAAAAGCTCGCCCTGTATGGATGGATGCGGCTCACGCGCACGCTCGAGGAGCGGCTCGTGAACCTGCACCGGCAGAACAAGCTCGTCGGCGGGGTGTTCCGCTCGCTTGGCCAGGAAGCCGACGCCGTCGGATCCGCGTTCGCGCTCGAGGAGCACGACGTCGTGTCGTCGCTCACGCGAAACCTCGGCTCGCTGCTCGTGAAGGGTGCGACGCCGGTCGAGGTGCTGCGCCAGCACATCGCGACCGCGGACTCGCCCTCGCGAGGACGCGATCTCGGCCTGCACTTCGCGGACGTCAATCGCGGATTCATCGGTCACATCTCTCCGCTCGGCGACATGGTCGCGGTGATGGCCGGTGTGACGCTCTCGTTCAGGATTCGCGGTGAGCCGCGCGTTGGTCTCGTCTATGTCGGTGAGGGCGCGACGAGCACGGGCGCGTTCCACGAAGGCATCAACTTCGCCGCCGTGCAAAAGTGTCCGCTCGTCGTCGTCGCCGAGAACAACGGCTATGCGTACTCGACGCCGGTCGCCAAGCAAAGCGCCGCGCGGCAGTTCGTGGACAAGGCCGCCGGCTACGGCGCGGCCGGCGACCGCGCGGACGGGAACGATGTGCTCGCCGTGTACGACGTCACGAAACGCGCGGTCGATCGTGCGCGCGCAGGCGGCGGAGTCACGCTGATCGAACTGGTGACATACCGGCGGCGCGGGCACGCGGAGCACGACAACCAGGCGTATGTGCCGGCCGGCGAAGTGGAGCGCTGGGCCACGGAGAACGATCCGATCGACCGGTTCGTGCGGGTGCTGATCGACCGTGAGAAGGTTGAGCCGGCGGAAATCGCGGCGATCGATGCGCGGGTACAGTCGGAAGTTGACGCCGCGACTGATGAAGCGCTGGCCTCGCCGCAGCCAAGCGGCCCCGATGCGCTCAGCGGACTATTTGCCTCGCCCTCGCGGGTCGAGCCGCACTGGTACAGGCGCTGATGGCCGAGATCACGTATCTCGACGCAATTCGCGAGGCGCTCATCGAAGAGATGGAGCGCGATCCGAACGTCCTTTGTCTCGGCGAAGACGTGGGACTGTTCGGCGGCGCGTTCAAGGCGACGGAAGGGCTGCAGGCGCGGTTCGGCGAGCATCGCGTGATCGACACGCCCATCTCCGAGATCGCGATCACCGGTGCCGCCGCCGGCGCCGCACACATGGGCATGCGCCCCGTGGCGGAGATGCAGTTCATCGACTTCATCGCGTGCGCATACGACATGCTCACCAACTATGTGGCGACGTCGCGATATCGCACGGGACTTGGCTGTCCGATGGTCGTGCGCGGGCCCGCGGGCGGATATGTGCGCGGCGGCCCGTTTCACTCGCAAAATCCCGAGGCGGCGTTTCTGCACACGCCGGGACTCAAGATTGTATGCCCCGCGACCGCGGAAGACGCGAAGGGCCTGCTGAAGTCCGCGATCCGCGACGACGACCCTGTGCTTTTTTTCGAACACAAATATTTGTATCGCCGGATCAAGGGCGTGATGCCGGGCGGCGATCATCTGACGCCGATCGGAAAGGCACGCGTCGCGCGGGCCGGGACCGACGTTTCGATCATCACGTACGGCGCGATGGTGTGGAAGGCGCTGGAGGCGGCCGATGCACTGGCCGCAGAGGGGCTCTCGGCGGAGGTGATCGATCTGCGGACGCTCGCCCCGCTGGATGATGACGCGATCGTCGCGACCGTGAAGAAGACGAATCGCGTGGTGATTGTGCACGAGGACACGCGCACGGGCGGGATTGCAGGTGAGATCACGGCGCGGATCAATGAGAGCTGCTGGGAGTGGCTCGACGCGCCCGTGCTTCGCGTGGCCGCGCATGACGTGCCGCTCCCGAACGCGCCGGCGCTGGAGGATTTCGTGCTCCCGCAGACGGCGGACATCGTCGCTGCGGCGCGGCGGCTTGGGACCTACTAGAATTAGCCATGGAAGAGCCAGAGCCCGAAGCCGGACGCAGGGAAGCCGGAGCGAGCATTCGAGTCTCGACTGGCAGAAAGGTGGCCATCGGTTGCTTCACGGCATGGCTCGGCTTGTGCAGTGGCGCGATGGTTGCGGCGTTGCTGTCGAAGTTCGCCACATTCGTGACGAGGGCACCGGAGTGCTCTGAAATTCCGTCGTGCAATTGGTATGTTTGGGCAGCAGTCGGAGGGGTGATTGGGGCGGTGACGCTGCCGGTGCTGGTGCTGTGGACGCTGGGTCGGCCTCGTAAGCCGGGTGAGAAAACGTCTGAGTTTTGAGAATGCTGCGATTCACTGCGGACTGCGGAACTCGATTCGCTGCGGACTGCGGATGGAACGCGGGGACTAGGTCCGGAGTCGGTCCGCAGGCCGCAGCGGGTCGAGTTCCGCAGTGCGCAGCGGGTCGAGTTCCGCAGTCCGCAGTGCTGGAAAAACAATAGGAGGGAGCGTGTCCAGAATTGATGTGATCATGCCGCAGATGGGCGAGTCGATCGCTGAGGGGACCGTCTCGCGCTGGCTGAAGAAAGTCGGCGACGAGGTGAAGCGCGACGAGCCGATCTTCGAGATTTCCACTGACAAGGTGGATGCGGAGATCCCCGCGCCGGCCGCGGGCGTGCTCGCCGAGATTCTGGTGAAGCAGGGCGAGACGGTGGCGGTGCAGACCGTGGTCGCACGGCTCGAGAC
>JBOHTH010000432.1:0-3893 GCA_050733535.1 Gemmatimonadaceae bacterium | reverse complement strand
CCGCCACGGCCGAAGCCGCGCCCACCCCCGAACTCACTCGGCAGCGAGAACGCCATCGCGACCTTCTGCACGAGCACCATCTCCGGCGGAGTCGAGCCGGAAAGATTGATCAGCGCCGCCTGCCCGGAGATGATCCCGCCCTTGGGGCTCGATACCACGTGCGTCACGCCGACCACGCGCGTCACGCCCACGTGCGCGCTATGCGGGTTGATGCCAAAGAATGCCTGCACGTTCGGATTGAAGTCGCCGACTTCCGTGACGTCCACGGTGGACTCGGCGCCCTGCGGAATTTCACTCAGTCCCATCGACGTGCCGCCGTCCATCATCCCCGGGTACACCGAGAGGCCCGTCGCGTCGATCACCTTCGCGCCCGCGGGCACTGATACGTTTGCGCCGAGCGCCTTGATCTTTCCGTCCATGCCGATCACGAGCGTGCCGCTCGCAATCTCCGGCCCGGTCACCGGAACGATTTTCGCGTGCGTGATCGCGTATACGCCGTGCGGCCCCGGTGGGGGATTCGTCGAGCCAAGCTGGGCGTGCAGCGCATCAAGTGGCAGCACGACGACCGCCGCGAGCAGCAGCGCCGCGAGATTTCCCTTGCGAATCATCACTGGATCCCTCCCATGGGGAGAACGGCGTTCACACGGCGCGCCTGCGGCTGGTCCTGCTTCTCGAGCTCCGCGCGCTCCTTGGTCATGTTTTCACGCATCACCTTGTCCTTCTCGCGATCCCAGAACACCTGGCCATCGATGAAGGTCTTGTCCACGCTCGCGTAGACCGAGAGCGGATGCGCATTCCAGATCGCGAGATCGGCGTCCTTCCCGACCTCGAGCGATCCAACCTTGTTCTGGATTCCGAGCTGCGCCGCGCCGTTGTACGTGATCAGCTTCAGCGCTTCGTCCTCCGTGAGGCCGCCGTAGCGCATCATCTTGGCGGCGTCGATGTTGAGGCGCCGGATGCGCTCGTCCGAGTCGGAGTTGACCGTGGTGAGCACGCCGTGGCGCATCAGGATCGCCACGTTGTAGGGAATCGCGTCGTACGCCTCGATCTTGTACGACCATTCGTCGGCGAAGGTCGAGAGCCCCGTGCCTGCGGCCGCGATCTCCGAGGCGATTTTATAACCTTCCAACCCATGCTGCAGCGTCTGCACCCTGAAGCCGAATTCCTTGGCTACCTCGAGCAGCATCAGCATTTCGTCCGCGCGGTATGAATGCGCGTGCACCATCCGCTTGCCTTCGAGCACTTCGACGAGCGGCTCGAGTTCCAGATCGCGGCGCGGCGCGACGAGATTTTGCTCACCCTTCGCGACCTTCGCCCTGTAGTCGTCCCATTCGGCCTTGTAGTCCTTCGCGCGCGTGAACGCGTCGCGAATCACTTCTTCCTGACCCATGCGCGTGAACGGATAGCGCCGCGGGGTGGCATCGCCGCGCCCGCCGCCCGAGTTCTTGCGTGTGACGTTCTCGCCGAGCGCGAACTTGATCCCGGGCTCCGCGCCAGGGAACAGCATTTGCGACCCGTCCTCGCCGTACTTGAGCTTGAGCACGGCGTTCTGCCCGCCGATGGTGTTCGCGGAACCGTGCAGCAAGTTGATGGTCGTCACGCCACCGGCGAGCGCGCGCAGAATGTTCGGCGCGGTCGGGTTGAGGACGTCCGTCATGCGCACCATGGACGTGACCGAGAGCGAGCCTTCGTTGATCGCGTCGGCCATCATGTGCGAGTGCGGGTCGATAATTCCGGGCATGACGTACTTGCCCGTGCCGTCAATGATCGTGGCGCCGGCCGGCGCCGAGAGATTCTTGCCGATGCGCGCGATCTTGCCGTTCTCGAGCAGGATGTCGGTGTTCTGCATCGTGCCCTTCGTAACGGTCATGATCGTCGCGTTCTTGATGAGCGTCGGCGGCGCGTTCTTTGACGCCGTCGTCGCCTGCTGGGCCTGCGCGGCCACCGCGAAACTCAGCGCGGCCGCGAGCATGGACATGCGCTGCATGGTCACCTCGAGAATTCGATTTGAGCGAGGCATGGGTTATCTCCCGTCCCGCGGAGCGCGGCTGCCGCGTCCGCCGCCCGGCCGCGTGCCGACGAACTTGCCGGGTGTCGTCGGCTCGCCGACGACGCTGATCGTTCCGCTGATGCCGTTCCCCTGCATCGCGCCGCTGAACGTGCATTCTTCCGAGAGGTTGCCGACGATGAGCGACATCGTCAAGCGGAAGTTGCCGTCGGCACCGATCGTGCCGTTGGTGACTTCACCCGCGCCGAGCGAGCCCTGGTAGGTGCCGGTGAGGCGGACACCATCCTGCTGGAGCGAGACCGAGATCGGATGATCCGCGCCGTCGAGCGTCGCCACCACATTCCAGTTGCCGGTGGCCGTGGCCGCCGCGCCGCTTGCCATCTGCGCACGCACCGCGACCGGATGTCCGTCGATGAACAGCTGTGAAATGCGCCCGCCGCGCTCGAACACGTCGCCGCGCGCGATCGTGAGGTTTGCGATCTTCCCCGTCTCGATCGAACCGAGGCGGTCGCTCGCACCGAGAATGTCCGCCGCCTGCCAAGTCAGTGCCTTCACGGCGTCGTCGGCGCTGAGTCCGTTCTCGACGGTGCGCTGCAGGTTCGTGGTGAAATCAGCCCACGTGGAGATGCCGCCGGACTCGAACGCGAACTTGACACCCGCTTTCTGCAATGCCGCCGCGGCCTTGGGCGCTTCGACGCGCTCGCGGAGCACGCGCAGCGGTTCGGGATCGGCGTCGGCGGGCTGCGGAGCCTTTCGTGGATAATCGACGGAGAGGAGCACCGGGACATTTTCCGACTTCAGGCGGTCGGCGAGCATCGGCGCTTCCTCGCCGCCGGCGATGATGACCTTCAGGCCGAACTCCTTGCCGAGGTCGAGCGCGCGTTCGATCTCACGCTTGGAATCCGCGCGCATCACGACGGGGACCTTTCCGTTGATCACCGGCTGCAGCGCGTCGAGCGACGGATCGAAGTCCGGCCGCTTCATGCCGCGCGGATTCCTCGCATACGCCGCGGCGACGTCGCGATAGTGCTGCGCGTCGAGCAGTGACTGGCGCAGCGCCGCAAAGACGCCGAGCAGCGAGTTCGGGAAACCGCCGTTGCGCAGCGGCGTGAAGCCGATGTTGAGCGAGACGGGCGACTTCACGATGAGACTCGATGCGTCGCCCGAGCCAAGATCGATCAGCGCCGCCTGACCCATATAGATGCCAGTTGGCGGCGCCGTGAGCGCGGAGGTGAATCCGACACTCTGCGCGCCCGTGAACGCATCGGCGCTGGCCTTCAGCAGGTCTACAGCGCTGTTCTCGGGTTGCAGACCAGGCGGGTTGGTTGACATGACGGCGGCGCGTGGCGCAATCGGGGTACCTCCCGTAGCCCCTCGTCCCCCTCGACCTCCTCCTCCGCCCCCCGCCCCGGCCTCGTCTAGCCCGAGCGAGGTGTAGCTGTCGATGAAGCCGGGATAGACGGTCAGTCCGGCGCCGTCGATGATGCGCGCATCACCGGGTGCGGTCACTGACGCGCCCACCGCGGTGATGAGGCCATCACGAATCACGATCGTTCCCTTCTCGATCGCGGGAGACGAGACGGGAACGATGCGCGCGTTCGTAATGGCGTATGTCTGGGGGATGCTGCGCTGGGTCGCGGGTTGCGCGGCAAGCGAGGCACCGGCGACAGCGAGCGCGAATACGGCGCCGGCTCCGCGGCGGAACGAGTCCATCATGGGCGGGGGACCTCCTCAGCGAGGTGGGGCGGGTGGTCTATGTCATGTGACTGACACGCTTTATCTTTACGGGAGATAAGATACGGCCGTTGAGAACAGAGGCGAGGGGGTAGTCGAGGGGGGAGCGGGGAGCGGGAAGTCTCAGACTTGAGGGGAGAGACTAGTGGCG
>JBOHTH010000431.1:0-13660 GCA_050733535.1 Gemmatimonadaceae bacterium | reverse complement strand
TCCGTGTGCCGTGTGGGTAGAGGCATTCTATACCCAAGGGTAGAGACTGTCTATACCCGCCAGTTGGACACGGCTGGTGCGCCGAGGGTTGCAACCGCCGAACGCCCATGGCTGGCGCGAAGATCTCGCCCAACCTTACCCCTGGTCTCGCCCCTGCCCCCTCAACTTCCCGCTCGCCGCTCCCCCCTGACGGGCGCGATGCCGAACAGCCGCCGGCCCGCAGGGCGATAGTCGCCGGCGCGGTCAGCCAAGCCTCATAGCAGCGAGTCGGCGAGTCGCGCGACATTCTGCGCCACCTTCGCAACCAGGGGCCGTCGCTCCCATTCCTCCGCCACGAGCGCGTCGCTGTTGGCGAGATAGCGCTCCTGAATCCGTGCGAGCGCCGCGACCACGGCGGGATCGTACACGATCAGGCTGACTTCCGCGTTCAGCGCAAAGGAGCGGATGTCGATGTTGGTCGTGCCGAGCACGGCCACGTTGTCGTCGACGCTGAGGTGTTTGGCGTGCAGGAAACGCGGACGGTACAGGCTGATGCGCACGCCGGCGCGCAGCAGCTCGTCGTAGTACGCGCGCTGCGCGAACTGGCTGATGGGCTGGTTGGCATGCTTCGAGACCACCAGCTGCACGACGACACCGCGCGTTGCCGCCGCGCGCAACGCCTGCAGGAACGGTTCGTCCGGAATGAAGTATGGTGTCGTGATGACCACCGACTTCCGCGCCGCGTACAGCAGCGCGATGAACAGGTCGCGCATGTTCTCGCTCGGATACCCAGGCCCGCTCGGCAGGACCTGCGCCGACGCGGTACCGGCGACCGCGACGTCGACGGTCAGCTTGCGGACATCGAGCCGCTGGTCCGTCTCGAGCAGCCAGTCCGTGAGGAACACCGCCTCGAACTGGGCAACGACGGGCCCCATGACCCGCGCCATCAGTTCTTCGTTCGGAAAGCCGGCGACAAACTCCGCGTCGACGATGTTCTGCGATCCCGTGTAGCCGACGCGGCCGTCCATGACGGCGATCTTGCGGTGATTGCGAAGGTCGAATCTGCCTGCGCTCCGCCGGAACAGCCCGACGGGCAGCATCGCGCGGACGTCGACACCCACGGCGCGGAGCCGCGGCGCGAGTCGCGCGAGGCCGCCTTCACCGCCCACCGCATCGATCAAGACGCGGCATTCCACGCCACGCGCCGCTGCGCGTGCCAGCGCGTCGGCCACGCTCCGGCCGGTCGCGTCATCCTCGAAGATGTAGAACAACAGATGCGCGTGGTGCCGTGCTCCGTCGATGTCGGCGATCAGGCGCGCGATCGACTCCGCGTAATCATCGAGGAACTCGACGCTGTTGCCCGCGAACGGCATGAAGTCGCCGGTTTCGAAAGCGAGCGCAGAGGCGGACTCGTATGCTGGTGGGACGGCGCCCAGGCCGGAGCGTTCAGCGAGAAACTTTGCCTCTGCGCGGCGGATCTCTTTCGAGGCGCGCGCCTGCTTGTCGCGGCGAACGTGCGGCACGCGGATGCGGCCGAATACCGCGTATGCGATGACGCCGGGCCACGGGAGCAGGAAAATCAGCAGCAGCCAGGTCCGCGTGGCGGCTGACGACCGTCGCTGGGGGACGTACACCAGCATGACCAGCCGGACCGTCCACTCGCTGGCGTAGTACAGCGTCCCGAGCAGCGCGGGCGTCATCGAAACTCCTCCACCGCATTGGGTCGGGAAAGATGGCGCTGCCGCGCTGCCCGTACCGGACGCTTCCTAGTCCTTGACTATCTGTCCACGAACTTCCCCGCCGGGGTGCGCGGCCGTGTGCACGTTGATGTACGCGCTGCCGTTGTTGAGGAGCACCTTGAGCGAGTCGCCGGAGACGGTCTTGCTCGCCGGCTTGCTCAGGTCGATGACGCCTTCGGCGAGCTTGCCCGACGCGACCTTGTTGATCTTGAACGTGTAGACCGGTGGGCCGGCAACGCCGGGCTGGCCGACGTGGATGTGGGCCATCGTCGCGGGGCCGCTCAACCCGTTGACGCTGATCTCGTAGTGGACGGTATGCCCCGAAAACGACAGCGTCGCGTGGCCCCCGGCGTTCCCTGCAACCGGCGGCGTCGCCAATGCGGCCTTCATGTCGACCGTGTACGTGGTGGCCTGCGGAACAGCCGGCGCCGGGTGCGTCCACGCTGCGAGCAGCGCGACCGATGCCGTAATGCCCAGGATCTGAAGCTTCATTTGAATACCTCCGCCATGACAGCGGCTGAACTGCCGCGTCACGTGTAACCTGTCGGATTTGCACCTCGCGATCAAGAGAAGTTGCGGGAGAGGCCTGAGCGGACGCCAGAGCGGTAGGGGCGGCGGCTGCGATATGTTTCCCTAATGTCGGTCACGAGCACGCTCATCATCCTGTTTTCCATTGCGACCGCGGTGGCGATCGGGGCCCAGCGGTTGCGGGTGCCGTACACCGTTGCGCTGGTGATCGTTGGGCTGGCATTGAGCGCGCTCCACCTGATCGAGCCGCCCCATCTCACAAAGGACGTGCTCTTCGGGTTCATCCTCCCGGGCCTGCTGTTCGAGGCCGCGTACCACCTGGACCTCGCCGAGTTTCGTCGGGGGTGGCGCGCGATCACTGCGCTCGCCGTCCCGGGGGTCGTGGCCGCCATCGCCCTGACCGGCTGCCTCGCCAGTGTGGCCTTCCACGCATTCGGGCTGGATCCTGCGCTCACACTGAGCGTGGCGTTTGTGTTTGGCGGCCTCGTCGCCGCGACGGATCCGATCGCCGTCGTCGCGCTCTTCAGGCGACTGCACGTTCCTCCGCGACTCACGACGCTGCTGGAGTCGGAGAGTTTGCTGAACGACGGGACGGCGATCGTGTTTCTCGCCCTCATCCTCTCGTACGTGTCCGGCAGCACGACGACGCCCGGGGCGATTGCGTGGGAACTGCTGCGAATCGCCGGCGGCGGAGTGCTCGTCGGGGCTGCCATTGGGGTCGCGGCATCGCAGGTCACCAAGCGTGTCGACGACCCCATGATCGAGATCACTCTGACGATGGTCGCCGCGTACGGGTCGTTCGTGCTGAGCGACCAGTTGGGCGTGTCGGGCGTACTCGCCACGGTCACGGCCGGCGTGGTCTGCGGCAGCTACGGCAAGCGGGTCGGAATGTCCGCCTCCACTCAAGTGGCGATCCACGCATTCTGGGAATATCTGTCGTTTGCGCTCAATTCAATTGTCTTCCTGCTCATCGGCTTTGAGGTGGCGTACAGCCACCTCATGGCGGCGTGGCGCGAAGTGGGCGTGGCTTACCTTGCGGCGCTGATCGCCCGCGCGGGCGTGATCGCCGTCGTGACGCTGCTCCTCCATCGCACGTCCGAGCGGATATCGCCGCAATGGAGTGTCGTGCTTACGTGGGGAGGGTTGCGGGGCGCGCTCTCGATGGTCCTCGCCCTCGGTCTCGCGCCCGACGTCGCCGGCGGCGGGTTGCTCGTGACCATGACGTTCGGCGTGGTGCTCATCTCACTCGTGGTGCAGGGGCTCAGTATGCCGCTGCTGCTCCGGCGCCTCGGGATCGCGGCTCCATAGCCACCGCGCCATTCAGGATGTGGTCGATGATCGGAGGAATCTCGAACACGGCCTGGTTCCGATATTCGCCGACGCGCTCGACGAACGCTTTGCGCCGCGCCGGATCTGTCATCGCGCGCACGGCGTTCACGATGTCCCGGCGAAATGAGCGCACCGCGATTCCGACGCCGCGCTCCTCGACCCATTCCGCGTTGTATCGCTCCTGCGGCATGGTCCACGCGTTTCGTTCGACGATTACGGGCAGCCCCATCACGAGCGCTTCGCTGATGCTCCCCGGGCCGGGCTTGCCGATGAACAAATCGGCGCAGCGCATGAGCCGAGAGACGTCGGGCACGAAGCCGGTAATGTGCGCGCGAATCCGAAGCGGCATCGCGCGCAGTGATGCCTCGAGGCGTTCGTTCCGCCCGCACACGGCGATCACCTGCACGTCCAGCGCGCTCGCGTCGAGGCGCCGCACGATCGTGCGCATCGCGGTGGAGCCGAAGCCGCCGAACATCACCAGCGCCGTGGGAAGCGCGGGGTCGAGGCCGAGCGCAGCAAGTTCGCCGCGGTCGCGCGGCGCAGCGGGATCGTAGAACCGTGGGTTGAGGATCATTCCGGACATCTGGAAAACCCGGTCGTCGGGATGCCCGGCGGCGAGCGCTTGCCGCCGTGCGAGTTCGGTTCCGCACACGAAGTATTGCTCTTGCCCGCGCTCGATCCAGAAGTGCGGCGGGGAGTCGGCGAGATCGGTGAGGATCGTCACGAGCGGCACGCCCGGGATCGTGCGCTGCATCGCGTCGTACAGAGCACGGTTGAAGTGAGGGATCAGCGACACAACGGCGTCTGGAGCGTGCGTGCGCCAGTGGCGCTCGAGCAGCGCGACCTGCGACCGGTGGGACCGCCGGACCACTGAATGGAATACGCGGAGCATGAGCGGCGATCCGAGCGTCCAGCCGCTGCGGAGCATTCCGTTGTAGCCGTCCTCGCCGCTGATGCCGGTGAGCCTGCGCCAGATGTCGAGTTCTCCGAACAGGTCCAGGAGGTTCGTCCGCTGCACCCGCCATGGACGCCGCTCGCGCAGCGCGATGTCGCAGAGCGCGTTCGCCGCACTGCGGTGACCGCCACCGGCGTCGCAGGATACGAGTTCGATCTCCTTGGCCGATTCCATGGCGTGCATTGTACGGCGTACGGCTGTTCCGATGGGGTTGCGTGACCGTATCGTGACCGGGCTCGCAGGCAACAGGTTTGAACTGCCAGGTCTGAGTCGGCAGGCCTCAGTACGCAGGTATGGGAAACGGCCTAACAGTCGTGAGGCGACGAAACCTTGTGGTCCGTTTCTCAGGCCTGGGTACAGACGCCTGCCGACTCAGACCTGGATTTTCAGAACTGATTACTCGTCTTTCGCCGCGTGACGCCACGTCGCCCCGGCACTATCGTTGGTCCAACATTTCCACCCCTCCGGTTGTAACGGATTGGTGGAGATCATCCAGCGTTCGTCCCAAACCTCACCGCCGTCCGCACCGACGTGGCCCAGACCGATGAACCCGACGCCGAACTCGTCGCGCGAGTGCAGTGCGGAGACGGCGGCGCGTTCGACCGGCTCGCGCGGCGCTACGCGAAGCGCGCCTTTGCCGTGGCGAACCGCATGCTTCAGAACTCATCAGACGCAGAGGATGTCGTACAGGACGCTTTCATCGCGGCAGTCAACGCGATCGACTCATTCGACCGCGGCCGGCCGTTCGGCCCCTGGTTCATGCGGATCGTCGTGAACAAGTCGCTCACGGCGATTCGCTCGCGGGCCGCGGAGGCGCGGCACGTGCGAGGGTCCGAGCTGGTCGAGAACGACGCGGTCGTCGCGTCCAGCGAGGCGCTTCGTGAGCGCGCCGAGATTTGGGACCGGTTCCGCGCCGCGCTCCAGCTGCTGCCGCCGCGCCAGCAGTTGGTCGTGCAGTTGGCGGATGTGGAAGGGTTCACGAGCGCGGAGATTGCGGCGCAGCTGGAGATTCCAAGCGGCACCGTTCGCTGGCTGCTGCATGAGGCGCGGGAGACGCTGCGGGTGGCGCTCGCGCCGCTACGGAGGATGGACTCATGAACGACCGTGACGACGTGACCGAGGAATTCCGCGATGCGCTGCGTGTTGCCGTCGAGCAGGACGCGGCGCGCGAGGTCGATTGGCCCGCCTTCCACGCGACGCTGAACGGTGGCGCAGTGGCGGCGGTGCTCGCAGAACTGCGGCGGCGTGCGTCCGGCGGCTATCGCGCGACGGCCGCGGCCGGCGCGGCGTGGTGGGACTATGCAGCGCGCGCGGCGCTCGCCACCGTACCGCTCGGGCTTGCCGCAGCCCTGTTGCTGTTCGTCTACCTGCGCTCCGGGCCGGGGCGCGCGGATGATTCGATGCCAGTGATCGCGACCGTTGCGTCGGCTCCACCCGATGCGGCGTCGGCCCGTGCGGCGTTTGAATCAGTGCTCATCGGGGACGCGGCGCCGAGTTCCGTGAAGGCCGCGCTTATCCCGGCGCCCGCCGAGGCATTTCCGGCAGACTCTTCCGGCGGTGACAGAAAATGAGCGAACCCGTCGGCGGGAGCAATGCCACCGAGCGGCGCTGGCGGCTGGGCCCGCGCGCGGCGGCCGCGCTGGTGGTTGGCGTAGCGTTCGTCGTCGGCGGGCTGGCGGGCGCGGCGCTGTTCCGCGAGTTCGGACGCGGCGAGCACGAGGGTGGACCGCGCTTCGTGCCGGGTATGACCCTGACCCGCCCGCCCGTCGAGGAAGCGGAGGAGGGTGGGGAACCGGGGCGCGCGTCCGAGCGGAACCTCGCGCGGTTCGCGAGGGCGCTCGATCTCACGGCCGCGCAGGCCGCCGCCGTGGACAGCATTGCGCGCCATGAGTTCAACGCGGTGAGCGTGGTGCGCGACGAAACCTGGCCGCGCATGCAGGCCGTGCTCGACGATACGCGCAAGAGCATCGACAACATCCTCACGGCCGCCCAGCGCACCAAGTATCATGACATGCTCGCGCGGCGGCAGGCGCGCTGGGATGACGAGCAGGGCGACCGCGACAGCGCCGCCCGGGCCGCCAAGAAACCGTAATCGGATGACGGTCAAGATGAATCTCGGAACGGCCGCGATGGCGGCCGCGCTCCTCGTTGTTGCCGCCGGTACCGCCAACGCACAGCGCGCGATGACCCGCGCGGACGTCGTGGCCGCCGCGCTCGCGCGTGGCCCGCGGATCACGTTCGCGCGGGCCGATTCCAGCGCAGCCAGCGCTGGCCTGACGATCGCCCGCCAGTTCGAAAACCCGGCACTCTCGCTCACGTACTCGAAGTCCGTTCCGCAGCAGCATTTCATCATGGACGTTCCGCTCGACTACCCGTGGCTGCGTCACGCGCGCGTCGGCGCCGCCACGGCGGGCGTCGGCGCCGCACGATATCGCTTTGAGTTCGAGCGCGCGGCGACCGCGCTCGACGCAGACACTGCGTATACCAACGCGCTGGCCGCGGCCCGGCGCGCGGCATTCTCGCGCGAGACCGCGCGGGACGCGGACAGTCTGCTCGCGCTCGCGCGCCTGCGCCGCGACGCGGGCAGTGGCAGCGAGCTCGATGTGCAGCTCGCGACGGTCAGCGCCGGCCAGCTGGTGAACGCGGCTGCGCGCGATTCACTCGACGCCGTTGCGGCGCTCCTCGACGTGCAGGCCCTGATGGGCGAGCCGTCCGAAACACCTGCGATCACGCTGGCTGACACGCTGGACGCAGGGCCGGCGCCGGCCGAGCCGGTGGCCGGGAGCCAGCTGCTCGTCGCGGCGGCCGAGGAGGATCTCCGCCAGGCGGACCAGGCGCTGACGCTCGAGAAGCGGCTGATATTCGGGGCGCCGTCGCTCGCCATCGGCTGGGAGCAGCGGGACCCGACCGGAGCCGAACCCGGCGTGCTGCCCACCGTGGGCGTCGCGCTGCCGCTCCCGCTGTTCAATCAGAATCGCGGCACCGTTTTGCTCGCGCAGGCGGTGCACGACCGCGCGGAAGCCTCGCTGACGCTGGCGAAGCTCGAGGGCGCACAGCAGGCGGCGCGTGCGCGCCGCGAGCTCACCCTCGCGCTCGACCGCCTTAAGCGGAGCAGTCAGCTGGTGACCTCGGCGAATCGCGTGGCGCAGCTCTCACTCCTCGCATACCGCGAAGGGGCATCGACTCTTCCCAACGTGCTCGAGGCGCAGCGCGCCGCGCGCGAGACGCTCGCGCAATACGTGGACGACTTGGCGGCCGCGCGCAACGCGGCCGGCATCGTGCACCTGATCACGCTCACCGCCCATCGCACGGAACCATGAGACCACTCGCCCTCTTTGCTGCGCTCGCTCTCGTCGCTGGAGCCTGCGCAAAGAAACCCGACGACAGTGCCGACAACACGCCGGCGGTGGTGGCCGCGCAGGTTGCGCCCGTCGCCGTGCAGCGGTTCGTCGAGACGGTGGACGCGGTCGGTGCCATCGCTGCGCGCAACGGGCATTTTGCCTCGCTCGCGGCGCCCGCGCCGACACGCGTGGCCAAGGTCTACGTCGCCTTCGGCGCCCGGGTAAAGACCGGCGACCCGCTGGTCGAGTTCGAGCAGGCCTCCTTCGACGCCGCCGCGACGGGCGCCGACGCCTCGCTCGCCGCGGCGGAAAAGGAATCCGAGCGGGCGCAGCGCCTGGCTGATGCGGGCGTGCTCCCCCGCAAGGACGCCGAGACCGCCGCGGCAGATCTCGGCGCGGCTCGCCTCAACGCGGTGAACGCGCATCGTGCCCGCGAGCTTTCCACGCTGCGCAGTCCGATCGACGGGGTCGTCACGCGCATGAACGCGGTGCTCGGCGCGAGTGCCGATCCGACGCAGGTGATGGTGGAGGTATCCGATCCGACCGCGGTCGACGCACTGCTGACGCTCTCGCCCGCTGATGCGTCGCATGTGAAGGTTGGCCAGCGCGTCGAACTGCACGCCGGCGCTGCGGCGTCCGGGGCGGCTATCGCCAGCGGGCACGTCGCCGACATTTCCGCGGTGGTCGACAGCGCGAGCCGTGGCGTGCCCGCGCGCGTCGAGGTCGAGTCCGGCGCGGCGGCATTGCGCATCGGCCAGACCGTGTTCGGGCGCATCGCGGTGGCGGAGCACGAGAAGGCCGTCGTCGTGCCGCTCGCATCGCTCGTGCCGACTGGCGAAGGATTCAAGGTGTTCGTCGTGGACGAGAAGGGCGTCGCGGAGTCGCGACCGGTGAAGATCGGCGGGCGCACCGACACTGGCGCGTGGATCACCGACGGGTTGAAGGCCGGTGAGACGATCGTAACGCAGGGGGCGTACGGCGTGGACGACAGTGCGCAGGTGGTGAAGCCGGAAGCCACGGGCAAGAAGCCGTGACCGAACCGCGCAGCCGCTGGGCGCTGTTCGACGTCGTCGCGGCGGAACAGCGCTTCATCTACCTCGCCGTGGGCCTGCTGAGCGCCGCCGGCCTTTGGGCGGCGTTCCACCTGCCGTCCGCCGTGTATCCCGAGCTGAACTTCATGCGGATCACGGTCGTCGCGCAGGGGTCGTCGCTTTCGGCGCGACAGCAGGTGTTCGCGGTGACGCGGCCCATCGAAGAGGCGGTGAGCATCGTGCCGGGCGTCGTACGCGTGAACTCGCGGTCGATCCGCGGCGCCACAGAGATGCCGATCACCTTCGCCGCCGGGACGGACATGGCCGCGGCGCTCGAACTCGTGCGGCTCCGCGTGGATCAGGTGCGCGGCGATCTCCCGCCGGGCCTCGACATCCAGATCGAGCGCATGACGCCGACGCTGTTTCCGATCCTGCAGTACAACATCGAGGGCGGTGATCCGGCGACGCTGTACGACATCGCACGGTACCAGATCAAGCCGGTGGTGTCGCGCGTGCCGGGCGTCGGCCGCGTGGACGTCCAGGGCTCGGACGTGCGCGAGATCGAGGTCATCGCCGATCCGGCGCGTCTCGCCGCCGCTGGGCTCACGTACGACGACCTCGCGGCGGCGATCAAGGCCGGCATCGCGGTGGACGCCGTCGGGCGGGTGGCGGCGGATTACAAGCAGTACCTCGTCGTCTCCGCGCAGGAGGCGCACTCGGCCGAAGACGTCGCGGACGTTGTCGTGAAGGGCGCGATGCGCGTGCGCGACTTCGCGACCGTGGTTCCCGGCACGGAGGATCACGTGCGGATGGTTACCGGCGACGGACGTCCCGCCGCGCTCCTGACCATCACGCGCCAGCCCGGTGGCAACACGGTCGCAATCTCCGACAGCGTCGGCAGCACCATGCAAGCGCTCGCCAAGACGCTCCCGCCGGGCGTTCATGTGAAGGCCGTGTACGACCAGGCGTCGCTCGTGACCGATGCGGTGCATTCGGTGCGCGACGCCATGCTGATCGGCGCGGTGCTCGCGGTGATCATTCTGCTGCTGTTCCTCCGCCACCTGCGCATCACGGCGATCAGCGCGTCGGCAATCCCGCTCACGCTCGCGATCACCGTATTCCTGATGCAGGCGCTGGGCCAGACGTTCAACCTGATGACGCTCGGCGCGATGGCGATCGCGATCGGCCTTGTGATCGACGACGCGGTCGTGATCACGGAGAACATCGTCCGGCACCTCCACCTGGAAGCGGACCGCAATGCGGCGATTCGGGCAGCGTTGCAAGAGCTGATCTGGCCGGTGACGACGTCCACCATCACGACCGTCGTCGTCTTCCTGCCGCTCGGCCAGCTCGAAGGCGTCGCGGGGCAGTTCTTCGCGGCGCTCTCGCTGACGCTCACGGTGAGCGTGCTCGTCTCGCTGGTGCTCGCGCTGACACTCATCCCGCTGCTGAGCGCGCAGTTTCTCACGGCACGCGACTCCGAGCACGAATCGCAGTCGCGCGCGCGCGGCCGGTTTGACGGCATTTCAGGAATGCTCGATGCGCTCGCCGGAAAATACGAGCGTGCGCTCGGCGGCGCGCTTCACCACCCGCGTCTGATGATTGGCGCCGCGCTGGTGCTCGTCGGACTCGGCGGGGCTGCCTATTTCTTCGTGGGCACCGGGTTTCTCCCCGACATGGACGAGGGCGCGTTCATCCTCGACTACTGGAGCCCGGGCGGCACGTCGCTCACCGAGACGGACCGGCAGCTGCACACGATCGAGAATATCCTCGCGCAGACGCCCGAGATCACGGGCACATCGCGCCGGCTCGGCGCCGAACTCGGCCTCTTTGCCACCGAACAGAACCGCGGCGACATGAGCATCCGCCTGAAGCCCGAGTCGCAGCGCGATCGCGACATCTTCAAGGTCATGGACGAGGTGCGCGGCAAGGTGGCGGCGGCGGTGCCACGCTTCCGCGTCGAGTTTCACCAGATCCTGTCGGACGTGCTCGGCGACGCGGAGGGGAATCCCGAGCCTGTAGAAATCAAGTTCTTTGGGTCCGATCTGGCCGCGCTTCAGCAGTATGCTGGCGTGGTCGGTCCGAAAATCGGGAAGATCGAAGGGCTCGACGACTTCTTCGGCGGCATCGGCGAGCCGGCCGCAGAGATGCAGATGAAGGTGCGCGGCGCGGAATCGGCGAGGATGGGGCTGACGCCGGAGCAGGTGAGCAGCGAGGTCAGCGGCGCGCTTCTTGGCGTGCCAGCTGGTGAAATTCACCTCGACGACCGGTCCATCGGGATTCGCGTGCGCGCACCGGACTCGGTCCGGTTCAACGAGCAGCGGCTTCCCGCGCTCCCCGTGTTCTCCGCGCAAACACACCAGGCCGCCGCGCTGGGGTCGCTTGCGACCTTCACGAAGACCGACGTCCTCGGCGAGCACCTGCGCGAAAACCAGCAGCAGATGATCCACATGACCGCGAGCGTGACCGACCGTCCGCTCAACGCGGTGATGAACGAGGTGAAGGCGATTCTTGCGGAACAGCCGCCGCCGGCGGGGATCCGCGTGGAGCTCGGGGGACAATACGCGAGCCAGCGGGCGGCGTTCGCGGCATTGCTGCTCGTGCTCGGCCTCGCGGCCGTGAGCGTGATGGCGGTGATGGTGATTCAGTTCCGCTCGTTCGTGGAGCCGCTGGTCGTGCTGCTCGCCGCGCCGCTTTCGTTCGTCGGCGCGCTCGCCCTGCTTATTGCGACGGGTACCGCGCTGAACGTATCGAGCTTCATGGGGCTGATCCTGCTGGTCGGGTTGATCGTGAAGAACGGGATCATCCTGCTCGACTTCACGAATCATCGCATGAAATCCGGCGGCGTCGATCTCGAAACCGGGATCCGCGAGGCGGCACGGGTGCGTTTGCGCCCGATCCTCATGACGACCCTTTGCACGTTATTTGGCTTGTTGCCGCTGGCACTTGGACTGGGCGCAGGCAGCGAAATGCAGAAGCCGCTCGCGCTGGCGGTCATCGGCGGCCTTGCGCTCTCGACGCCGATCACGCTGTTCGTCGTCCCCGTGCTGCTGGTCGCCATCCGCGGCCGGTCGTATCGTCTGGCGTCCTCCTGACTCCTCACAGATAAATCCTCCACGCCCCTCACTGCGAAGCCGGCGTAATTCGGCTAAGTTATTCCGCATGCGTCTACTAGTCGCCGAAGATGAGCCAGAGGTCAGTGCCTTCCTGCTCCGCGTGCTGCGCGAGGCGGCGTGGGCCGCCGACGCCGCGAAGACCGGCACGCTGGCGCTGAAGGCGCTCTCCGCGAACGAGTACGACCTCGTCATTCTGGATCTCGGCCTGCCGGACATCGATGGCTTTGAGGTCTGCCGGATCATGCGCGAGCGCGGTGACCGCACGCCGGTGCTGATGCTCACGGCGCGTGACGCGGTGAACGACCGCGTGCGCGGCCTCGATGCTGGCGCGGACGACTACCTCGCGAAGCCGTTCGCGGTGAGCGAACTGCTCGCGCGGCTGCGCTCGCTCGCGCGCCGTCCGTCCGGCGGACTCGAGCCGGTGCTCAAGATCGCGGACCTCCAGCTCGATCCGGCTACGCGCGGTGCGCGGCGCGGGCATGTCGAGATCGCGCTTACCACGCGCGAATACGCGCTGCTCGAGTACCTCATGCGCAATCCGCGTCAGGTGCTGAGCCGCGCGAAGATCCTTGGCCATGTGTGGGACGACAACTTCGAGCCCGTGGCCAACGCGGTCGACGTGCTGGTCGGCCGCGTGCGCCGCAAGGTGGACCGCCCGGGACTCGTGCCCCTCGTGCACACCGTGCGCGGCGCAGGTTACGCGATCACCGACCGCGCCCGGAGCGCGAATGGCGCTTAGCCGGCTTCGGCTCCGGCTGGCTGCAGGGTTCGCGTTCGCGTTTCTGGTGGCGCTGGCCATCCTCGCCACGATCGCGCTCGGCTATATCTGGAAGGAGTCCACGCGACGGCTCGACAAGCGCCTCGACGCGTCCGCGGACGGCGTCGCAGCCGCGATGGCGCGCGTGCTCGGCGAACGTTCCGACACATCACTCTCGCACGCCGCCAACGAAGTCGTGCGCGAATGGCCACCCACGGGTGATCTCTTCGTGATCGTCAATGACACAGGCGCGATGATCGCGGGAGTCGGATCGCGCGATGTCATCGGCCGCGTGCTGAAGACGTGGGCGAGTGCGCGGTCTCCGCAGTTCGGCGTGGACAAACCGGGTGATGACTACCGCACGTCGGTGCTGCGCGCGACGCTGCCGCGCCCCGGCAGCACTTCGCTGAAGTTCGGCGTGCTCGCGTTCAATTCGATCGAGGGCATTGATAGCGACACGCACTTGCTCGCCGTCGCGCTCGCGATCGCGGCGCCGCTGATCGTCCTGCTCAGTCTCGCGGCGGGGTACGCACTGGCGCGGCGCGCGCTCAGGCCGGTCGACGAGCTCGGGATTGCGATCGCGGGCATCGCGCCGACGGACCTCTCGCAGCGGCTTCCCGTGGGCGATGCGCGCGACGAAGTCGCGGCGCTGGCCGCAGAATTCAACGCGCTGCTCCAGAAACTCGACGATGCGCAGCGGCGCAATCGCGGCTTCATCCGCGAGGCCGCACACCAGATCCGCACGCCGCTCACGCTCGTGCTCGGCGAGGCGGGGCACGAACTTGCGGCGACGAGCACGACGCCGGACCGAATGCGCTCCACGCTCAGCCGCATTCGCACGGCGGCCGAGCAGATGCGGCGCCGCGTGGACGAACTGTTCCTGCT
>JBOHTH010000430.1:0-15092 GCA_050733535.1 Gemmatimonadaceae bacterium | reverse complement strand
TCCTCCTTGGCATAGCCAAGGCGGCACAAGACGCGCAGCGCGTTGGACTCCATTCCGAGCACGGCGTGGGACCCGCAGAGCATGAGGATGCGGTCGGCGCCCGCCTCCGCGACTGATGGAAATCGCTGGAGGGCCTTTACGGCCTTCGGGTAGTCCCAGGTGAGGACTTGTGAGACGTTCCCGTTGAACTCGTCCTGTGCAATTGCGGCGACTTCCTGCATCCGGCGCGCCCGATGGTCGGGCTGCACCGGCCCGCCCTCGCGGCAGATCGCGGAGAGCACCAGGATTCGCGTGCCGCGCACGGTGGACGGCGCCAGGCCGACGCGGTCGCGAAGGAGGTTGAATGCGTGCGCGCGCGTCTTGTCGTCGGTCAGGTACCCGACCATCTCCCAGAGCATCAGCGCGAGCGGGTCGCGGCCCGTGGGCGGCGGCTTGGGCTTGCCGTAGCGCTTCTTGAGTGCCGCCACGACCCGCTGGAGTGAACTCTGCGCCATGGGTGTTAGCTTTCCCCGTTCAAGAATTCTTACCCCCTACCGGCATTCGATCGTGGCTCCGCAATTCATCTATGTAATGAAGGCGTTGCGCAAGGTGATCCCGCCTTCGCGCATCATTCTCGACGACATCTGGCTCTCGTTTTATCCCGGCGCGAAGATCGGCGTGCTCGGCCCCAACGGCGCGGGAAAATCGTCACTGCTGCGCATCATGGCCGGTGTCGACAACGAGTTTCAGGGCGAGGCATGGGCACATAAGGGCACGCGCATCGGCTTCCTCCCGCAGGAGCCGGTCCTGGATCCGAAAAAGGACGTGCTCGGCAACGTCGAAGAGGCGGTGAAGGAGCAGCGCGCCAAGCTCAACCGTTTCAACGAAGTGTCGATGAAGTTCGCGGATCCCATGAGCGACGACGAAATGAACAAACTCCTCGAAGAGCAGGGAAAGCTTCAGGAGTACATCGACGCGCACAACCTGTGGGAATTGGACCGTAAGGTTGAGATAGCCATGGACGCGCTGCGCTTGCCGCCCGGCGACGCCGATGTGACGAAGCTCTCGGGCGGCGAGAAGCGCCGTGTGGCGCTCTGTCGCGTGCTCCTCGAGGAGCCCGACATGCTGCTCCTCGACGAGCCGACGAACCACCTGGACGCGGAGAGCGTCGCGTGGCTCGAGCACTTTCTGGCCGAGTTCCCGGGCACGGTGGTGGCGATCACCCACGACCGATATTTCCTGGACAACGTCGCGAAATGGATTCTCGAGCTCGACCGCGGGAAGGGTATCCCGTGGGAAGGGAACTACTCGAGCTGGCTCGAGCAGAAGTCGAACCGCATGGCGCTCGAAGAGAAAACGGCCAGCGCCCGCCAGCGCACGCTCGCGCGCGAGCTGGAGTGGGTGCGGATGGCGCCACGTGCGCGGCAGGCCAAGAGCAAGGCGCGCATCGAGGCGTTCGAGCAGCTGCAGAGTGAGGAACAGCAGGCCAAGGTCGCGACCAACGAAATCGTGATTCCGCCGCCGGTGCGGCTCGGAAATGACGTCGTGATCGCGAAAAACTTGAAGAAAGCGTTCGGCGACCGGCTGCTGTTCGAGAACATGAGCTTCTCGCTCCCGCGCGGCGGAATCGTGGGGATCATCGGCCCGAACGGCGCCGGCAAGACGACGCTGTTCAAGATGATCAACGGCAAGGAGAAATCCGACGGCGGCGAACTGAAGGTCGGCGAGACGGTGCAAATTGCGTACGTCGATCAAACGCGCACGCTGAACAACGAGAAGAACGCCTGGGAGGAGATCAGCGGCGGCAACGAGATCGTCTTGGTCGGCAAGAAGGAGATCAACAGCCGCGCATATCTCTCAAGTTTTAATTTCCGCGGCGCGGATCAGCAGAAGAAAGTCGGAAATTTGTCAGGCGGCGAACGTAACCGACTGCACCTGGCGAAGACGCTGATGGAAGGCGGCAACCTGCTGATGCTCGACGAGCCGACCAACGACCTCGACGTCGACACGCTGCGCGCGCTGGAAGTGGCGTTGCTCGATTTTGCGGGCTGCGCGGTGGTCATCACGCACGATCGCTGGTTTCTCGATCGTATCGCGACGCACATTCTTGCGTTCGAGGGGGATTCGGAGGTGGTGTGGTTCGAGGGGAACTACGGGTTGTACATCGAGGATCTGAAAAAACGGAAAGGACCGGATGCGGATCAGCCGCACCGGATCAAGTACAAACCGCTGACGCGGGGGTAGTTGGCCGATTCGCGCCGGTCGGATGGCGGCGCTCCGATTTGGCACGCAGTGACGCATTTCGTGACCCCGCAGGTACATGCAATTGGGGATCACATCGGAGAGTGAGCGTTATGGCCGGCACCGCACGGTTGTTAATCAGCGCTTGTGCCCTGCTCGGGGCGTGTGCGCGCGACGCGATTCTCGCTCCCGTGCCGCCGGCCGATCATGACGTTCAGGGATCGTGGGGCGAAGACTTCGCGGACTTCCCGGGGAATTCGTTTCTCATTGCGGTCACTGAATCTTCCGGTGCCGTCTCCGGAACCGGCTCGTTCGCCGGCGAAGCGGGGCCGTACGGCGGACTCGTCGTGAGTGGCAGCATCGCCGCCGACTCGCTGCGGCTGCAAATAATCTACGACTTCGAACCCATGGTCTTCCCGGGGCTGCACCCGGACACCGCGCAGTTCGTCGGAGTCTTGGCGAGTGAGGACACGATCAGCGGGCAACTGACGCGCGGCGGGTTCACCACGCCCCTGACGCTCGGGCGCTTGAAGCTCGCGGTGGATCCGCCGTGAGCGAGCTGGTTGTCAGAGTGCGACGAGATGCCGCGACTTGGCGCCAGTGACAGCGGAGATGGCGATCCCCGCGTCGAATGTCACGAGGCGGCCGCCGTGCTTTACCGCGAGCGCGAGCAGATAGGCATCCGTAAGCTGGCGCGGACCATGAATGCGCGTGACGTCGATAAGATCGCTGTCGAGTAGTGACACGCTGTCGGGCCAGAACTCGTGCGCTTCGTGCGCCGTGGCGCCCCGCAGGCGCTCGGCGACCTCGACGGGCGAATGCGCGTTGGGGTAGGACGGGTGGGACATGATTCGCACGCACCCATTCTCGGTGATCGGGCACGACGACCATCCGTCCCCTGCTTGCGCGCTGAACCAGACCATCGCCGCACGGTGTGAAGCATGGTCGGCGTCGAGGAGCGCGATAAGGACGTTCACGTCGAGCAGGGCGCGCATGATGGTGCTCAGTAGGCGTCCTCGTTGCGCAGCTGGTCGATCAGCTCGTTGGTGACGATGCCGCCGCGCCGGGCGAACGGTGTGAGCCCGTACACTGCCTTGGACTCGCGAACTGCCGCGGGCGCGGGCGTCGTCAGCGCCTGGCGAAGCAGGTCGGAAACAACCTCGCCGGCGGTTCTGTGCTCGCGATGCGCGCGTTCCTTGGTGGCGAAGAGGACGTCGTCTGCAATGTCGAGAGTCGTGCGCATGCATCAGATGTTATCGCATCAAACATCAGATGTCAACTGGCGTCGTTCGATCGAACCGAGAACGGCGGTTGACAGATTACAGGCCATTACCAGTTATTGCAATTCTGGTAATTTGGCAGTATGCTATTACCAATTATTTCCTTATTGGTAATCGCTGGCAATGCGCATCCTAATCTCGCCGCCGCAGCTCGACTACGGGGATAGGGCCGCTGTTGCGGCCGTGCTGCCGGCGCTCGCTATCGCCTCTCCGGCGCCCGGTGGTCGTTACCTCCACTGGGATGAGTTTCGGCACCGCCAGCCCATCGACGGCCTTTCAATAGAAAACAGCTGGCACGCGGTAAAACTCGCGCGTAAGGCGGCATCGCGGACGATTCCACTTCGCGACGTGAAGGGCGATCTCTTTTCCTTCGCGAACGTCCTGGTGCTGACCGAATATCTGCACCTCGTCGACAGGGACGCGGCCGGCGCGATTCGCACGCCTACTCAGGTCACCGACCCCGGCACCCGAGAGCGCTACCTGCTTGCGTCTCTCGCCGAGGAATCCATCACGTCGAGTCAGCTCGAGGGCGCATCGACGTCACGCGCGAATGCCAAGCAGATGCTTCGTGAAGGGCGCCCCGCGCGCGACCATGGCGAGCAAATGATCCTGAACAACTATCGCGCGATGGAGTGGCTGCGCTCGAAAGACAGCGAGCCGCTGACACCGGCGATCGTACTCGAACTGCACGCGCTTGTGACCGAAGGCACGCTCGACGATTCCGCGAGCGTCGGACGATTCCGCACCGACGCCGACGACATCGTCGTCAGCGACGACACGGGGCGCATTCTGCATCGTCCTCCGAAGGCGGCCGAGCTTCCGCAGCGCCTCGACGACCTGTGTGCCTTCGCAAACGCGCGCGAATCCGGGGATCAGTTTCTCCACCCGGCGCTGCGCAGCATTCTCCTCCATTTTCAGCTGGCCTACGACCATCCGTTCGTCGACGGCAACGGCCGCGTCGCGCGGGCTCTCTTCTATTGGTCGATGGCCAGGCATGGATACTGGCTGTGCGAGTTCGTATCGATCTCGCGCATCCTCAGGCGCGCACGCGGCCAATATCTCCGCTCGTTTCTCTATACAGAGACGGACGGGAACGACACGACCTATTTCCTCGTGGATCAGCTGCGTGTGCTGCGGCGCGCGATCGAGGATCTCCATGAATATCTCGCGAGAAAGGCGGCCGAGGCGCGCGAAGCGGAGATCATTCTTCAGCGGTCGTGGAAAACTGCACTGGTGCTCAATGAGCGGCAGCTCGCACTGCTCGCACGTGCGCTGCGCCAGCCTGAGACGACCTTCACGATCGAAGCGCACCGTCGCTCACACGGGGTCGCGTACGAAACCGCGCGCACGGATCTCATCGTCCTGGTCGACGACGGACTGCTGACAATGCGAAGGCGCGGCCGGAGATTTCTTTTCGTTCCCTCCGAGGATCTCAGGGCGCGTGCTGGTCTGCGCTAACGCATCCACCGCGCCTGCGTGTAGTCGATGAGACCTACTTTCCGCGACTCACTCCGAGCAGTCCGCGCGAGACGTGCTGCACCTTCCCGCGTCCAGGTTCGCGTGGCTTTACGGGGTTGAACCCGCTCGCGCGCTGCACGCCATCGCGATACAGCACGGTGTAATCAAACGGACCGACGACGAGACGCCGGCCTTTCTCCTTGATATACAGTCCGTCGACACCGAGCGTGACGAGCAGGCCGTCGGCGGTTTCACGTGTGACTTCCGTGCCCTTCACCGCGGCGACGCCGTCGGCGGCGTCGCGGCCGCGCTTGAGTTTCGTTGCCATCTGCCTTTTCCTGGGGTTGGGTTCGCGCGAGACGTAAACTAATGAACCGTATCAGCGGTTTCGATGCTGCAGACGCCCCAAGCGGCTGATTGACACACGCGCGTCCGCGGCGTAACTCTGAATCAACTCCTGACTTGTGAGGCACCGCCATGGTGCTGCGCCGACTGACGTTGGTGATGGGGGGCTCGCCGTGAGCGCATTGTATGCGCCCCGAGGCTTGAACGCACAGCAGACCGTGAGCTACACGTACTTCACGAACTCCACCGATCTCGATGCATGCCGCGGTTTCACCAGCATTCACCACGCGGTGTGGTCGCGCGAAGATCCGAAGAAGGACAACGTGAACGCGTCGTATCCTGTCGTCGCCGATCTCGACCCACAGTCACCGGCGGGGCTCTCCGGGCTGGCCAACGGCGATTCGATCGTCACGGTCAATCGAGTCTCGACGGTCGGATCAGCGGATCCGGAGATCGGACTGTGGAATCTCGAGCGCGGAGACCTCAACACATTTCAGGTCAAGCGCGGCAACCGGCTCATCGAGCTCTCGTTCCACATGGGCGAGTGGGTGAAGGCCCCAAGCGTCAGTGCGGTGGCGAATGCCGGTGCCGTGCAGCCGCAAAAGGTTTGTCGTCCGCTCAAACAGCCGTAACAGCGCGCGGCCTATCGGGCCTTCCATGCTGGACGAGATCTCGCGGTCGCCTCACTGCTCGTAAGGCTACGGACGCCGCCGACGAAAAAGCGCGAGGTCGATGCCGTCGCCCATCGCCTTGTAGCCCGCGTCGCTTGGGTGCAGATGATCGCCCGAGTCGTACGCCGGCACGTGTACGGGATGGGATCGCTCACGACGACTGCGCCCGCGCGTCCTTCATGGCAGCGTCACATTCCGGGCCGGGCCCGCCATCAATTGCCGCGCGAAATACGTCATCTCCAGCGCCGTCGTATGCGCACGTTCCTTCAGGCTCGCGCCTGAGCCATGCCCGCCCTCAATCACTTCGTAGAACAGGTACGGTATGTGCATCTCGGCGAGCTTTGCCGCGAACTTCCGCGCGTGCTGCGGGCCGACGCGATCGTCCTTGGTCGTCGTCCAAATGAACGGCTCGGGATACTTCACACCCGCGCGCACGTTGTTATATGGCGAGATCGACGCGAGAAACTTGCGCTCTGCGGGAACCGACACGCTGCCATATTCACCAACCCACGACGCCCCCGCCTCGATCTGCTCGTAGCGCAGCATGTCCAGCAGTGGCACCTGGATATCCACCGCGTCCCACAGCTCGGGGTGCTGCGTGAACTCCACTCCCATCAGCAATCCGCCGTTCGATCCGCCCTGAATGCCGAGATGTTTCGCATTGGCAATGCCGCGCTTGGCGAGATCGCGCGCGACCGAGGCGAAATCGTCGTAGATCACCTGACGGTGAGTTTTCAGCCCCGCATCATGCCATGCGGGCCCGAACTCGCCACCACCGCGAATGTTGGCGAGCACCCACACGCCGCCGTTCTCGAGCCAGAGTTTGCCGATGTTCGCCGAGTACGATGGCGTCTCGGACACCTGAAACCCGCCGTAGGCGTAGAGAATCGTCGGGTTCGAGCCATCGCGCTTCATACCGCGCCGATGCACAACGAAGTACGGGACGCGCGTGCCGTCGTTCGATGTCGCCTCGAGCTGCTCGACGGTGTCACGCGATGCGTCGAACTTTTTAGGCAGTGACTTGATTGTTGACACTGCGCGCGATTTTACGTCAGCGAGCCAGATCGAGTTCGGCGTCAGGAACCCGGCGACGCTCAGCATCACGACATTCGAGTGCACGTCGGCATCGGCGAGGCCGATCGTCAGATTGTCCGGGAGGTCGAGTTTCGTGCGCGTCCATGCGCCCGATGACGACGGCGAGTACACGTACGCGCGCCCGCGCACGTTGTCGAGTTGCGTGACAAGCAGCGCGTCGTGCGTGGCGGCCATGCCGTCAATCGACTCGCGCGGCCCAGGCGCGACCACCAGCGTCGCGCCAAACCTCGACGGGCTCGCCATCACCGTCGCCAGCGGCACCGACACGAGCGACCCTGCGCTGAACGCCGTCCCGCCGGCCGGCGTCCAGGCCGTATCGAGACGCAGCACCAGTTGACCAGCCACGAGACTCTCGACCGAGGACTTGAGCGGCATCGCGAGCTTCTCAAATCCCTTGGACGTAGCGATGAACTCCTCTGACTCGAAGAAACTCACGCCGCGCCGAATAAACACCGCACGATGACCCGCGCCGTCTTCCACCGCGAACGGATCGACGCTTACGTCACTCTTCGTGCCGCGAAACACTTCCACGGCGCTCGCGAGCGGCTGGCCACGGGCGAGCCGCTTCACCACAAACGCGTAGCCTGATTTCGTGAGTTCGCCCGGCGCCCACTCCCGCGCAACCAGGAGCGAATTCACGTTCTCCCACGCGACGTTCTGCTTCCCATGTGGCAGCACAAAGCCGCCTTTCACAAAGCTCATGCTCGGCAGGTCGAATTCGCGCACCGTCACCGCGTCTTCGCCGCCGTCCGACAGATGCAACAGGCAGCGCCGCTCCGCCGGCTCGGCACACTGTGCGCCCTTCCAGAACCAGTTCGCGTGCTCCGATTTCGACAGCGCGTCGAGATCGAGCACTGTCGTCCACTCGGGCGACGCCGTCTGATAACTCGCCAGCGTCGTGCGGCGCCAGATGCCGTGCACGTGCTCGGCGTCCTGCCAAAAGTTGTAGACCTGTCCGCCGATCACCGACGGGCTCGGTATGCGATCGCGCGCCTCCGCGATCTTTACCGCCTCGGCGTAGAGCGCGGCGTAGTGCGGGTCTTTTTCGAGGACGCCTGTCGATTTGGCGTTCTCGGCGCGCACCCACGCCATCGCGCGCGGACTCGATACCTGTTCGAGCCAGAGGAATGGGTCGGCGCTCGCCGCAGGCTTCGCCTGTGCGCGCAGCGTGGAGCCGGCGATGGCGGCGGCGAACGCAGCGATCGCCACCGGCCTCATGTGTGATTTCATGGTCGTCGTCATGGTTGTGGAATGACAACGAATATGCGCCCCAGTCTCCGTGGCGCCACCTCGCATGACGGGCTATCGCGTCAGCGGCGCAGCCTCTCGACCGGCGCGAGCTTCGCGATCTTCTCGCGCACTGCCTGTACCTGCGGCTGCATCTCGGGTTCGGCGTTCTTCCAGAGCTCCACGAACTGTCCGTAGTTCGCGGCCGCCTTCGCCGTATCGCCCTTGGCCTCATACAGCTCGCCGAGGCGTTTGTAGGTGCCCGGGAGGAACTGCGAGTCCTCACTCATATTCGGGTCCTTGTTCGCCGCAAATTTCTCGAAATAGTAAATCGCGGAATCCGCGTGGCCGGCGAGGTCGTGAGCTTGCGCAAACAGAACGAACGCGTACTTGTCGAAGATTGCATACCTCCGGTCGGCGGTCCGCAGCGCGTCGAGTGCGGCGTCCCACCGCTGTTCCGTCATCGCAACGTGCGCCGTGAAAAATGCACGGGCACCTTCGACATCAGGCGCGCTCGCGGCCTCATCGTGTTCGAAGCCCTCGGCTGCTTGCTTCGCGAGGGACTGGTCGTGCATCCGCACGGCGAGGCGCGCGATCAGGCGCCAATTGCGCTCCTCTGGCTTGAGCGCCGACATGGGTATTCGACCGACCGCGCGAGCCAACGCGGCCTTCGCCTCGGTCGGGCGTTCCAGCGATGCGGCGAAGTAATAGACAGTGTCGAGGGAAATCTGCATCGCGTTGGCCTTGGTATTCTCGGCGCGGAACGAAGCCGCGTCGCCAATGACGGACCATTTGAGGGCCTCGCGCGGCCTGCCCTCGAGTTCGGCGACGCTGGAGGCACCTAGAGCGGTGCCAACCGTGGCGGCAAGCGTCTTCGCGCGGCCGTAGCCTGTCAGTGCCAGCGAATCAGCCGCGTGAATGTCGTTCTTGCCCCACGCCGCATACAAGTCGGCGGCGCCCAGCGCGGCGCTGTTCGGAAACCGTGCGCGAAACGCGACGCGCGTCGAATCGAGCCCGCTGATGTGACCGAGGCGAATCTGCTCTTGCATCAGGTTCGTGAATGCACCGCCAAACGTTCGTGGGAGCGCAATGACGCGCTTGTATATCGCTTCAGCTTTCGCGTACTCATGTTTCTCGCCGAGCACGACGGCCAGGTTGTTCAGCGCTGACGTGCTGTTGGAATCGATGACCAGCGCGGCCTCGTATGCTGCTATCGCCTTGTCGCGGTCTCGTTTCCCGCCACGCGTGTAGTAGTAGCCTTCGGTCAGCAGCCGTTCCATCTCCGTGAGATGGTCGCGGTGACGAAACGCCGCCTCGACCGCTGTGAGCGCTCGCGCAGGATCGCGGCCGTCATTGGTCAGAGTGACGGCGATCTTGCGCCAAGCCATGGAAAATGACGTGTCGATCGTCACGGCCTCCTGCAACAACGCGAGGCCGCGATCAGCGTCGCCGAGCTCCTCCACAGCCTTCGTCCCATCCACATATTTTCGCAGCGCGGCGAGCGAAGGCGTGGTCACGCGCTCCAGCTCCGAACTCTGCTGGATGTTGCGCAATGACTCGCCGGCGCGCTCGCGCACCCCCTTCGACAGCTTGCCCAGCGCCTCGATCAGCTGATCTTCGCCGGCCGCCGTCTCGCGGAAGGTCACGAGTTCGCTGCCGTCAAGCGCGTTGACCAAGCGAGCCGAGACCACGTATCCGTTGCCGAGTCGAACAACCTCCCCGTCGAGCACGGCCTTCGCTCCCTCGCGCGTGGCGATCTCCCGCGCGAGATCGAACTGCACCACGCTCTCGGCAGGGCGCTGCATGAGGCCGAGGATGTCGCGGACGTTCGCGCGCGTCAGCACCTTCAGCGACGTCGACTGCGCGAGATCCGTGCGCAGCGCTTCGGCAACAGTCCCGCCGAGCGTCGAATCGCCCGGTGGGCTGCGGAAATCCGCGACCACCAGTGTCTCACGAGCCCCGAACGTCCCCTTCCCGCGCAGCGAGCCGAACGGCCCGATGCCCATCGCGCGCATTCCCATGAACGCGCCAATGATGAAAATGAACACGCCGAACGCATACATTCCGCCGCGCGCCGTGCGGTGCCAGCTCACCTTCGGCGCCGCCTTGAGCGCCATTGTCGCGATCGTACCGTGCGTGAGCGACGGCGTGCCGCCCGGCGTATATGTCGGAGTTTGCGCGAGCGCGCGGCGGGTGACGCGCTGCACGTAGCCGGTCCACAGCACCACCGGCAGCCCCAGCGCCATCACGATCAGTGAGCCTGGAAACACCCAATCGGGCAACCCGATGCCGACGATCGCGGCCTTCGTGATCACGGCGACGACGACAAACGCCGCCGCGTAAACCGCGAGCGCTTTCCGGAACACGCCGGGGCCGCCAAGCAGCACGGGCGGCATGGATGGCATGCCGCTTCCGCTCGTGATCGTGTCGAGCGCGCGCACGATGTCACCAGCGGATTGCGGTCGCTTCTCGGCGTCCTTCTCCAGGCAGCGCATCACGAGGTCGGCGAGCGGCGCGGGAACGTCGGCGCGCACATCGATGATTGGCGCCGGTGCTTCGCTCATGTGCGCCGCGAGCACGCGCTGCGGCGTGCGGCCGGCGAACAGCGCGTGTCCTGCGAGCAGCTCGTAGACCATCGCACCGAGCGAATAGATGTCCGCGCGATGATCAATGTCCGGATCGCCCGCCGCCTGTTCGGGCGCCATGTACGCCGGCGTGCCAATGGATGTGCCGATCTGTGTGAGCGTCGCACCGCCCGACGACGTGCGCGCAGCGCTGATCGCCTTCGCGATGCCGAAATCCGTGACGACCGCCGTGCCGCCGGAGAGCAGGACGTTGTCCGGTTTGATGTCGCGGTGCACGATGCCGCGCTGATGCGCGTACGCGAGCGCCTTCGACACGTCCTTCATCACGCCGATGACTTCCGTGACGGCGAGCGGCCCGCGTGCGAGATGCGCGCGCAACGACTCACCTTCCACAAAGGGCATCGTGTAGAACGGCAGCCCGTCGGTGTCGCCCGCGGAGAGCACGCCGACGATGTTCGCCTGCTGCAGTGCGGCCACGGTCTGGATCTCGCGCTCAAACCGCTCGACGCTGAGGCCTTGCGCGAGTTCAGGCGAGAGGACTTTGATGGCCACCCGTCGCTTGAGGCGCACCTCTTCGGCCACGAACACGCGGCTCATTCCCCCGCCGCCGAGCTCACGCTCGAGGATGTAGGCGTCGCCGAGCGTCGTTTGGAGTTGCGCCCGCAAGTCGATGCTCAAATCGGTCCGGTGGTAGGGGAGAGCGTCAAAATGTAGGACTGCACCCCACGGATGGCGAGGCACAAGGTCGCGACCTACATTGAAAAACCGCCACTGATCAGGAACGAATCACCTGCTGGACGGTAGTATTCCGTGTAACCTGTTTGTGGGAGGGCTCGTGAAGATCCGTATGCGCGCCGGCGCGCTGGCTTCGGCTGTCGCGGCGGCTCTCGCCGTTGCCGGTCCCGCGAGTGCGCAGGATTCGGGCAATGGATTCCGCTTTCATGCCCCGACGGGAAGCTGGTCGTTCCACGGCGGCTACGCGATGCCGTCCGCGAACAGCGACTTGTTCACCTTCACGACCACCAATCTCACCGTCAACCACTCCGACTTCAACGCCGTCGACATCGGTGCCGACCTCGCGTTCACCATCGCGCCGCGCGTCGACCTCTCGTTCGACATCTCGTACGCCGGGATGAACAAGGGCTCAGAGTTCAGGGACTTCGTCGACAACAACAACCAGCCTATCCAGCAGAGCACGGCGTTCGCGCGCACACCGCTGACAGTGAGCGCGCGCTTTTATCTCACCGACCGCGGTCGCCAGGTCGGACGCTTTGCCTGGGTGCCCAGCCGCATCGCACCGTACGTCGGCGCCGGCGTCGGCGTCATGAACTACTCGTTCGACCAGAAGGGCGACTTCATCGACGACAGTACGATGGCGGTCTTCCCCGATGAGTTTCGCACCTCGGGCTGGGCGCCGATGGCGCAGGCGCTCGCTGGTCTCGACTGGTCAATGGGACCCGGATGGGCGCTCCGCGCCGAGGCGCGCTATCTTACGGCCAGCGCCACGCCGTCGAGCGACTTCTCGGGATTCCACCGGATCGATCTCTCCGGGTTGACCACCAGTGTCGGCTTTGTCGTCAGATTTTGACAGGACGGACATCATGTTTGCAAGAATGAGTTCCATGTTTCGTACCGCTGCCGCTTCTGTGCTTGCGATTTCAATCGCGATGCCGGCGGTCGCCCAAACCCAAACGACCTCGCAGCCCGATGCGCGCTGGCAGGCTTGGCTCGGCTGCTGGACCCCGGCGGGCACGCTGATCCGGGTCGTCGGAAAGACGGCACCTTCCGCGGTATGCGTCGTTCCCGCGTCGTCCCCGTCCGCGGTTGACGTCATGACCGTGACGGACGGCAAGGTCGCCGACAGCACGCATGTGGACGCCGACGGGCAGCCGCACGCGATCGCCAAGGACGGATGCACCGGATGGCAGACCGCCAAGTGGTCGCCGTCGGCGCGCCGTGTGTACCTCAAGTCGGAGTACAACTGCAAGGGCAGGCCGCCGACAAAGGTGAGCGCCATTTACGCGATGGCGGGTTCCGGAACGTGGATCGATGTGCAGGGAATGCGCGTCGAAAAGAGCAGCGCTGTGCATTCCGTTCGGTACCGCGAGGCCTCGGATGACAGCAAGTTGCCGACCGCGATCACGGCGAAACTCAGCGAGCATCCCCTCGCGCAGATGACGGCGATGCTCGCCGCCACCGAGCCGGTGTCGATTGCCGACGTCGAAGAGGCGTCGCGCGAAGTCGATCCGAACGTCGTCTCCACTTGGCTGATCGAGACCGACAAAATCTCCACCACCGAGCCGGTGCCGTTGAGCGGAAACGAGCTCGTCCAGCTCGCCGATCACGGGGTGCCAGGGAGTGTGATCGACGTAATGGTTGGCTTGTCGTATCCAGATGTACTGGCGGTGAACCCCATGAACGGCGGAGTGGCGCGTCAGAATACCGACAGTGCCTACTCACAGTACGGCTATACGAGCTTAATGGCGGCCGCTGACCCGATCATTGGATTCGATCGCTTCGGCTTCCCCATCTATGCCTCGCAGTCGACCCTGCTCCAAGGGTGCTCCCCTTGGCTTTATGGCCCGTACGATGGCGGCTTGAATCTCTACGCCTCGCAGTTCGGATGTGGCTACGGATACGCAGGCTACGCGGGCTATGGGTACGGCTATGGCGCGCTTCCGTACTATGGATACGGCGGATATTTCGGGGGCGGGCCGGTCGTCGTCCCCCGCGGTGGTACCGGCGTAGGCGCAATGCCCCAGCACGGACGGGTCGTGAACGGTCACGGCTATTCGCAGGGCGGAAATGCGTCGGGCGGCACGGCCACACCGCGGTCGAACAACGCAGGATCGACGGGGTCTGCCTCCGCGCCGCCGCCACCGCCGCGCACAGCGGTTCGGAAAAAGCCGTAGTTTTCTCCCGGACCCCACCGCCGGGAGACACTGATGCAACGCAGCACCCGCGCGCACGCGTCGATCGCGTGCGCGGCTTTGCTCCTCCTTTCCATCGCCGTCCCTCGCGCCGCCGCCTCGCAATCCTCGCCGCCGGCGCAGCAGGGCGCGATCCCCACCCCCGAATCGGTCCTCGGCTTCACCGTCGGCGCGGACTACAAACTCGCGACGTACGATGAGTCGATGAATTATTTCCAGAAGCTGGCCGCCGCGTCCAACAGAATAAAACTCGTTGACGTCGGCAAGACATCCACCGGCCACGCGTGGACGCTCGCGATCATCAGCTCGCCGGAAAACCTCGCGAAGCTCGATCACTATCGCGATATCGCGCAGAAACTCGCGCATCCGGAGGGACTCACCGACGACCAGGCCCACGCGCTCGCACACGAAGGGCGCGCGTTCGTCGACATCAGCGGCGGATTGCACGCCTCGGAGATCGCCGGATCGCAGCACACGATCCAGCTCGCCTACGACATTCTCGCGCATCCCGACGATCCGAAGATCAAGGCGATCCTGGACAACGACGTCCTCTTCCTCTGGCCCTCGATCAATCCCGACGGCCAGAACATCGTCGTGAACTGGTACCGCGAGAACGTCGGCACGCCCTACGAGGTCTCGCCGCTGCACGAGCTCTACCAGAAGTACCTCGGCCACGACAACAACCGCGACGCGTACATGCTCAACGTCGTCGAGTCCCGCGTGGTCGCGCGCACTTGGCGGCAGTGGGAGCCGACGGTCATCTACGTGCAGCACCAGACGGCGCCGTTCCCCACGCGCATCTGGCTGCCGCCGTTTGCAGAACCCATTGCGAATCACGTCAATGCGCTGATGTCGCGCGAAGTGAACACGATCGGCATGACGATCGCGCAAGAGCTCGAGACCAACGGGCAGGTCGGCGCGACACACATGGGTACCGGCTTCGACGCGTGGTATCCGGGCTACATCGACTACATGCCGATGCTCCAGAACATCGCGTCGTTCTGGACGGAGACCGCGCTCTATCAGTATGCGACGCCACACTTCTATACGATCCGCGATTTTCCCAAGGAGTATCAGGACCTTCGTCCGCAATCGCTCTATCCGAGCCCGTGGCCGGGAGGATGGTGGCGTCTCAAAGACGCCGTCGACTACATGCGCACGGCGTCGATGGCGGTGCTCGATTACGCGTCGAAGTATCGCGAGGAGCTGCTCTGGAATCGCTATCAGGCAGGCCGCAACGCGATCAACAAGTACAGCCAGAATCCGCCGTATGCGTACATC
>JBOHTH010000429.1:0-3237 GCA_050733535.1 Gemmatimonadaceae bacterium | reverse complement strand
GGTGCAGCAGGTCGTCGAGCGGAATCTCGTCGGCGTTCTGCCCGCGCGACTCGCCGTTGCTCAGGCCCGCTATGAGCCCTTCCGCCGTGACCGCGTCCGGTGCGTACACGCGGCGGATTGCGCTGCGCAGGTCGTGTTCGCTGAACCGCTCGAGCGTGACCGGCACGCCAAACGTGAGACGCAGGTCGTCGAGCGCGAGCGGCTCGACGCGGTCGCTCCACGTCCCCACGCGAACCGCGCCGTCGACGAGTTTCAGCGGCAGCACGGCATACTGCTCGAGCCAGTCGGCGGTGAGCGCCGTCGTGAGCCGGTCCACTTCGAGCAGTTCGGACGCGGCGTGCTGCGCGCTCGCGCCGTTATGGTTCGCGGCGGTCATCAGCGCGAGTCGTCCGGGCGCTTGGTGGTGTTCGAGTCCGGTTTCGGCTTCCCCGGAGGAGCCGGCTTCTTGATCGGCTCGCCAATCTGGATCGTGTCGCCCTTCGGAACGATGCGTGCGTTGACGTCCGTCTGCTCGAGCAGCGAGCTCTGGTTCTTGGTCGCGTCGCGGAGCTTGTCGATGTCCTCGTCGCTGGAGATCACGTGCGGCGTGAGGAACAGGTAGAGCTCGTCGGCCGTCACCGTCTTCTGCGTGTTGCCGAAGATCAGGCCGCCGATCCACGGAATTCTGTCCAGGATCGGGATGCCCGAGACCGTCGTGCTCGTCGTGTTGTCCGTCAGTCCGCCGATCACCGTGGTCTGGCCGTCTTTGATGAACACCTGCGTCGAGGCCTGGCGCTGGCTGATGATCGGTGCGTTGAACTGCACGTCGTTGGTCGCGTTGTCGTCCGTCTGGCTCACGGAGAGATTCACATAACCATCGGGATTGATAATTGGTGTGATCGTGAGTGTGGTGCCGACCGACTGATATTGAATCGTCTGCACCAGCCCCGTGCCGACGATCGCCGCCGACTGCGACACCTGCACGAACGGCACGTTCTGTCCGACGTTCAGGATCGCCTGCTTGTTGTTCTGCGCGATGATCACGGGGAGCGACAGCACTCTCACGTCGCCGCGCGTCTGCAGCGCGTTCAGCGCGACGGCGTAATTCACCGCGCCCTTTCCGCCCGTGAGCAGCGCAACGATATCATTGGGACTCGCTTGCGACGCGAACTTGATCGTCGTATCGAGCCCGCCGAGACTGTTGGTCTTGGTTTGGGTCCCGCTGATGCCGAGGTTCAGGTCGTGCGTGCGCTGGACCTGCACGATCGTGACCTCGATCAGCACCTGCAGCGGCCGCAGGTCCACGGCGCCGAGCACCTGCTGGACGAGCGCCCAATCGGAGTCTGTGGCGCGCACGATGAGTGAGTTGGTCGCGTCCTCCGCGACGATGCGCATCTGCGACGCAGCCGAAGAAAGCGCTCCGCCGCCAAGTGCCTGCTGCAGCGCCTGCGCGATCCCCCCGCGGCCGCCGCCAAACGCCGGAGTGAAGTTGATCACGTCGGGCGTCGTGGCCGGAGCGGCCGCGCGCCCGCCACCGCCACCCCCTCCGCCGTTCCCGCCACCTCCTCCTCCGCCTCCCGCCCCGCCTCTGCCAACTCCGCCAGCACCGGGTACGCCGACCACGCCGTTGCCGAACACGTTCGCTGTGTTGGCACCCTGCGGCGCTGAGCCAGCGGACCCCGTGATGAGGCTCATCAACACCGGTGCGAGCGTGACCGCGCTCGCGTGCTTCAGCCGATACGTGAACAGCTTGAGCTGGGCGGCCTGCGCGAACTGCGTCTGTTGCTGCTGCTGCGTGAGTGTCCGCGTCCCCTCGATGCGAATGAGCGCCGGCGTCTCGGTCATCTTGAGTCCGTTCACTTCCGCGACGCCGCGCAGCACGTCGAGCGCCTGGGCCTTCGACACCTGCTGCCCCATCCGCAGCGTGACCTTGGTGTTCGGCAGGTTGGCGAACGTCACGTTGAGGCCGCCTGCTTCTGCGATCGCACTGAGCACGACGCGCAGCTCCTGCTCCTGAAAGTCGAGCACGAACCCGTCCGGTGTTTTCCGGATGAGGCTGGTGTCGGTCTTCGTCACCGGCGTGGGCGTCGTGTCGCGAGGCGGAAACTGAAAGCGGCGTCCGGTGCGCTGCGCGCTGAGCGGAGATGCCGCGGCCGTGATGGCGACGAGCACACAAAAGGCCTTGATCGAATTGGAAGTCATGGCTTCAGCTCTGGAATGTCGAGCTTTTTTCCGGACGGCGTCGTGAACACGACGTGCCCTCGCTCGATGGTCTTGACGGTGTACTCGCCGATCTTTCCCCCGACGCGCATGATCACCGCATGGCTGTCGGCGAGCTGGACGGTCGCAAAACTGTGAGCGGCATCGGACACGGCGGTCCCGAGCACGACCGGCTCAACGACCGGAGCGGCGGGTGCCGCGTCGCCGCCGTCCTCCCCGGGCGCACGATACGGGCGCTCGGGTGCGCTCCGGTCGGGCGCGAACGGGTCGGTCTCGATCGCCATCGCGACGTTCACGTCGCGCGGCGGTGTTGCGGCGGCGAGCGCGCCGCCGTTCGGGATTTGCGACGCTGCTGCCTCTGGGACGGGCGCGATGCGAAGGGCATCCGCCAGCGTCCAGAGCGCGAGACCCCCCGACACGACGAGCAGCGCCAGCGATGCGCGCCCCGCAAGCGTCGCGGTCCAGTCGCGATCGCTCATGGCGCCCCCTTGATGGCAGGTGCTGTGTGGGCCTGCGCACCCGGGTCTGGAATTGCGTATCCGACGATGGACGCAGACAGCGCGAGCGTTTCGGCACCTGGCTGGTCTGCGCGCCCAGGCTGTGCCGAGATGTCGAGGCGCTGCACTCGCAGGAACTTGTCGCCGGTCTCGAGCGATTTCACGAACGCCAGAATGCCGCGCAGGTCAGACTCGGCGCGAAGTTCGACGTGCAGCGCGCGGACTCCGCCGTCGAGCGCGGTGGCCGGCCGCGTCGATGCGTCCTGAAGCCACACATGATTTCCGCGCGCGAGTTCGCCGAGATAACTCGCAACCTCCGCGCTCGCCATGACGTCGTCGCGCCCCGCAAAAAGGCGCGGCGCCATCGCCTGCATGGCCGAATCGGCGGTGTGCTGCATCAGCGGGTTCCGCCTCGCCGCGGCCACGGCTGCGCGCTCGCGCGAGAATGCGTCACGCTCCACGCTGAGCTGCTCCTGCACCTTCACAAGCGCCGCGCGAAACGGCTGCACGGCAAACACAAAGAAGAGTGAGGGAACTACGA
>JBOHTH010000428.1:0-1943 GCA_050733535.1 Gemmatimonadaceae bacterium | reverse complement strand
GCGTTGACGGATCGCACCACGCGCCTGGAGTGTGAGTGCCGCGGAGGACACGCGTTTGCGATGAATACCGAGCATTCTCGCAAAGAACTCTTGCGAGAGTTCGATCGTGTTTGACTGCACGCAGTCGCGACTGATCAGGAGCCATCGCGACAGTCGCGCGGGCGCGCTATGAAATCGGTGGCAGGCAGACGATTGCGAAAGTTGCACGAGCACACCGTGCAAGTGTTCCAGCACGGCCTCCTGTAGCGTGCCGTCTCTGCGAAACTCCGTGCGGAAGATGTCCGATCGCAACCGATAGGCGTCGCATGCGATCTGTACCAACACCTGGTACGGCGACGTGTTCGCGCGCCACAGAATCGGCAAGCCCACCAGACCGTTGCGACCCACCATGGCGACTTCGACCGTCGCGCCCTCGCGCGTGGACGATAGCAACGAGACCATGCCATTGGTCGGGAAGTATGCGTACCGGACGGTGTCGCCGATGTCGTACAAGATTCGACCAGCGGGGAGACGCACAAGCTCCAACTGAGGTTGAAGACGCCGCCATTCCTCCGCCGTTAACGCCGCCAGGATTCCGTTGGCTCGTGCCACGCTCCGCGTGCCCTGTTTTTGGCCTACGAGTACTCAACCGTAATAGAGACAGGGCAAGGACGCAGCCGACCGCCCGAAGATGTCGTGCAATCGTAGACGTCACGGACGCCGTCGCCCGTAGGTGATGCGATGACAGGGACTTAACTCGGATTCGAGAGGAACGAGAGCAGGCGATTCCGTCGCGGAATGAATGCCTCGATTCGCGCAGCACGGGTAGATGCTACCCGCAACAAACTACGCGGGGAACGAGCTACCCATGAACGGACGGTCCATCAAACGGGTTTACGTCGGTTCCTCAGTGCCATCCGGCACGCGCCAAGGCCCCCACGAGAATTCCCAACGGCGCGGCGATGAGGGCTAGCCCAAACATGACGAGGAGCAGGACACCGATGACGATTGCGGGCGCGAAGTAAATCAACAGCGCCGTTCGAGCGAGCGAGCGACGGGGACGTCGTTCGCGAGCTGCAAGCGTTCTCGACCCCACGGCCCGAGAGTAATGCTGTCGTATTCGCAGATTCAAGCTCGACCTTTTCAAAGGCGGAAATTGACCACAATCCGCACACCATTCGGACGCCGACGCCCATCGGGACCGCGCAGCCGGTGCAATGGAGCGCTGAAGCGCTCCGTTGCTGACGACAGACGCTAGGCGGTCGCCGCTTGCGCAGATTCCTGCGGGTAGTCGCCACCCACGCTTCAAACAGCCGGGGCGCTCCGCGCGCCCCGGCGTGTGGGGTCAGTTGCTGACCGCCGCCTGCGCTTCCCACTCCGCGTACGCCTCGAGAATGAGTTCGCGGACGTTCGTCTGGGCCGACGTATCGACGATCGGCCGCAGCAGCGCGAACGAGCGCCGCTCACCGTTGACGCTGTACTGGCGCGCGGGGAACGTCACGTTGCGGGCGCCGGGCGTGCGCCGCAGTTCCCAGACCGAGAAGCCAATCAGCTTGAGGCCGGCCAGCGGGCCGTCGGTGAAGTGCAGTTCCGCGTCGGCGAGTTTGCCGGCCGGGGTGCCGTGGTCGTTCGGGGTGATCTTGATCGTCATGGTGTTGCTCCTTCGGCGTCTTCGCCGTCTGTGGGACCCGCGTCGTGCGGTTCCTTCACCGCCAAGAGGAACCGCCACGCGGTCCAACCGACCCGCCGCGAGCCTCGACGTCGGGGAGCGATGGCATGGGCGTGCCACGCGTCTGGAGCGCAGCGACCGTGGCGCGGCCGTGCCGCGGACCGACGGGGCCCTCAGGCCGAGGCGAGCGGCGATCGGTCAGGGCGAAGACGGAGGAGCCACAGGCAAAGATCAGGAGTGCCCAGCGATCACATCAACAGTAGACCGGAAGACGACCGCACGCGGACAGCGACAT
>JBOHTH010000427.1:0-24311 GCA_050733535.1 Gemmatimonadaceae bacterium | reverse complement strand
GCTTACGACAAAATGCTTGAAGCTACCGACTAAATTCCTGAAGCTCGACACGCTGCGGACTGCGGAACTAGACCCGCTGCGGATTGCGGACCTCGACCCGCTGCGGACCGCGGAAGGGCGTGAGCGTCGTCCCGTGTTCTTCCCGTAGTCCGCAGCGGGTCGAAGGTCCGCAGTCCGCAGCGGGTCGAGGCTCAAGCACTTTGTCGGAAGCTTCAAGCGTGTAGTAAGCTTCACGCTTGCCTGATCGGCGCCGTTCCACGAGCTCCAGCAGCGCGCCACGCGGCCTCGAACTCACGCACGATGTCTGCCGTCGGCCGGATATCGTGGATCCCCGCGACGCTCTTGCCGGCCTGCCAGTACTCGCCGTCGCCGTTTGTCTTCGAGAGGCCAGCCTTGAGCTTGCGCACCGAGCTGAGCGCGTAGATCGTTCGCATCCACCGCTTGGTCCTGTGTCCTTTCAGCATCCAGCGTGCGATGGGGCCTGCCTTTGTGCCAAGGTGGCGGATGTAGTCGTTGTTGATCACCGACACCGGAACACCGGTGAGGCGTTCGGTCAGGGTGATGTCCGCCTCGGTCGCGTTCACGATTGCCCGCTTGTAGGCGTCGCTCGCTTTGCACTCGACGGTCGCGATGAAGCGCGTGCCCATTTGCACGGCGGCATAGCCGAGCGCGAGGTCGTCGGTGAACTCGCGCGGCGTGCCGACGCCGCCGGCCGAGACGAGCGGAATTCCGAACGAGGCCAGATCGTCGAACAACGCTGCGGGCGACAGACCGCCCGCGTGTCCGCCGGCACGGTTGTTCACGGCGATCAGGCCGTCGACGCCGCCGTCGACCGCTTTCTGCGCCCACTTTCGCTCGGTGACGTCGTGGTAGACCACGCCGCCCACCGCGTGGACCCGCTCGCACACCCATTTCGGATTGCCGAGCGACGTGATGAAGAACCGGATGCCTTCCTCGAGTGCGATGTCGATCCATTTCACCATGCGCTCGAAATACAGCTTGGACGATGCCTCGATCAGGGCGTTGAAGCCGATCGGCTTTGACGTGAGGCTGCGGATGTAGCGCAGCCCTTCGCGGTACTCGTGGCCGTGCACATATGTGAGCGAGACGGGCTGCACGACGCCGATCGCGCCGGCCTCGCTTGCCGCGGCGACGAGCTCCGGATTGCTGCACGGATACATCGGGCCGCAGATGAGCGGCATGGCAATTCCGGTCTGGGCCAGAAATCTATTCTCTGCCGTTGTGCTCACGACGCTGCGGCCTGCGGAATGGGGCCGAGCTTCCAGCGCACCGTTGCGCGCGCGACGAGATCACCTTTCTGATCGGTGATCTCGGACGTGAAGTCGTGTTCACCATCGACCGTCAGATCGGGAAGCACCGGTCGGCTTTCGGCGGTCACAGTGCCGCGCGCTTTCTTGAAGTATTCGATGGTCATCTTCGTCACGATGCCGCGGTAGCCGAGCGGGAGCGCCGTGGTCATCGCAGCACCGCTCGCGAACTCTGCGACGTTCATCAGTGCGATCGCATGGATGGAGTTGAGATGGTTCTCGATTCGCCGGCGCTGGGTGATCGAGATGCGCGCGTGGCCCGGCTCGAGAATCTCCACACGCGGTGAGACCGAGCCGGTGTACGGAATCATCCGCTTCACGAGTTGAGTGAAGAGCCACCGGCCGCCGGGGAGGGGGGAGAGCCGGCGCCATGCGCTGAGGAGGCGGGCGCCGGGTGAGGAGGTTGCGGGCATTGCGGAATTTACAGCATTACCGCGTGCGCTGAATGCCGGTTTGCCGGGTCTGAGTGAGATGTCTTGTGATTGGGGTCTTTGGTTCTTGGCTGTGGGAAAGGACGTCTCATTTCCGATTGGCGGACGACAATGAGGCCCCGTCCCAGAGTCAATGACCAATTACACCAATCCCAAAGCATCTCACTCAGAGCGCAGCAGGTCACCGGCCGCGATCCGCTAAACTTCGTATATGCCCGACACCCACATAGAAGCCGCCCCGCCGGTCGCAAAGGCCGTCCCGAGCTCCGCCACCCTCCACGGCGAGCTCCGTTCCGATGACTACGCCTGGCTCCGCGACCGGGAGAACCCGGACGTCATCGCCTACCTCGAAGCCGAGAACGCGTACACCGCGGCGGAGATGCGGCACACGGAGCCGCTGCAGAAAACGCTGTTCGACGAAATGCTCGCGCGCATCAAGGAGGACGACACCGACGTTCCGGTCCGGCGCGACGGCTGGCTGTACTACTCGCGCACAGAACAGGGGAAGGCATACCCGATCTACTGTCGCCGGCGCGACATAGCGGAGTCTCCCGAAGAAGTGATCTTCGACCAGAACGCCGCCGCGGCAGGCCACGCCTTTTACCAGCTCGGCGGATTTGAAGTCAGCCCGGACCACAACTACCTCGCGCTGCTCGTCGACACGAACGGCTACGAAGACTTCGTGCTGCGCGTGAAGGACCTGCGCACCGGCGAGTTCCTCGGCGATACGGCGGACGCGCTTGGATTCGGCCTCGCGTGGGCGAGCGACGGGCATACGCTGTTCTACCAGACGACCGACGCGGCCAAGCGTGGCGATCGCGTATGGCGGCACCGCCTCGGCGAGCCGCGCTCGAGCGACGTGGCGGTGTACCACGATCCTGACCCGTTGTTCAATGTTGGCGTGCGGCGATCGCGAAGCGGCGAGTTCGTGGTGCTCACGAGTTCGAGCTTTACGAGCGGCGAGAGCTGGCTGCTCGACGCACGCGCGCCGGAGAGTGCGCCACGGATCGTAGCGCCACGGACCGCGGACGTCGAGTACGATGTGGACGACGGCGGCGGCTGGCTCTACCTGCTGACGAATCGCGACGGCGCGCGCGACTTCAAGGTGATGCGCGCGGCGGTTTCGAGTCCGGGCGCGTGGAGCGAGTGGCTGCCCGCGCGGCCCGGCGTGTTCGTCGAAGGCGTCGATGTCTTTCGTGATTATGTGGTCGTGCAGGAACGCGAGGGCGGATTGCGCCGCCTGCGCGTGACGGCCGTTGCCGACGGCGGCAGTCATCTCGTGGAGTTTCCGGAGGCGGCGTACGGCGTGGTCGTCGAAGAGAATCCGGAGTTTGCGACCCGCACGCTGCGGTTCACGTATTCGTCGCTGATCACGCCGGATTCGGTCTACGATTACGACATGGGCGCGCGCACGCGAGAGCTTCGCAAGCGGGACGAGGTGCTCGGCGGATACGATCCGTCGCAATATCGGGTGGAGCGCCTCATGGCGCCCGCGCGCGACGGATCGGCCGTGCCGGTGTCGCTTGTTTACCGCACGCCGTTCGCGCGCGACGGCGCGCGCCCGCTCGTGCTGTACGCGTACGGGGCGTATGGGCACATCATCGAGCCGACGTTCAGTTCGGCACGCCTCTCACTGCTCGACCGGGGCTTCGTCTACGCCATCGCGCACGTGCGCGGCGGCGAGGACATGGGACGCGCGTGGTACGATGAGGGAAAGATGTTCGGCAAGATGAACACGTTCCTCGATTTCATCGACGGCGCGGAGTTCCTGGTGCGCGAGCGGTATACGTCGAGTGACCGCCTCGTGGCGCATGGCGGGAGCGCCGGCGGGCTGCTGATGGGCGCGATCGCGAACCTGCGGGGCGAGCTGTTCCACGCGATCGTCGCCGACGTGCCGTTTGTTGACGTGATCAACACGATGCTCGACGCGTCGATCCCGCTCACCGCGCAGGAGTGGGAGCAGTGGGGAAACCCCGCGGACGCCGCGGCGTACGCGTACATGCGCACGTACTCGCCCTACGACAACGTGCGCCACGGCTCGTACCCGCGCATGCTCGTGACGAGCGGGGTGAACGATTCGCGAGTGGCGTTCTGGGAGCCGGCCAAGTGGGTCGCACGGCTGCGCGCAAACAAGACCGACGCGAACCCGCTTCTGCTCAAGATGAACATGGGCGCGGGGCATGGCGGTGCGACCGGCCGGTATGAGCGCCTCAAGGAAATCGCGTTTCGCTACGCCTTCATGATTGATCAGGCGACCCCGAAGGCGTAGCGAAGCGCGCTCGTCCCGCCGCTAGAGTTTTCGCAGCTGCACGGAACCCGAACCGGAGCGGATCCGGATGTGCCCACTGCCGTCGCCGATCTGTCCGTGCAGACGGTGGCGCTCCATGCGATTCACCGTGACGGGAAAGTCGCTGTCGATGCCGCCGCTGCCGGTCGAGATGTCAACTTCGGCGTTCACCGCGCCGGGGAGCGTGACGGTCACGCCGCCGGAGCCGTTGCTGACGTCGAGCGATTTCACCGGAGCCGCGAAGCCGGCACGGATTCCGCCGCTCCCGGCCGAAAGGCGGACGCTGGGCGACCGCGTGTCGTCGATGGTGAGATGCCCTGACCCCGTGCTCACGGTGAGGTCATCCGACGACGCCACTCCTGATGCAGTGACGCCGCCCGAACCGGTGCTGAGCCGCACGCGCTTGCCGCTGACGTCGGTGGCGCGCACGCCGCCAGAGCCGGCCGAAATATGGATGTCGTCGCCGCTCGCACCGCGCACTTCGACGCCGCCGGAACCGGCGGATGCGTACAAGTTGCCCTTCGTGCCGTTTGCCGTCACGTGGCCGGACGCGGCGCTCAGGCGGAGGTCCGACGTGACGCGCGTCGCGCCGAGCTCGCCGACGCCGGTGTACACGGCGACGTCCTTTCCGGCGGGGACGAGGATCTTCAGATCAGCCCACGCCTCGGTGCCGCTCCCGCTCCCCTTGATGCGAATGCGATGACCGCCGCTCCAGCCACGATCGTCGTCGTCGCCGCCGCCCCAGGTGCCGTCGCTGTTGATGCGAAAGTCGGAGCTCGACCCGCGGCCGAGGTCGGGGTAGATGATGTCGTCATCTGGGAAGCGAATGCGCAGTGTGTTGCGTCCGCGGAGTTCGCCGACGTCGATCGAGAGTTTTTTCGCGTCGTGGCCCGCCATGGTGACTTCGACGGTCACGTCGCTGCCGCTGCCTTGCTCAACGGTGACGTGGCCGGCGAGGTCGTAGATCGCAATCGACGAACCCGAGAGCGTGCGAGTTTGTGCGCCCGCAGCGTGCGCGGCGAGTCCGAACGCCGCGAGGGCGAAAACTGAACGGATGGAGTTCGTGATGGTCATGGCAGTCGAAGGAAAGGGACGGGGTGTATTTGCAGATCGGGTGGCACAGGTTCGACATGGCGCAGTGTGCGGATCGTTTGAACCCGATGCGGCGGCGGGCGATTAGGTTTCGTCGAACGTCAGTCTGGAGGGGGAGTGGGCGAGCGGATGGGCGGAGCGACGCAATCCCGGCAGCCGGTCCATACGGTATTTGGCGGCGCGCACCTGTTTCGCTCGGGCGTGGCCGCGCGGTTCGGCGCACTCGCGCTGGAATCGCTCGATGCTTTCGCTGGTGACGCGGGTGAGTTCGCCGCCGCCTTCGGCATCGACTCGCCGGCCATGGCCGAGCGCCTCTATGCGCGCGTTCGCGCCAAGCTGCGGAGCGAGCCGGTCGAGGACTACCGGATCGACTTCGAGGACGGCTACGGCGTTCGCGCGGACACGGAGGAGGATGGCCACGCGGTCTCAGCGGCCCGTGAGGTCGCCGCCGGGATGGCCGCGGGTTTCCTTCCGTGGCGCATTGGGATCCGCGTGAAGTCCTTTGCGGAGGGCGAGCGGCGGCGGAGCGTTCGGTCGTTGCGCGCTTTTCTTTCAGCGTTGATCGAGCGTGCCGGTGCGGTCCCGCCGAACTTCGTGGTGAATCTCCCCAAGGCGACGACGATTGGGCAGGTCGCCGATTTTTCGCGGCTGCTCGACGAGTGCGAGCGTGAGTTCAAGCTGCCGGAGTGGTCGATCGGCCTCGAGGTGATGGTCGAAACGCCGCAACTCGTGGTCGGCGCGGACGGCCGGTCGCTTCTCCCGCTGCTCGCCGAGGCCGGTGGCCCGCGGATGGGCGGCGCCATTTTCGGGGCGTACGATTTCACCGCGGCGCTCGGGATCACCGCGGCGCATCAGTCACTGCGACATTCATCGTGTGATTTCGCGAGAAATATGATGCTGGTGGCGTTCGCGGGGTCAATGGTTCAGCTGTCCGACGGCGCGACGGCGATATTGCCGGTTCCCGTTCACACCGGTGAACTGAGCGCGCAGCAGCGCACGGAGAACAGGCGAAGCGTGCACGCGGCATGGCGGCTGCACCACGACAATGTCAGGCACGCGATGGCGAACGGATTCTATCAGGGGTGGGATCTGCACCCGGCGCAGCTGGTGAGCAGATATGCTGCGACTTTCGGGTTTTTTCTGGATGGGGTCGACGCGGCTGGCGCGCGACTGAAGAATTTCGTTGCGAAATCAGCGCAGGCCACGCGAGTCGGCGCGGCGTTCGACGATGCGGCCACGGGGCGGGGGTTGGTGAACTATTTCGTGCGAGCGGTGAACTCCGGGGCTCTTACCGCGGACGAAGCTGAGGCGAGCAGCGGGATGAGCATCGCCGAGATGGTCGCGCTGAAGCTCTAAACGGCAACTGCTTTGCCACGGATTTCACGGATTACACGGATAAACAAACAGCATTCTTGTTGGCTGTTCCAAAGAAAGGCTGTTGCTCATCCGTGAAACCCGTGTGATCCGTGGTAAGGCTTTTAAAAGTCGTTGCACGAATCTGTGCGGAAGGCAAGCTAGTGTCCCTCGTCGAGCGCCTTGATCTCCTTGATCAGCGAGCCGATCACGCCCTTCGCATCGCCGTAGAGCATCAGCGTGTTGTCGCGCGTGAACAATGGATTCTCGACGCCTGAGAATCCGGTGCCCTTGCCGCGTTTGATCACGAACACCGTTCGCGCCGTCCACGGCCTGAAGATCGGCATGCCGTAGAGCGGGCTCGACTTGTCGTCCTCGGCGTCGGGGTTCACGATGTCGTTCGCACCGATCACAATGGCGACGTCGGCGGTGGCGAGCACGCGGTTGGCATCATCGACGTCCGTGAGCAGCGCGCCGTAGTCGATGCCCGCTTCGGACAAGATCACGTTCAGGTGGCCAGGCATGCGCCCCGCGACCGGGTGAATCGCGTACTTCACCTCGCCGCCCTTCTTTGAGATCAGCTCATCGAGCTCGCGGCACGTGTGCTGCGCCTGCGCGACCGCCATGCCGTAACCAGGGATGATCACGACAGATCCGGCGTACGCGAGCTGCGTGGCCGCGTCTTCCGGCGTAATGGTCTTCGGTTCCTTCGCCGCGCCTTTCTCGCCCGGTTTCGCCGACGGCGCCGCACCGAACGCACCGAAGATCACGTTCGCGAACGACCGGTTCATCGCCTTCGACATGATGATCGAGAGGATAAATCCGCCCGCGCCTTCGAGCGCGCCGGCGATGATCAGCACGTTGTTCCCGATTGCAAAGCCCGTGGCCGCGGCCGCGAGTCCGGCGTACGAGTTGAGCAGCGAGATCACCACCGGCATATCGCCGCCGCCGATCGGCAGTACCATCGAGATGCCGAGGAAGAACGCCAGGCCGAGAATCATGTAGAACGCGGTGGCGTTCGCTGGGTTGGCGATCAGCACCGCGAGCGACCCGAACGCAACGGCGATCAGCGTCAGGTTCACGGCATTCTGCCCCTTGAACGTGATCGGCCGCCCGGTCATCAGCTCCTGGAGCTTGGCGAACGCCATGAACGATCCCGTGACGGTCAGCGCGCCGAACAGCACTTCGAATCCGAGCGCCGCGGCGAGTCCGTGCGAGAGTCCCTCATCGCCCGTTGCTCCGCTGCGCACGCGGTACTCCACGACGCCCACGAGCGTCGCGGCCACCGCGCCGAACGCGTGCGAGAACGCGATGAACTGCGGCATCGCGGTCATTGGCACCTTCATCGCCATCGGGTAGCCGACGATCGCGCCGACTACGAGCCCGATGATGATCCACTCGTACGTCAGGATGTTCGCGTTGAGCAGCGTCCCGATGACGGCAAACAGCATGCCCATCGCGGCTTGCTGCATGCCGAGCTGCGCCTTCGTGGGCCGCGTGAGCGACCGCAAGCCGAGCACGAACAGGACCGACGCCGCGAGGTACGACCCCTGGATGACCAAGTCGCGCGTTGCGAGCTCGTTCACTTGGTCGCCTCGGTCTTCGGTCTTCGGTCTTCGGTCTTCTTGACCTGTCCCTTAAACATCGCGAGCATGCGGTCGGTGATGAGAAATCCGGCCGTGACGTTCGTGGCCGCGCAGACGACTGCGACGAAACCGAGAATCGTCGAGACGCGCCCGTACTGTCCGCCAGCCGCGACGATCGCGCCCACGAGCGAGATGCCCGAGATCGCGTTCGTCGCCGACATGAGCGGCGTGTGCAGCAGCGGCGGCACACGCTGGATGACGATGAAGCCGACGAAGCCGGCGAGGATGAAGACGTACAGCTGGAAGATCTGGGTCATTTCGTAACCTCGGGCGTCACCAACATGGCTCCAGTGATTTCGTCGGTCGCGTCGATGTTGAGCGCGTTGTCCTTTGTGATGTGCGTGACGAACGTGAGAATATTTCGGCTCAGCATCTGCGACGCGTGAAACGCCGCGGTGCTCGGCAGGCCGAGCGGGCCGATGATCTGCACGCCGCCGGCGTCCACCGTCTCGCCGGGCTTGGTGAACTCGCAGTTGCCGCCCGTCTCCGATGCGAGATCGACGATCACCGAGCCCGTCTTCATTCCCTGGACGGCGGCTTTCGTGATGAGGATTGGCGCGCGCCTGCCGGGGATCGCCGCGGTGGTGATCACGAGGTCCACGCCGGCGATGTGCTTCGCGATTGCTTCCTGCGTGAGGCGGGCCTGATCTTCGCTCTGCGCCTTCGCGTAACCGCCGCCGCCTTCGGCGTCGCCACCCAAATCGATTTTCAGCGGAGTCGCGCCGAGCGACTGGATCTGCTCCTGCGCGGCAGCGCGCACGTCGAACGCGCTCACGAGGCCGCCGAGCCGGCGCGCAGTGGCAATCGCCTGGAGGCCGGCTACACCAGCGCCGATGACGAACACCTTTGCCGGTGCGAGCGTGCCGGCGGCGGTCGAGAGCATCGGCAGCATCTTGGGGAGCGCCGATGCGCCGAGGAGCACCGCCTTGTAGCCGGAGACCGTCGCCTGAGAGGAAAGCACATCCATCGACTGGGCGCGGGTGATGCGCGGGACGCGCTCGAGCGCCAGCATCCTCACTCCGCGTGCGGCGAGCGCCGCGAGCACGTCGGGCGCGCCGCCCGGCTGCCAGTAACTGACGATTGCGACACCCTGGGGCAGAGTGCCGACCGCTGCGGACTGCGGAGGTTCGACTTGACAGACCACGTCGGCGCCGGAAACGGTCGCGGCGAAATCCGCAGCTATCGTGGCGCCGGCGGCCGTGTATTGGGCGTCAGGGAATCCGGCGGCGAGGCCGGCGTCGTGTTCGACTGAGACAGCTGCGCCGCTCTTGACCAGCTTCGCGACGCTCTCGGGGACCAGCGCCACGCGCGATTCGCGCGGCGCTCGTTCTCGCGGGACTGCTATGCGCATTGCAGACGTTGGTTCGGGTTGAGACCGCGCCGCCAATCTATCGGCAACGCGAGAGGGCGAGCAATCGTTGATGAGCCGGGAGAGGAAACAACTCTGGCGCTAAGGAAAAAAGAAAGAAAAACCTTCCACGGATCACACGGATTCGCGGATGAACTCGCGCAAAATCCGTGCGTTTCAGCGAAATCCGTGGCAAATTTGCAGTTTGTTATTTTTGACGGTCCCGGAAGCGCGCGATGGCTGCGCGCGTGAAATCGGACAGCACCAGCGCGCCGCTCATCGCCGCGCGCTCATCGAGCAGCTGGTCAAAGTGCTCCGTGCCGGCCCAGAAGATGCGCTTGAGCTTCGCCATCGCCTCGGGATTCGAACCCGCGAGCGTCGCGGCGCGGGCGTCGAGCGCCGTGTCCATCTCCGCTGCGGAATCGAACAGCTGCGAATACAAACCGTGCCGTTCGCACCACTCGGCGTCGTGCCAGTCGGCGCCGACCGTCATGGTGCTGTAGGCCGCAAGGCCGATCTTTCTCTCGATGCAGGGCCCCACGACAAAAGGGCCGATCCCCAGGGCGAGCTCGCTCAGGCGGGCGGGCGCGGTCCGCACGGCAACGCTGAAGTCGGACGCCGCAATGAGTCCAACCGCGCCGCCCGCCGCTTTCCCCTGGACGCGCACGAGTACAAACTGCGGCGCGCGGATCATGGCCAGTATTACGCGTGAGAAGCCACTGAAAAACTCCCGGCCGCCTTCGGGTGTCGTGATTGCCGTGAGTTCTTCGAACGACGCGCCGCCGCAAAAAGGGCCAGCGCCTTCGCTGCGGAGAACGATGACGCGGACGTCAGGGTTTGCCCCGAGGCTGGTGAGCTCGAGCGCGAGTTGGGAGAGGAGAGGGCCGGGGAGGGAATTGCCCTTCGGATGGCCGAAGGTGACGGTCGCGATGGAGTTCGTTGTGCAGACGGAGACTGGCATCGGGGAAAGATAGTGGGGCGGGCGAGGGGGGAGCGGGGAGCGGGAAGTTGAGGGGGGAGCGGCGAGACCAGGGGCGAGCGGGGAGACTCGAGGGCGACAGGACGCGAGAATCATGCTTGATCTTGGCGACCTCGCGGCGAGGCACTTCAGTGAGCCGATGAGCCTGATCTCGCTGCTCCTCCCTCAACTTCCCGCTCCCCGCTCCCCCCTCGCCTCGCCCCTCTCCCCTCAGACTTATAGATTACGGAATATGGCTCTTCCCTCAGAAGACGATCCCTCCCTTGTAGCCGCCTTCGATGCTCGCATCGCGGCCGGTGAATCCATCGAGCCCAAAGACTGGATGCCCGATCGTTACCGGCGCCAGTTGACCCGCATGATGTCCCAGCACGCGCACTCCGAGATCGTCGGCATGCTGCCGGAGGGGAACTGGATCACGCGCGCGCCGAGTTTGAGGCGCAAGATGTGCCTCATTGCCAAGGTGCAAGACGAAGCCGGCCACGGGCTATACATCTATTGCGGTGCCGAGACCCTCGGCGTCGACCGCCAGACGCTCGTCGAGCAGCTCCTCGACGGCACGGCGAAATATTCGAGTATTTTCAACTACCCGACGCTGACCTGGGCCGACATCGGCTGCATCGGCTGGCTCGTGGACGGCGCGGCGATCGTGAACCAGACCGTGCTCGCGAAGGCTTCATACGGCCCGTACGCGCGCGCGATGATTCGGATTTGCAAAGAGGAAAATTTTCACAAACGCCAGGGCTACGAGATCGTCGCGACGCTCGCGACCGGCACTCCCGCGCAGAAGGCGATGGTGCAGGACGCGCTGAATCGCTGGTGGTGGCCGTCGCTGATGATGTTCGGACCGAGCGACAAGGACTCGCCGAACTCCGCCGAACTCCTCAAGTGGCGCGTGAAGCGCAAAACGAACGACGAGCTGCGCCAGCGTTTCGTGAACCTTACCGTGCCACAGGCGCAGGCGGTCGGCCTCACCTTTCCGGATCCGGATCTTCGGCACGACGAAACATCGGGCGACTGGAAGTTCGGCGAGATCGACTGGGATGAATTCTTCGCGGTGATCAAGGGGAACGGGCCGTGCAATCACGAACGGCTCGCCGCGCGCCGCAAGGCACACGCTGAGGGACAGTGGGTGCGCGAGGCGGCCGCTGCGTACGCGGCCAAGCAGGCCGCGCGCGCCACGGAGGCAGCGTAGTGGCCGACTCGCAGCTCCCCCTCTGGGAAGTGTTCACGCAGCCCGGCCAGGGCGCGCCGCACGAGCACGCCGGCAGCGTGCACGCGGCGGACGCCGAGCAGGCGATGCAGAACGCGCGCGATGTGTACGCGCGGCGCGGCGAGGCGGTGTCGCTCTGGGTCGTGCCCTCGGACGCGATCATCGCATCGGCGCCCGGCGACGCGGGGCCGTTCTTCGATCCCGGCAATGACAAGGCATACCGGCATCCGCAGTTCTACAAGGTGCCACGCGGAGTGAAGGTCTTTTGAGCGAGTCCGCCGCCGCGCGACCGGCGACGTCCGTCGCAGGGAAACGCGAAGCAGCGATCGAGAACCCGCTGTTCGAGTATCTCCTCCGGCTCGGCGACGACCGCCTGGTGCTCGGTCACCGCATGAGCGAGTGGTGCGGCCACGGCCCGATCCTCGAGGAAGACATCGCGATGGCGAACATCGCACTCGACCTCGTCGGCCAGGGAAGCGCACTGCTCAAGCTCGCGGGCGAAACGGAAGGCGCCGGACGGGACGAAGATGCGCTCGCGTATTTTCGTGCGGAGCCGGAGTTTCGGAATGTGCAGATGGTGGAGCTGCCCAAGGGTGACTTTGCGTTCACGATCGTGCGCCAGTTTCTCTTCGACGCATTCAGCGTGCTGCAGTGGGATGCGCTGCAGCGCTGCACGTTTGCGCCGCTCGCCGGAATCGCGGCCAAGGCACTGAAGGAAGACAGCTACCATCTCCGCCACACGAGCGACTGGGTTCAGCGCCTGGGTGACGGCACGGAAGAGAGCCACGCGCGCGCGCAGGCCGCGCTGAATGAGTTGTGGCGGTTCGCGGGTGAGATGTTCGAGTCGGATGCCGTGGACGACGCGGTTCGCGGGCAAGGCGTCGTGGTGGATCTCGCGGCGATTCGTTCGCAGTGGGAGCAGACGGTCGGCGATGTCGTGAGGCATGCGACGCTCGCGCTTCCGGCTGCCGGCGCGACAGCGAGCGGCGGGCGGCGCGGACGGCATACGGAGTCGCTCGGGCATCTGCTCGCGGAAATGCAGATCGTCGCACGGTCGCACCCCGGCGCAAAGTGGTGACGCACGATCACGGCGCGCCGCTCACGGCTGAGCGCGTGCGGGCGATACTCGACAACGTAAAAGATCCAGAGGTTCCGGTGGTGAGCGTCGTGGAACTCGGCATTGTCCGCGACGTCACGGTCGAGGGAATGCGGGTCGCGATCACGATCACGCCGACGTACTCTGGCTGCCCCGCGATGCGCGAGATCGAGCAGGACATCCGCGCGGCGCTGCGTGCCGAAGGGATCGAAGACGTGGCGCTCGATACCGTCTACGCGCCGGCGTGGACGACGGACTGGATCGGTCCGGACGCCCGTGAGAAACTGCGCGCCTACGGGATTGCGCCACCGGGGCCTGTGGAACCTGGCGGTCTCGTGACACTGGCGCACCGCCGAGCGGACGTCGCATGTCCACGGTGCGGATCGCACGACACTGCGCTTCAATCGGAGTTCGGCTCGACCGCTTGCAAGGCGATTCACGTCTGCAATGCGTGCAGGGAGCCGTTCGACGAGTTCAAGGCGTTCTAGCAAGCCGACGTTCGCCGGGCCAGTGAACTGATTCGCCCGGCCGGGGTATTGGCGGGCTATCAGGCGGCGTATTCCAGTGCCGTGGCGCAATTGCGACCGCAGCACTGGCGTCCTCCGACCTGCCGTTGCACTCTCATGTGTCCTCACTTGCCAACCCCCTCCGGCAAAGATGACGCGACCATTGATGGGCGACACCGCGGTGCTGGGCGAGGCAGGGCAGCACGATGAAGCGATCGCGCTCGACGGCGTTGGCCGCGGCGACATCGCGGCGTTCGAACGTCTCTTCCGCCTGCTTGCGGCGGATCTCGTCACGTTCGCGGCGTTGTACGTCGACGGCGACGACGAGGCGGAGGAGGTCGTTCACATCGTCTTCTGTTGGGTGTGGGAACACCGCTTTACGCTTCCGCGGCCGAAGAGCGTGCGATCGTATCTGTTCGCGGCCGTGCGGAACCGCGCGCTGAACGTCGTGCGCGACCGGCGCACCGAGGCGGCGTTCCGTGAGCGTGCGAGTCGCGCGGCAACCGCGGGCGATTCGCCGGCATCGGCACCGTCACCCGAGAGCGAGTTGGCCGCCCGCGACATCGCGCACGCGCTCGCGGAGGCGCTCCGGCAGATGCCGCCGCGGTGCCGCGAGGTGTACGGGCTCGCGCGGGATCACGGGCTGAGCTATGCGGAGATCGCCGAGGCGCTGGGTATCGCGCCGAAGACCGTGGAGATCCACATGTCGCGGGCGCTCTCGATGCTGCGGGTGAAACTGGCTCCGTGGCTGGCTGAGGGCTGACGGCGGTTAGGGGTGCCGGCGGCCCTCCGTGCTATATAGTCATGCCGCCAGAACAGCCCGACGCCCCGACCGACGAGCTCCTCTTTCGCTTCATAGCAGAGCGGTGCTCCGCGCCTGAGCGCGGCGCCGTTGAAGGCTGGCTGCGGCGCGACCCGGCGAACGTCCGGCGCCTCGACCACATCCGCCGAATCTGGCTCGCCTCGCGTCCAGCGCCGTTGCGCGACGTAGACCGGATGTGGACGCGCCTGCGCGCCGCAGCTGAAGACGAGGCGATGGGGCCGAGCGGGGAATCTCCCATCGCTTCGGCTGGCGCACGCGCGAAGTCGGCGCCGCGCGCCGCTTCGCGCCGGTGGTCAACGCGAACGTTCCCTGCGGCAACCTGGGCTGCCGCAGCCGTCGTGCTTGTCGCGAGCGCGGCGCTGTTCTTTTCCTTTTCGCATCTGTCGCCTCGGGCGCGCACTGTGGTTCCTCCGCGCGTCTACGCCACTGGGCGGGCACAGACGGCGAACGTCCGCCTCGGCGACGGCACACGGGTAACGCTCGCTCCACAGTCACGCCTCACCGTTCCCGACGACTTCGGCGGCGCCGAGCGATCGGTGAGTATCGAAGGCGAAGCGCTGTTCGACGTTGTGCATGACGCGGCGCATCCGTTCCGGGTGAATGCCCGCGGCGCCGCGGCGGAAGACATCGGTACGCGGTTTGAAATGAGTGCCTACGCCGATGATCCCGCTGTAACGGTGATCGTCGCCGAGGGCGCCGTCACGTTCGGCCATGTCACGGCGGCCGCCGCGCTGCACGGGTCGGAAGGCGTTGTCGTCACGCAGGGCGAACGCGCGACGGCGGGAGATGGCAACACGATAACCGTCGATCATGTGCCGCTGAGCCTGGTGGGCTGGAGCGACGGCCATCTCGCGTTCGTGAAGACCCCGCTGGCCGAGATCGCGCGGACGATCGGTCGCTGGTACGATCTCGATGTACAAATTGCCGATGCCGCGCTGCAGCGTCGGTTGGTCACCGCTGATTTCGACACGCAATCGCCGAAAGAAATGATCGCGGCGCTCGCTACGGCCGTCGGCGCCCAAGTCGAGCGCCACGGGCGCGCGCTCGTGATCCGGCCGGCACCATGAGGATCCGCCATGTAGTGCGGTGCGCTCGCGACGGCGCGATGATCGCCGCGGCGCTCGTGATCGCCGCGCGGTCTCTCACGGCGCAGGGCGCACCCGCACCGCACCCGCTGAAGTTCTTCCTCGCGAACGCGGATTCCGCCGGCCCTCCAGCACCCGTCGAGGCAGCACGCGTGCCGGCCCTCCAGCGGCGGGTCACGCTCGGCCTCGGGGAAGTGCCGCTGTACGTTGCGCTGGAAAAGCTGTCGAAGGCTTCCCGGTTGCGATTCATCTATGCGGACGATCTCTTCGATTCAGATCACGTCATCCGTGTCGACGTGCGCGATGTCACGGTCGCGGCCGCGTTGACGAGCGTGCTGGCCGACGCCGCAGTCGCGGTGGTGCTGCGTGGCGCGGGCGAGGCGGTGCTTGTGCCCGCCACTGTGGCGTTTGCGCCCCACGACACGATGTCCGCCGTGACGGGCGTGGTCACCGACTCGACCGGCGCGCCGCTCGCCGCCGACGTGTACGTGCTGACTGCTGGGAAAGGCGGGCGGACCGACGGCGCGGGCCGCTACACGGTTGGCGCGCTGTTGCAGGGATCGACGCGGCTCCGCGTGGACGTTCCCGGGTGGGAGCCAGTAGACACGACGGTCTCGCTCGAGGGGCGCAGCGCATCAACGGTGAACTTCGTCCTTGCGCGACAGACGGCGGCGCTCGAGGCAGTGCAGGTGACATCGCTGCGGGAGTGCCCGCGGAGTTCACTCGACGGCTTCGCTTGCCGGCGCCGAACGGGCCTCGGCGCATATCGCGACGCGCGGGAAATCGCGGCGCTCACGCCGATCTTCTTCGCGGACCTCTTCGATGGTGTCGAGGGCATTCGGCGCGTGCCGCTTCCGCTCGACGTCGGCATCGAGTCAACGACCCAGTGGCGCTGCATCGTCTACCTCGAAAACGGGCATGTCCCGTCATGGACGAACGTCATGCGAATCAACTTCCTGGATATCGTGGCCTTCGAGTACTACGACGCCGCCGACAAGGTGCCGGAGTGGTACAAGAACTACGCATGGCATGCGAGTGAGCCCTGCTCGTTGATGGTGCTCTGGATGCGCGGTGCGCCGGAGGTGGCGAAATGAGTGCTGGACGAGCAATGCAACCAACCACGCCAGCGACACGGTTGATCATCGGCGCAGTACTGACCATTTTCATGCCCGTAGTACTGGCCGCGCAGGCCCGGGTCATCAAAGTCGTTTCGAGCGACGGGCAGCCAATCGCATATGCAAATGTCATCGTCGAAGGCGGCACCACGCAGGTCACCGATGACAAGGGCGAAGTAAGTCTTGGCGCAGGGAAGAGCCAGACACTCACGCTGAACGTAAGGCGGATTGGATTTACGCCGTGGTTTGGCAAGATGGATCTCCCCGATACGGCCGCGGTCCTGGTTGTGACGCTGCCGCAGCTCGCACAGAGTCTTTCGGCCGTGACGGTGACGGGTGCAAAGGACGTCCGGTCGCCGTTGGTGCTGAGTGGCTTCTACGATCGCTGGATCATGCGGCAAAAGGGGCTGCTGAGCGCCGTGTTCATTTCGCCGGAGGAACTCGAGTTCCGTCATCCGGACAAGATCACGGGCATGCTCAATGGGTTGAACGGAGTTCAGCTGGCTCGAGCGTGTGTGGTGGTGACTGCTCCGCACCGCCCCTGCGAGACGGCGTCCGTGGCGTTTTCGGCAGCCAGGTCAGATTGTCCGATGGCGATCGTAGTCGACGGCCTCCAACAGTTCCCCGACGATCAGCACCCTCACATCGACATCAACATGCTGCTGAACGCGAGCGACGTGTCGGCAATCGAAGTCTACGCGCGGGGAGGCAATATGCCGATCGGTTTCCAGTTTCAGGATACCGGGTGCGGCGTGTTGGCGTTCTGGACTGGATCTCGCAAGCCTTAGTGGACCTGCGGATCCAGCGAAGGTTCATCAATCCATGACCAGCTCGCGCGCAACCATGATTGCGGCCCTCGCGGGCGTCGCGCTTGCCGCGGCGCCTGTGCGCGCGCAGGACGTTCGCGTGCGGCTCGTGGATCAGGAGACGCGCGAACCGCTGGCTGGCCTCCTCGTGGCTGCGCTTGCGAGCGACAACGCAGTCGGGCCCGCAGTTCTGTCGACCGCGGACGGCGTCGCAACCGTTCGTTTGCCGGGCACGGGACAATACCGTCTCTACATTCGGCGCATCGGTTTCGCTCCCGTCACGTCGGCGCCGGTTGCAGCGCCTGCGGAACCCGGCCAGCCGGTTGAGATCGTGGTGCCGGCGCACCGCATCGTGCTCGGCACTGTCCGCGTCATGGCGAACGTCACGTGCGCCCAGCGCACGGCGAGTCCGTCCGCGGAGGCGGAGCCTGCGTGGGCGGATGTCCGCACGGCGCTCGAAGCGAGCGCCCTTACGCGCGACCAGCGGCTGGTAACAACTGCCGCGCTGCGGTTCGAGCGACAACTCCGCCTTGACGGGACGGTCGACTACGCGGACACCACGGTGCGAGGCCGCTCCGGCGAGCGTCCGTTCGTGGCGCCGTCTCCTGCCGCGCTTCAGCGAGATGGCTACTTCAAGCGGCACGACGATGGCTCCGAGGAGTTCTTCGCGCCTGACGACGCCGTCCTGCTTTCGAGCGGATTCACGCGGGCGCACTGCATCTATGCGTCCTCCGCCGTGCGCCACGACTCTGCCGGCGGTGTCGTCAACACGCTCATGGCACTGAGCTTCATCCCGCGCGACCGCGACACCCGCGCCGAAATCAAGGGGATTATCTGGATCGACAGCGCGACGAATGAACTGCGCCGCATCGACTTCGAATACGTGCGCACCGTCCTTCCCGCACCCGCCGACTCGCTCGACGGCTCGGTGACGTTCCAGCATCTGCCGACCGGCGCATGGATCGTCTCCAATTGGCTGCTGCGGATTCCGCGCTGGCGCATGGTGGACCGGCTCGCAAACTACGTGGTGCTCGACGGCTACCTCGAGGTCGGCGGAACCGCCTCCGTGGTGCGCGACATCGCGACCCCGGGTCCGAATGAGCCCAGGGTCATCACCGGCACGGTATTCGACAGCGTGGCGCAGCGTCCGCTGAGCGGCGCGCACGTGCATCTCGCCGATCTGGGACGTGAGACGATTGCGGATTCCGTCGGGCGCTTTCGCTTCGACAGCGTCACGCCTGGCGTGCACGCGGTGTGGGCGGACCACGCCGCGCTCGACGCGATGGGCCTGTACTCACTCGGGGCGAGCGTGGACGCGACGCCACAGGTGACCTCGGACATCGCGCTCGCCGTGCCGTCGTTCGCCACACTTTGGCGTCGCGGGTGCGGGGCGTCGGCCGCGGCTGCGAGCGGCGACGGCTTCGTGTTCGGAACCGTGCGCGCCGACAGCGCGGACACGTCCCGCTTCGCGCGGGACCCTGCGACGATCGTCGTCGCGTGGCGAGCTGACACCGCGGGCGGCCCCCGCGCACCCGCCCGCGAGTCGCAGCTGCGCGCATCGACGGACTCGCTCGGCAACTATGCCATCTGTGGAGTACCGGCCGCATCTACGCTCACGCTTACCGCGACGCAGGCCGGCGGCTCCGGCGCGCGGCCGGTGTCGTTCGCTTTGGGCGCAGCGCGAATGGCACGCCGCGACATCTCGTTGATGTCAGCCGCTACGCTTGCAGCGGCGATCGCCGACGCGGAGCGCGGCAAAAGCGGCTCGAACGCGCACCGCCTCCGCGTACTTTCCGCGGACGGCTCGCCGATCGCGTACGCCAATGTGAGCCTCAACGGCGCCATTCCGGTCATCACGGACAAATACGGCGAGGTCGGCCTGGGGGCCGCCAGAATCCACGCGTCTGCCGCGACCGTGCGACGGATCGGTTTCTCGCCGTGGTTCGGCTCCGTCGAGTTTCCCGATACGACATCGGTCGTGACCGTCAGCCTTACGGCTGTGGGCCAAAGGCTCGGCGACGTCCGCATTACCGCCAAGTCGAATCCGTCGTCGCCGTTCGTGCAGGGTTTCTACGATCGGTGGCTCATGCGACAGAAAGGCGCGCTGAGCGCGACCTTCATCGGCCCGGAAGAAATTGACTTCCGGCATCCTGACTACATCACGAACCTGCTGCGCGGACGGCTTGGCGTGCAGATCGTCAGCCCAAGCGGCAAACCGGATTCCGACTACGCGATGGCGACGGATTCGCCGAACTGCCCGATGGCGATTGTGGTTGACGGCATGCAGGTCTACCCGCAGCGGGACGCGCGTACGGGCGTCGCGCAGCCTATCTACATCAATCAAGTCGTTCCACCCGCGACTCAAATAATGGGCATCGAGGTGTACGCGCGGGGCGGCAACATGCCCATTTCGCTGCAGGTCAACGACTCGCGATGCGGCGTGATCGCGTTCTGGACGGGCAGTCGCCGCTAACGCGGGGCAGGTCGACCTCAGGACAGCTCACGGCGTATCGCTTTCAGCTTGTTGCTCACAGCATAACCCCACGCGGCTATTGGCTCAGAGCACTACGGACGCTATCGGCTGTAAGCCGCGTGGGCCCAAGCTGTGAGCAACAAGCCGACAGCAATAAGCTGCGAGCCTGTTGGCTAGGCGTTGAGCAGCGTCTGGATCCGCTCCGCGATCATCGCAACGCTGGGCAGCACTGCGCCGAGCAGGTTCTCGTGGTACGGCATCGGAACATCCTCCACCGCGAGCCGGCCCACCGGCGCGTCGAGAAACCAAAACGCGTCCTGCGCAATCGTCGCGGCGATCTCGGCGCCGAATCCGGCGGTGAGCGTATCCTCGTGCACGACCAGCACGCGGCCGGTCTTTCTCACCGATTCGAGAACGGCCTCGCGATCCCACGGCGCGATCGTACGCAGGTCGAGCAGGTCGACCTGCTCGCCGAACTGCGCAGCGGCCGCGACGCTCCGGTGCGTCATCGCGCCCCACGTCACGACCGTGATTGCGTCGCCGTCGCGAAGTTTGCTCGCGCGGCCGAACGGCACGACGTAGTCGTCGCCGGGGTAGCGCGCGCTGCCGTCGCTCGTCATCAGCAGCGACCGGTGCTCGAAGAAGATCGTCGGGTCCGAGCCACGCATCGCCGCGCGCAGCAGACCCACCGCGTCCGCCGAGTTCGACGGCATCGCCACCCGCCATCCGATCGCGTGCGCAAACACGACCTCGGCGCTTAGCGAGTGCCACGGGTCGCCCACGTCCTTGCCGAATCCACCTGGCATCCGCACCACGATCGGCGCAGCGAAGCGATTCGCCGTGCGCCAGCGCATCGTGCCGCAGTTGTTGAGCTGCTCCGTGGCTGGATCTGCGTATTTCCGGAATTGAATTTCGGCCACGGGCATCAGCCCGCCGATCGCCATTCCAACTGCACGGCCGATGATCCCTTCCTCGGAGAGGCTCGTGTCGAACACGCGCGCGATGCCGAAGGTCTTCTGCAGTCCCTCGGTCACGAGGTGCACGCCGCCCTTCACGCCGACATCCTCACCGAACACGACGAGCTTCGGATTGCGTTCGAGCTCGCTGCGCATGGTGCGCCGCACGGCGTCGGCAAAGCGGAGCATCTCGCCGTCCGCAGCGGCGGATTCCGTCCCGCCAAGCGCCGCGATCTCTGATGCCGAGAGCCCGCCGGTTGCAAGCGCGTCGCCGGCCTCGGGTGACTCGGCATACACGAACCGCTTGATCTTGTCGGGGACGGGAGCGGGCCGGGCACGTGCTCCGGTGAGTCCTGCGCGCACGTCGCGCGCGACTTCATCTTCGAGTGCCTTCCATTCCTTCTCGGTGAGCACGCCGGGGACGATCTGCTTGCGCAGCGCGGGCATCGGGTCACGCGCGGCGTCCGCGGCGATCTCGGCCTCCGTGCGATATCCCTTCTGGTTGTCAGGCCCGCTGTGGCTCGAGAGGCGCGGCACGGTGAGCCTGATCAGCGCGGGGCCGCTGCCGCCGCGCACATGGGCTACGACTTCGCGAAGCAGCCTCTCGCTCTCGGCCGGATTCGTTCCGTCGCCTTGGCGCACGAGCAGGTTCCCGAAGCTCGCGAGGTTCTTTGCGATGTCGCCACCCGGCGTCTGCATGTCGCCGCGCACCGAAATGCCAAGCCCGTTGTCCTCGATGTAGAAGAGCATCGGGAGCTTCAGCGTCGTCGCCATGGTGAGCGATGACCAAAAGCCGTTGGTCGCGACGGAACCGTCGCCGCCGAGCGCGACCGCAATCGATCCCTTGTACGATTTGTCCTTGAGCGTATCGCGATGGTAGGCGATCGACTGTGCCCATCCCGCGGCGGGCGTGAACTGCGACCCGACGTCGCCCGACATCGGGAGCACGATCGGCCCGTCGCTGTTGGGGAGATTGCACACGACACCGATGTCGCGGCCGTCGCTGAACCCGCCGCTCCGTCCGAGTGGACTGGCGAGCGCGTCCTCGATCGAGAGTCCAAGTGAAAGCAGAAGCGGCCGGGAGCGATAGTACGCACCGGCCGCGTCGTGTTTTTCGTTGATGAACGATCCGAGGATCGCCTGGGCGACTTCGTGCCCACGCGCTGAAAATTGATAGAGCACGAGGTGCTCTTTCGGAACGGAATTGCGATTCCGGTTGGTCTCTTCCTCGACGTCGTCGAGCGCGCGCGAAACAAGCGCGTGGTAAGCGATGCGGCGCCAGTCAGTCATGCGGGAAATCTGGCGAACGGCGCGGACGAGGGGAACCTCAGCGAGTGCAGTGCGTTCGAGTGCGCAGACCAGGAACGCGAGTGATTCGGCTTTGCGTGAGATGTCGCGGGAGTGGAGTTACTGGTCATTGGCTGTGGGACGTTGCCTCTGGCCGATCGGCGCGAAGAATCGATTCGTTGTGCAACGCCACGGTGACGCGGGATGGACGCGTCGCTTTAGCTTGGATGGTCATATGCAAGACTATCGGAAGCTTTCTGTCTGGACCAAGGCGCACGCCCTGGCGCTGGAAATCAACCGGCTCGCCGAAGCGATCCCGCGACGGAACAACTCGGGACTCATCAGTCAAATTCGTCGTGCTGCGCTCTCAATTCCGGCCAATATCGCCGAGGGCTGCGGACGCGCCGGCGCTCGTGATTTCGCGAAGTTCCTGCAAATCGCGATTGGATCGGCCGTGGAGCTCGAATACCATCTGCAGTTTGCCGGCGACTCGTCGCAGATCCCGCACGATGAATTTGTTGTCCGTTCGGCCGAGGTCGTGCAGATCCGAAAAATGCTCTACGGTCTGCTGCGCCGAGTCCGTGCTGCGGAGGATGGTGAGGCCAACGGTCCCACGGCCAAGGACCCCGATCCCACGACCTCTCACCCAAAGCACGTAACACGTCCGTCCAAACCAACAGAACTACGCCCTCGCCACGCGCAACACTTCATCCAGCGTCGTGACCCCCTTGCGCACCAGCCGCAGCCCGTCGTCCTGCAGCGTCCGCATCCCTTTCACGATCGCCATCGAGCGCAGTTCCTCCGACCCACGCCGCTGCTGGACTTCCACGCGCAGCTCGTTGTCCATCACGAGCAGCTCGTACACGCCCGTGCGCCCGCGGTAGCCCGTGTCGCGGCATTGATCGCAGCCGCGTCCTTTCCAGATCTTCGTGAGGCCGAGGCCGGCGATGTCCAGACGCTTTTCTGCCGCCTTGTCCGGCGTTGTCTCGGTCTTGCAATGTGGGCAGATCACGCGCACCAGCCGCTGCGCAAGCACGGCGTCGACGGTGCTCGCGACGAGATATGCCGCGACATCCAGATCGAGCAGGCGAGTGAGCGCGGTTGGTGCGTCGTTCGTGTGCAGCGTGGAGAGCACGAGGTGGCCGGTGAGCGCGGCCTGAATCGCGATCTGCGCCGTTTCTGGATCGCGGATTTCGCCAACGAGAATCACGTCCGGGTCCTGGCGGAGCAGGGCACGCAGCGCGCTCGCGAATGTCACGCCGACCTTCTCGTTCACCGGCACCTGCGGTACGCCGGGCAGCTCGTACTCCACCGGATCTTCGACCGTGAGGATCTTCTCTTTGCCGGTGCGGAGCATTTCGAGCGCGGCATAGAGCGTCGTCGTTTTGCCGCTGCCTGTCGGCCCCGTGGAGAGCACGATCCCGTGGGGGCGCGAAATCACCTCGCGGAATTGCTCGAGCGTATCGCCGGCCATGCCGAGCTCGGGGAGCGTGATGCGCCCCTTCTCTTTGTCGAGCAGGCGGAGCACGACGCTCTCTCCGCGCAGCGTCGGCACGGTCGAGACACGCACGTCTACCTGGCGGTTCTGAAGCCGCAGCCGGATGCGCCCGTCCTGCGGCAGTCGGCGCTCGGCGATGTCCAGCTCGGCCATGATCTTGAGGCGGCTGATGATCGCCGCCGTCAGGTGCGGCGGCGGCGACGGCGCGGCCTGCAGAACACCGTCCACGCGGTAGCGCACGCGCAAGCCGTCCGCGTAGCCCTCGAGATGCACATCCGACGCACGCGCCTCGAGCCCTTCGATCAGCAGCAGGTTTACCAGCCGCACAACGGGCGCTTCGTTGGCGAGGTGCAGCAGGTCGTCGAGCGGAATCTCATCGGCGTTCTGGCCGCGCGACTCGCCGTTGCTCAGCCCGGCTATGAGCCCTTCCGCCGTGACCGCGTCCGGCGCGTACACGCGGCGGATCGCGCTGCGCAGGTCGTGTTCGCTGAAACGCTCGAGCGTCACCGGCACGCCAAACGTGAGACGCAGGTCGTCGAGCGCGAGCGGCTCGACGCGGTCGCTCCACGTCCCGACGCGAACCGCGCCGTCGGCGAGTTTCAGCGGCAGCACCGCATGCTGCTCGAGCCAGTCCGCGGTGAGCGCCGTCGTCAGGCGGTCGACCTCGAGCAACTCGGACGCGGCGTGCTGCGCGTTCGCGCCGTTATGGTTCGCGGCGGTCATCAGCGCGAGCCGTCCGGGCGCTTGGTGGTGTTCGAGTCCGGTTTTGGCTTCACCGGAGGAGCCGGCTTCTTGATCGGCTCGCCAATTTGGATCGTGTCGCCCTTGGGCACGATGCGCGCGTTGACGTCCGTCTGCTCGAGCAGCGCGCTCTGGTTCTTGGTCGCGTTGCGGAGCTTGTCGATGTCCTCGTCGCTGGAGATCACGTGCGGCGTGAGGAACAGGTAGAGCTCGTCGGCCGTCACCGTCTTCTGCGTGTTGCCGAAGATCAG
>JBOHTH010000426.1:0-3379 GCA_050733535.1 Gemmatimonadaceae bacterium | reverse complement strand
ACCCTACATCTGGGGGCTCGGCTCGTTCGGGCAGGAGGGAGTCGAGGCGGTGCTCGCAATCCTGCGGCGGGAGCTGGAGATTGTGATGCGCCAGTCCGGCACCACGTCGCTCAGGCAGATTACGCAGGCCTACGTGGTCGCTCGCTCCTGAAGGGCGTAAATGCGGGATTGCGAGCTGATGCAAAATGCAAAAGAGGAATACGGGTGGGATGCGGGACCGTATTCCTCTTTTGCATTTTGCATCAGCTGGCAATCCCGTATCAAAGCGCGGATCAGTTCCAGAACGGTGGCACTCCACCCGCCAGCCAGCGGATGAAGTAATCCCAGCGCTTTCTCATCATCCAGTCCGATGACGCTCCGTAGCCGTGTGGCACGTTGGGGATGATGACCATGTCAAAATCCTTGTTCGCCTTGATGAGCGCCTGAACGACGAGCATCGTCTCCACCGACGGCACGTTGTTGTCGACTGATCCGTGCGCGAGCAACAGATGTCCCTTGAGATTCTTCGCGAAGTTCTGGTTTGCATCCGCGTCGTAGTTGTCGGTGCCGTCGGCGTTCTTCACGAGCAGTCCTTCATAGCGCTCGCCCCAGTCGTCCTCGTACTCGCGCTGGTCGTGGTTCCCCGATTCGGCGATGCCGACCTTGAAGAAATCCGGATAGCGGAACATCGCGCTCGTCGTGCCGAAGCCGCCGCCCGAGTGTCCCCAGATTCCCGCGCGGTCGATGTCGATGTACGGATACTTCGCCGCGAGCTGCTTCATCCCGTCGATCTGGTCGGGGATCGTGTTGTCCCGCCCCATGCGGCCGTAGTACGCATCCTCGAACGACTTCGAGCGGCCCGGCGTGCCCATGCCGTCGATCGTCACGACGATGAAACCGAGCTCCGCCAGCGCCTGCCGGTCACCGCGCGCCGCTGAGAACGACCGGCTTCCGGTGCTCCCGCTCTGCGGTCCCGGGTAGACGTTGTTGATGATCGGATACTTCGTGTTCGGCGCGAGGTTCGTCGGCACGAACATGAGCCCGTAGATCGCCGTCTTGCCGTCGTGCGCGGTCATCTTGATTGGAATCGGCGGCTTCCACCCCGTGGCGACGAGCTTGGAGATGTCCGCCTTCTCGAGTGGCATGAGCTCCTTGCCGGTCGCGCCATCACGCAGCACGGACACCGGTGGCACGTCGGGTTGCGAGTACGTATCGACGACGTACTTCCCGTCAGGCGAGAGTTCCGCCGAGTGATCGCCAACGTCCGGCGTGAGCGAGACGAGATCCTTCCCGTCGAGTTTCACGCGATAGAGATGACGGAAATACGGGTCCTCGTCGGCGTTCTTTCCTTCGGCGGTGAACCAGACAGTCCGCGATTTGTCGTCGACCTTCGCGATCGAGAGCACGGGTCCGTCGCCGCTGGTGATCTTGTTCTTGAGCGCTCCGCTGTTGAGGTCGTAGAGGTAAAGCTGCGACCAGTTGTCGCGTTCGGAGTTCCAGATGAACTCGTTGCTGTTCCACAGAATCTGCCACTGCGCGTGCGACTCGTAGTGGGTAGGAACGGTTTCCTCGTAGACTTTCTTCACTGCGCCAGTCTTTGCGTCGGCGACGCTCAGCCAGACGTGCTTGTGGTCGCGGCTCACCGACGCGATGGCGACTTTCGAACCTTCCGCGTTCCACTGATAGTCCGTCATGCGGATGTTGTCGCCGATCGTACCACGGTGATAGTCAACGGGCATCTGCAGCCGGACGACCGTGCCGGCATTCACGTCGATCACCACGCGGTGCAGCATCGCGATCACCGAGTCACCCGGCAACGGCATCTTTTGCACGGTGAGCTTGGGATGATTGATGACCGTCGGCACGAGGTACATCTCGCCCACATTTCGCTCATCCTGCTGCTGCGTGGCCACCCGCTTCGAATCCGGCGACCACTCGACCATCGCGCGATCGCTGCTCGCCCACCCCGCGTTGTCCGTCGCGTAGCCGTCATACTTGACGCCGTCCTTCGTGAGCTGCCGCTCGGCGCGGGACGCAATATCGTGCACCCAGAGATTCCAGTCGCGCACGAACACCCCATGCTTCCGGTCCGGCGAAAGCGTGAGCGGCTCGCCCTTGGCCGCCGTCGGCGCCGCGCCGCGTCCGCCGCCGCCCGCGCGCCCGCCACCGCCGCCCCGTCCACCGCGTCCGCCGCCACCCGCGGGAATCGTGAGGCCCTCGCACGGATTTACGCCGGCGTCGCAGCGCTTGCGCGTCTTGGTCGCGGGATCGATGACAACGATCTCGTTGCCGGCCCCGGTTGTATTGCGATACCAGAAGCGGCCGTCGGGCGCCCAGGTCGCACTGGCGGTGCCGCCGACGACCAGCCCGTTCAGCGCCGGCGCGAGGAATTCTTTCGCATGGTCATAGTCGGCAGGCGTGACCGCGCGGGGCTGCTGGGCCGCGAGTGGTGCGGCGAGCGAGGCCGCGAGGGCAGAAGTGGCGAGGAAGCGAAGAGCGCGCATGCGGGGGTTTCCGTTGGTGGCCAAGGAGGCGATAGCTGCGCCACAAAGTTGGCGCGTGGCACGGCGGGAGGCCACTCACCCAGAACCCAGACCCGTCTGTAACCGCCTCTCGACCCCGCTTCTCGCATCGGGTCGAAATCCCGCCTCCCGCTTACTTCGGGGAAGACTCTCGTTGCGGCACTGGGCAGCCAAACGGCCCCGCTCTCGGTCCCCCTCGAGGCTGCTGCGGCCGCGCCATCCTTGCTGAGTCCCGCTTCTCCTTCTGCGCGGCGGTGAGAACCGCGTCGATCTCCTTGCGTGACGAATCCTGTGCGGGCGCGATCACAACGCACGCGGATTTCATGGCCGAGTCTACGCGCTGGCTGCGCCGCGCGATGATCGCCTCGATCTTCGTGCGCTGATCGGCGGACAGCCCCATCGAGTCATACCACCTCGGGGCTCCTCCCTGCGGCCGTGCGCCGCGCTCACCGCCGCGCGGTCCGCCGCGCGATCCGCCACGTGCGAGGCCGAGGCTTCCGCGCGAGGGATGGAACATCACCCGCTCAATCGTGCCGCCAAGAAAGGCGCCCGCGAGGAACGCGATCGCGAGCAGGACCATCGCCTGCGCGCGCACCCGTCCGAGCGATTCGACGCCTTCCCTCATTGCTGCTCGTAGCCTCCGAGGAGAATCTCCTCCGGGGTCGCAGCCGGCTGATCGTCGCCGTCACCGAGCACCGCCGATGCGCTGAGCGCGTCGGCCACTTCGTCTGTGCCGACTGCACTGACGGCCGTTTCGTTCTGCACGCTGCGGAGCAGCACGGCCGACACGAGCATCATGAGGAAGAGCGCGGCGAGCAGCGGCGCGCGCCAGTGCGCGAGCATCGCCAGCGGCGTGCCGTCCCGGCGCCGGCGCAACG
>JBOHTH010000425.1:0-2075 GCA_050733535.1 Gemmatimonadaceae bacterium | reverse complement strand
AACCAGGTGTTCGTGCTCGACCACATGTACATGTCGGTGTTTTCGACAGCGGGGTGGATCCTTCGCCTTGGCGTCACGATGGCACTGCTCGTGTCGGTGCATCCGGCGCTCGCGCTGCTCGTCGTGTTCGCACTGCCCACCGTGATGACCTCTGGCTGGAGGCCGGCGGTCGAGCGCAAGGCACAGGAGCAAGCGGCGCCGCACGAGCGCCTCGCGCGGCACCTGTTCGAGATGGCCACGACGTCGGCGCCTGGGAAAGAAGTGCGCGTCACCGGCATCGGCGAGCGGCTGATCCGCGACCGGCGCCGGGCGTGGGGCGAGGGTCACGGTCCCATCGCGCAGGCACGATGGGGCTCGATGCGGTGGCATACGCTCGCATGGGCGGTGTTCGGCGGTGGGTACGTGGGATCGATCGTATTCGTGTCGGCGGGCTTGCACGCATCGGCGGGCGCGGTGCTCCTTGTGCTCGCCGCCGGCGCGCGATTGTCGTCGTACATCGGCGCGACGGTTGGCGAGATTGGATTCCTGCGCGGATTCTGGGTGTACGGCGCGCGGCGGCTGTTGTGGCTGGAGAACTACGCTGCCGCGCTGAACGCCGCGGCCGACCTGCCGGTGCCGCAGCGCCTCGACCGCGGCATTCGCTTCGAAAAGGTTTCGTTCGCGTACCCGGGCACCGAGAAGCTCGTGCTCAGCGACGTCACGCTCGATTTGCCCGCCGGCGCCGTCATCGCGATCGTCGGTGAGAACGGGGCGGGGAAGAGCACGTTCGTGAAACTGCTCGCGAAAATGTACGAGCCCACGTCCGGGCAGATTCTCATAGACGGCGCCGACCTCGCGCGCATTCCGTCGGACCCATGGCGCGAGAAGCTGGCGGGCGCGTTTCAGGACTTCTTCAAGTTCGAGTTCCATGCGCGGCACAGTGTCGGACTCGGCGATGTCCCGCGGCTCGATGACGGCGCCGCGGTCGCGTCGGCGGTCGATCGCGCCGGCGCCAGCGATGTTATCGCGCGGCTGAAGACGGGACTCGACACGCAGCTCGGTGCGACGTGGCCCGATGGCGCCGAGGTGAGCTTCGGGCAGTGGCAGAAGTTCGCGCTCGCGCGGGCGTTCATGCGCGACGATCCGCTCCTGCTCGTGCTGGACGAACCCACGGCCGCGCTCGATTCGGAGACGGAACACGCGCTCTTCGAGCGTTACGCGGCGGCGGTGCGGTCCAGTCGTGGCAGGATCACGATTCTCGTTTCGCACCGATTCTCGACCGTGCGCATGGCGGACATGATCGTCGTGCTCGACGGTTCGCGCGTGGCCGAGTTCGGATCGCATGAGGCGCTGATGGCGCGCCGCGGGCAGTACGCCGAGCTCTATGGAATTCAGGCCGCTGCGTACCGCTGAGCCGGCGGACATTCCGGCGCTGCAGGCATTGATCACCGATTCGGTGCGCGGACTGAGCACGTCGTTCTACACGCCGGCGCAGATCGAGGCGGCCCTCGCGGGCGTGTTCGGCGTGGACTCGCAGCTGATCAGCGACGGCACCTACTACGTGATTGACGGTGCGGCCGGGCCCGCGGCCGCCGGCGGATGGAGCGCGCGCCGCACGCTGTACGGCGGTGACCAGACAAAGACGACCGAGGACCCGCGCCTCGATCCGCGCACCGAGGCAGCGCGCATCCGCGCGTTCTTCGTGCACCCGGACTACGCGCGCCGCGGTCTGGCGCGGCAGCTCTATGGCCAGTGCGAACTCGCGGCCAGGGCAGCCGGCTTCCGCAGCTTTGAACTCATGGCCACTTTGCCGGGCGAGCCGCTCTACGCGGCGCTCGGCTTCTCTGTCCTTGAGCGAATCGAGCACGCGCTCCCGAACGGGGTCAGCGTTCCGTTCACTCGGATGGCGCGGGAGATCGCGGAGCGGTAAGCTGAGTGCAGTACGCTACCCTTGGGAGACCCACCATGTCCGATTCGCTCACGCAGCTCTTTGCCGAGTTCGACCGCGGGAAAATATCGCGGCGCCAGCTGTTGCATGCGCTTGCTGTTGCCGCGGTGGCGATACCGGGCGCTTCGCTTTTCGCCCAAGGCACCAC
>JBOHTH010000424.1:0-8376 GCA_050733535.1 Gemmatimonadaceae bacterium | reverse complement strand
GTTCTGCACCGAGTACTGCGGATCGTCGCATGCAAACATGCGCTTCCACGTATTCACGGTCGCGCCCGCGGACTTCGAGAGCTGGGCCGCCCATCAGAAAGAAAACGCAGCAGGATCGCCACTCGGCGCACCGGCCGCGGCAGCAGCACCGAAAGTCGCGTCGGTCGCTGGAATAAAGGTCGCGTCCGCGGCAAAACCGGCTCCGGCTGGCGTGCAGCCGGCCACCGCAGGGTACGTGTTCCCGCTCGACAAGATGCCGCCGCACACGCTTCCGCAGACGCCGCTGCCAGTGGGCGACCGCGAGGTGAAATACGACGACTCGCTCCTGCCGGGTGGTGACGCTGCCCGCGGCCATGAGCTCGTCACAAACATGGCCCACATGGGCGATGTCCCTTGCCTCACCTGCCACGTCATCAAGGGCGAGTACATGGTGGGCGGCAAGCAGATGTTCAACGACGATAACGCAAAAGCACCGAACCTCACGCACTTTGCCACGCGCCACACCTTTGCCGGCGGCATCTACCGCGCCGACGCGCCGACGCTGGCGCGCTGGGTGAAGAACGCCGAGCACATGAAGCCGGGAGCACTGATGACCACGCTCGGCGTCGGCCAGTACTGGCCGTCGATGAAGCAGACCAGAACGACAGGTCTCGACGACCGGCAGATCGCCGACATCGTCGCGTACCTGTTGTCACTCAAGTAGTCCGGGGAGACGCACCGAATGGCCACCACCGCCGCCACGCCCACGTTCGCGCCGCACAAGGCCGCGTCGTACGGGCAAACGGGAATCTGGAGCTGGATTACGACCGTCGACCATAAGCGGATCGGCGCCCTGTATCTCTACACCGCGCTCTTCTTCTTCATGTTCGGCGGACTCGAGGCCGGACTGATCCGCCTGCAACTCGCGCAGCCCAATCAGCACGTCGTTTCGGCCGAGTTTTACAACCAGCTGTTCACGATGCACGGCACGACCATGATCTTCCTCGCGATCATGCCGCTGTCGGCCGCGTTCTTCAACTTCCTGATCCCGCTGCAGATCGGCGCGCGTGACGTCGCGTTCCCGCGCCTCAATGCGTTCAGCTACTGGGTGTACGTGCTCGGCGGCACCTTCATGACGCTGCCGATCTTCTTCAACACCGCGCCGAACGGCGGATGGTTCGGCTACGCGCCGCTCACCACCCTCCCCTTCTCGTCCGGGCTGAACATCGACTTCTGGGTGATGGGCCTCCAGATCCTCGGCATCAGCTCGCTCGCGGCCGCGTTCAACTTCATCACGACGATCATCAACATGCGGGCGCCTGGCATGACGCTGATGCGCATGCCGATGTTCACATGGATGTCGTTCGTGGTGCAGTTCCTGCTCGTGCTCGCGTTCCCGGTGATCACGATCGCGCTGGTGTTCCTGCTGTTCGATCGCTTCTTCGGGACGAACTTCTACGAGATCGCCGCCGGCGCCGACCCGCTGCTCTGGCAGCACCTGTTCTGGGTGTTCGGCCATCCCGAGGTGTACATCCTGATCCTCCCGGCGTTCGGCCTCGTGTCCGAGATCCTGCCGACCTTCTCGCGCAAGCCGCTGTTCGGCTACAACGTGATGGTGTACTCGGGGATCATGATCGGCTTCCTCGCGTTCGGCGTGTGGGCACACCACATGTTCGCGGTGGGGCTGGGCTCGACGGCCGACACGATCTTCGCGCTGACGACGATGCTCATCGGTATCCCGACCGGCGTGAAGATTTTCAACTGGATCGCGACGATGTGGGGCGGGCAGATCCGCTTCACGACCGCGATGAACTTCGCGATCGGCCTGATTGCGCTGTTCACGATCGGCGGCATTTCGGGCGTCATGCACTCGTCGCCTCCGGCCGACCTGCAGCAGACGGATACGTACTTCGTCGTGGCGCACTTTCACTACGTGCTCTTCGGCGGCTCGATCATGGGCATCTTTGCCGGGATCTATTACTACTATCCGAAGATCACCGGCCACTACATGAACGAAGTGCTCGGCAAATGGCACTTCTGGTCGACGTTCGTCGCGATGAACCTCACGTTCTTCCCGATGCACTTCAGCGGAATGCTGGGAATGCCGCGGCGCATTTACACCTACGACGCGGGACAGGGCTGGGACACGTTCAACATGATGTCGTCGATCGGCGCGGGGCTCCTGATCCTCGCAACGCTGATCTTCGTCGTGAACTTCCTCAGGAGCCGGAAGAGCGGCGAGGTCGCGCCGGGCGATGCGTGGGGCGCGGGAACGCTCGAGTGGTCGATTCCGTCGCCGCCGCCCGACTACAACTACGCCGAGATTCCGGTGGTGACGTCACGGTACCCGCTGTGGGACCTGAAGCAGCCGGAGCGCACCGCGGGCATCGCCCATTCGGCGCCTGATGTCATGACGATCACCGGCGCACACGCGACCCCCGTGCACGAAGAGACGGGACACAAGACCGCGGCGGAACTCGGCATTCCGATGCCGTTCAACACGGTGAAGCCCGCGATCGCCGCGCTCGCGATCGTGATGATGTTCGGCGGGCTGCTGTTCATGCACACCGGCCATTTCCCCGTGGCCATGACGATCACGATTGGCAGCGCGTGCCTGTTCGTTGGGACGCTCTACGCCTGGCTTACCAGCCCCCTCGAGTAATACGGAGACGACTTCCTTGGCATCCGCCGTCGCACACGAAGCTCACGATACCCACGAGCACACGCACTACACGAGCACGGGGCTCGAGAACCGGAAGGTCGCGATCTGGGCCTTCATCGGGTCGGAGTGCATGCTGTTCGCGTCGCTCATCTCGACGTACCTGATCTACAAGGGGAAGTCGGTCGTCGGGCCCTTTCCGCACACACCGTGGACGAGCCCGGACGGGCACGTCTTCCAGGCAGTGCTCGACATTCCGGTCACCTCGCAGTCGACGTTCGTGCTCCTGATGTCGTCGCTGGCAATGGTGCTCGCGCTGGCCGCGGTCGAGAACCGCGGCAAGCCGGGTTACGTGGGCACGGTGCTCGGCAACTCCAAGCTCTGGCTCGGCGCGACTGCCGCGCTCGGCGCGACGTTCCTCGGCTATCAGGCATACGAGTTCACGTCGTTCGTGCACAAGGGACTGACGATTCACACGAACCTGTTTGGATCGTCCTTCTTCACGCTCACCGGATTCCACGGCGCGCACGTGACGGCCGGCGTCCTCTGGCTCCTCACGCTGCTGTCGATCGACTTCAAGCGGGGGCTCACGCCAAAGGACACGCTGATCGTCGACATGTGCGCACTGTACTGGCACTTCGTCGACGTCGTGTGGATCGCGATCTTCACGCTCGTCTACCTCATCAAGTAGAGCGCCGACCCATGGAAGACCACGCGCAGAACGTCGATCACCCGCACGAGCACCCGAGCTGGAAACAGTACAAGTGGGTCGCCCTCTGGCTCACGATCATCACGGTCGCCGAAGTCGCGATTTATTACACATCTTTCTCCGCGAGCCCGCTGTACGTCCCGACGCTGCTGGTGTTCTCGGCGGTGAAGTTCACGATCGTCGTGCTGTTCTACATGCACCTCAAGTATGATCACCGGCTGTTCCGGGTGCTGTTTACCGGGCCGCTGATCATCGCCATATCGACACTACTGGCGCTGATCCTGTTGTTCTCGCACCACGCGGTAGTGCAGTAGCGAGGGGCGAGGGGCGAGGGGGCGAAAACAGAGGAACTGCGAGTTGACTCGTTCTTTGTTGGTTGGTTAACCGAAGTAAATAATTGGCGCGGGGCACGAACCTCATTGAGGTCGTGCCCCGTACTTTTTAACCTCGGTTAACCAACCAACGAGAAACAAGTCACCCGCAGTTCCCGGTGGTAACCATGGAAATCTATAGCGCCCAAATTCGGAAATGGCCCGTCTCGACCGCCCGGCGTCCCGCCGGGACTCGCGCCCACGCCAGGATTCGTTATCGTGAAGCAGGCCCACATTGGAGGTGCGCGATGCCGATGCACGAGAGGATGTGGCGGGACGGGATCGTGGCTGGATCACTGGGAGCGGTTGGTGTGGCCGTATGGTTTTTCGTCGTCGACCTGATTGGCGGGCACCCACTGCTTACGCCCGAACTGCTCGGCCGCGCCGTGCTCGGCGTGCTTGGCCACGGCATCGAGAACCATGGGACGGCTTTTTTTGTCGTGGGGTACTCGGTGCTGCACATCGCGGCGTTTGTCGTCGTCGGCTGCATCGGGAGTTCGTTGCTCGTAGCGTCGCGAAGCGTGCCGCAGATCTCCGTGGGGATCGCGTTCTTCTTTGCCGTGTTCGAAGTGGGATTCTACTTTTTCGCGATCTTTCTCTCGGAACGCAACATCCTCGGCGCGCTCGCGTGGTACCAGATCGGCGCGGCAAACCTCGTTGCCTCGGCGCTCATGGGCGGGTACCTGTTGCGGCTCCACCCTGAGTTCGGCGGAGACCTTTCGCACGCACTCGACGGGACAACATAAGGCGGGGCAACAGCGAGTTAATCCGTAGCTTGTTGGTTGGTTAACCGACGTTGCAGGTCACCTCGGTTAACTAACCAACAAGCAACGAATTAACTCGCATTTCGCAGTTCGCCCGGCCCGGCCCGCATTAGATTGTTGGGGATGGCATCGCTCCTCCCCTTCCCCGCGCTCCTGCACCCTGCCGCCACGATTGGCTGGCAGTATTTCTCGGTGCATTGGAGCACAGTGATCGGAATCGCGGCGCTCTGGACGCTCTACGAGTGGCGCGCCCGCGTGCACCGGACCCGAGCGGCGACGCCGGAGGAGGCAGCGGGCCCGACGCGCGGCCAGAGGACGCTGTTCGTAAGCGGATTGCTCGTGATGTTCCTCTCGCTGAACGGCCCGCTGCACGACCTGAGCGACTACTACCTGTTCAGCGCGCACATGGTGCAGCACCTCCTGCTCACGCTCGTGATTCCGCCGCTGCTGATCCTCGGAACCCCGGGGTGGATGTTTCGCGCGGCGCTCAAGACGCCGTGGGTGAACGCCGTCGCACACCGCATCACCGGCCCGCGCACGACATATCTCACCTTCGCCATCGTGCTCACGGCGTGGCACCTGCCGCCGCTGTACAACCTCTCCATGGCCGACCACAACATCCATATTGTCGAGCACCTGATGTTCATGGTGAGCGCGACACTCATGTGGTGGCCGCTCACGAGCCCGCTCCCCGAGCTGCCGCGTCTCGCGTACCCGGGACAGATGCTGTATTGCTTCCTGATGACTATCCCGATGTCGGTCGTCGCGTTCAGCATCACGCTGTCTGACCACCTGCTGTACCCGGCGTACGGTGCCGTGCCGCGCATCTGGGGAATCACGCCGATGACGGACCAGGGACTTGGCGGGCTCATCATGTGGGTGCCGGGATCGCTGTTCTTCGGCGTCGTGTTTTCGTTCGTGTTCAAGCGCTGGGCCGCGGCCGACTCCGACGCGACCGCCGGCGCACAGGTCAACTGGCGGCCGGCGCCTCCGCCGCCGGTGAACCAGCCGTGAACCAAAGGTGAGCCGTTGAGCGAGCCCTCCGGCACGCTCACATCGCCACCAAAGCGCCAGCGAATCCTGGCGCTGGACGTCTTCCGTGGCCTGACGGTGGCGGGGATGCTCCTCGTGAACGACCCCGGCACGTGGAGCGCGATTTATCCGCCGCTCGAGCACGCCGAGTGGAACGGCTGGACGCCCACGGACGTGATCTTCCCGTTCTTCCTGTTCATCGCCGGCGTCACGACGCACCTCTCGCTCAGCGCCCGCCGCGCGCAAGGCGCCGACGACAAGGCCCTGCAGCGCCAGATCATCCGGCGCGGCGCACTGATCGTGCTGTTTGGGCTGTTCATGGCGGTGTTTCCGTTCTATCCGCTGGACCGGATCACGCACCTGCGAATACCGGGGGTCCTCCAGCGGATCGGCGTCGCATATGCGATCGCCGCGCTGATCTCGCTGCGCACGACGCTCAAGCAGCAGGCGGTGATCGTTGCGTCGATCCTCATCGGATATTGGTTCGTGATGACGCTGGTGCCGGTGCCGGGCGCGATGGGCGGGATCGGCGCGAACCTGAACACGGCCCCGGCGCGCACGCTGGCAGCGTGGACCGACCGCTTCCTGCTCGGTGGCCATTTGTGGATCAACTCGGTCACCTGGGATCCCGAAGGCCCGCTCTCGACGATCCCCGCGATCGGGACGGCAATGCTGGGAATTTTTGCCGGCCGCTGGCTGGCGGAGCCGCGTCCGCTCGACGAGCGCCTGAACGGGCTTTTCGCCGTCGGCGCGCTCGGCATGATGGCCGGCCTGATGTGGAATTGGTCGTTCCCGATCAACAAGAGTCTCTGGACGAGCTCGTTCGTCGTGTTCACCGCCGGAATGGCGTGCGTATCGATCGCCGCGATCAGCTGGGTCATCGACGTGAAGCGCGTGACGTGGTGGACCCGTCCAGTCGTCATATATGGTGTCAATCCGATCATCGCGTTCGTGGGTTCGGGACTGATGGAACGGATGATCTACACGGTCTGGAAGGTGAACTTCCACGGTGTGCCGACGCCGGTGCAGGCCGTGGTGTATGAAAGTGTGTTTCGTCCGATGCTCGCCCCGCGGAATGCGTCGCTGGCGTTCGCGATCAGCTTCGTGTTGTTGTGGTACCTGATCCTGTGGGCGCTGGCCCGCAAGAATATCATTTTCAAAGTGTGATCACGGTGATCTTTCCGGTCCTGCTGGCCCTCTCGACGTCGCTGCACGCCGCGTTCCTTTCTCCGCCGCAGTACGCCGCGGCGCGCGCGGCAGTCCCGGCGGAGACCCCAAGTAAGCCGACTGGGCCCAGGAAGCGAGCGGTGCCGAGGAAGAAGAGCTCCACACTCTCGGCCTCGCGCACGCCCGCAGCGCCCGGATTTCACGCGACGATTCCGAAGGGACGCGCGGAGCTGAGCGGCGACCTGTCGACGATGGTCGGGCACACGAAGGCGGGCCGGTGGGGCGTGCTGGTCGTGTCGCTCTCCACTGGCGACACACTGTTCGCCAGCAACCCGGATCAGCAGCTGCTCCCGGCCTCGACGATGAAGCTCTTCACGAGTTCACTCGCGCTGGACCGGTTCGGCGCGGACGGCAAGTTCGAGACCACCGTGCTGCGCGCGGGCGCGCTCGGGTCGGACGGTGTGCTGCGCGGCGATCTCGTGCTGCGCGGCGCCGGTGACCCAACGCTCACCGGAAGGGCGGGCGACGGCGGCGCCGCGGCCCCGATGGACGCGCTCGCGCGCCAGGTCGCGGCCGCCGGCGTGAAGCACATCACCGGTGATGTCGTCGGCGACGCGTCGGCGTTCCTCGACGGAAAAGTTCCCGACGGCTGGCGCACACGCTACCTGCAGGCGTCATACGCCGCGCGCGTCTCGGCGCTCTCGTTCAACGAGAACAAGATCACGATCGTCGTGCGCCCGGCGGGCGGTCACGCGGAACTGTCGTTCGACCCGCCTGTGAGCGGCTTCCCCATTTCGAACGCGGTGAAGGTCACCAGAGGGAGCAAGGGTGCGCGCATCGGCGTGCGACAGGACAGCACTGGGCGCCTTGTGGTCGGCGGCTGGATCGGCGCGCTGAGCGCGCAGCGGGGATACCAGGTGATGGTCGAGGGGCCGGAACTGTTTGCGGCCGGCGCGCTGCGCGCGGCGCTCATCGCGCAGGGGATCAAAGTCGACGGCCCCGTGCGCACCGGCGAAACGCCACGCGACGCGATCGCCATCGGGACGTTCGACTCGCCGCCGCTGCAGGAGATCGTCACGCAGATGAACGGCGAGAGCAACAACCATTTCGCCGAGCTCCTGTTCCGCGACGCCGCGAGCAGCGTCGGCACGCCGGGCTCGGCGGAGAACGCGAACATCCTGCTCCGCCGCTTCCTCTATGAGAAGGCCGAGGTCGCGCCGACCGCCGTGTTCGCCGCGGACGGCAGCGGACTCTCGACGCTCGACCGCGTGACGGCGCGCGCGATGGTGAAGCTGCTCGGCTACGTGCGCAAGGCGCCGTGGGGCGCGGTGCTCGAGCAGTCGCTGCCGGTGGCAGGCGAGACCGAGACGCTCAAGCATCGCATGCGCAGGACGGCGGCGATGGGGAACCTGCACGCGAAGACCGGCACGACGAACGACGTCGCGTCGCTCGGCGGGTACGTGACGTCAAAGGACGGCGAGCAGCTTGCGTTCTCGTTCATCTACAACGGGAAGGATCGCTGGCGGGCCAAGGAGGCGATGGACGCGATGGGCGCGACGCTCGCGAACTACAGTCGTTGAGTTCTGAGTTTCGAGTTGATTCTGCGCGCCGCGGTCGGTCGCGTGAGCACCGCCACGCCGGGGTCTGACTCGGGGCCCTTGGCTGGGATCGCGTCCTGAGCCCCGACTTATGCGA
>JBOHTH010000423.1:0-1650 GCA_050733535.1 Gemmatimonadaceae bacterium | reverse complement strand
CCACGATCCGCTCGACGACCGCAACGCCATCGTCGAAATCCGCGCCGGTACCGGCGGCGACGAAGCCGCGCTCTTTGCGGGCGAACTCTTCCGCATGTACACGCGGTACATGGAGCGCAAAGGGTGGAAGATCGAGCTCCTCTCGCTCGCTGACGCATCACTCGGCGGCGTGAAAGAGGCGATCTTCAAGGTCGAGGGCGCAGGCGCGTTCGGTGAGATGCGCGGCGAGAGCGGCGTACACCGCGTGCAGCGCGTACCGGCCACCGAGGCGCCGGGACGCATTCACACGTCGGCTGCGACGGTCGCGGTCCTGCCGGAAGCTGAAGAAATCGATTTGAAAATCGAGGACAAGGATCTTCGCATCGACGTTTTCCGCTCGAGCGGCCCCGGTGGCCAGAGTGTGAACACGACCGACTCCGCCGTGCGCATCACGCACATTCCGTCCGGCGTGGTTGTCAGCCAACAGGACCAGAAAAGCCAGCTGCAGAACAAGCTGAAAGGCATGCAGGTCCTTCGCGCGCGACTGCTCGATATGAAAGTCGCCGCGCAGGAAGCCGAGCGCTCGCGCCTGAGGAAATCGCAGGTGAGCACCGGCGATCGCTCCGCGAAAATCAGGACGTACAACTTCCCGCAGAACCGCGTCACCGATCACCGGATCAACTACACCTCGCACGACCTGCCCGCCGTACTGAACGGTGATCTCAGCGCCCTGATCGAGGCGTTCAGGCTCGCCACCGTAGAGGAGCAGCTGGGCGGGAACGGCTGAAATGCTCCTCTCGCTGGTGTTCGACGAGCTGGCCGTGGTTCTCGCGGGCCCGGGCGTCCCTCCCGCCCGCGCCGACGCACGAGATCTCATCGCCGCGATGCTCGCCAAGCCAAAGTTCTGGCCTACCGCGAACCAGTCGCTCGACCTCGACCCTGCCACGACCGCCGCGATCCGGGCCGCCGGCGCGAACATGGCCCGCGGAATGCCGATGCAATACGCGGTCGGCCGCGCCGCGTTCCGCCATCTCGACCTGCACGTCGACCCGCGGGTCCTGATCCCGCGCCCCGAAACCGAAATGCTGGTCGAGCTCGTACTGGGCTTGGTGGGGCGGGGCGGCGGCACGGTCGCCGATATTGGCACCGGATCCGGGGCGATCGCTCTCGCCCTCGCCTCTGAGGGCACCTTCGACCGGATCATCGCCACCGACCTCTCCGACGACGCTCTCGACGTCGCCCGGGGCAATCTCGCCACGATTCCGCCGGAGAAGCAGCCGCTGGTGGAGTTCCGGCGCGGTAACCTGCTCGAACCGCTGGAGGGGGTGCCGGTACGCGCGATCGTGTCGAACCCGCCCTATATTTCACCGGCGGAAGAGGGTGATCTCCCTCCGGGCGTGCGCGATTGGGAACCGTCACTCGCGCTGTTCAGCGACGAAGACGGCATGGCGGCTGTTCGCGGCATCGTGCGCGGGGCGGCGGTTGTGCTGGAACCCGGCGGTTTGCTGGCGGTTGAAATCGACTCCCGCCGGGCAGGGCTTGCGCGCGAATGTGCGGAAACCGACTCGCGGTTCCGCGATGTCGAAATACGGACCGATCTCACGGGTCGCGAGCGATTCCTCGTGGCCAGACGACAGGAGCGATGATGCTGAACGAACGCGCGGTGGAACT
>JBOHTH010000422.1:0-2052 GCA_050733535.1 Gemmatimonadaceae bacterium | reverse complement strand
ACGCACTGCACCGCCACCTCTGGCCCGGGCTCTACACGTCGGGCGTCCGGACGGGCGACGCCACCGAATGGCGCAGTGGAGAGATCGTCGCGCAGGTGCTTGCCACGCGCGACCAGCCAGCGGTCGATGGCGAGCTGCATTTCTCGATGGAACCACTGCTCTCGGACCGGGACAGCGTGGGCACGGTGCTTCGCCGCACTGTATACGCCGCGCCGGCGCTCGTTCCGCCGTCGCCGTGGATGATGCCCGGTGCGCCGGCTCCGCCAGAAATCACGCTCAAGCAGGGCACACGCGGCGACACGCTGCTCATTGCACCCGGCGGCGGCTCGGTTGCGCGCTGGTGGCTGGTGCAGTGGCGCACCGGTGGAACCTGGACCACGCGCGTGATCGACGCATCAGTACGGGTGTATGGCCTCACGAACGCGGCCGGCGCGAGCGGCGCGACCGGAGCGCCGGCGCGTCCGGATCTCGTCGCCGTGACCGCCGTGGACCGCACAGAGCAGGCCGGCGGTCCGTCGGCATTGCGCCTGCCATGACCATACCCTTTCTTCTTCCGTCGTGAAACGCCTCGCACGCAATCTCACCTTTCAGGTGATCCTCGCCGTCGTCGTCGGCGTCGCGCTCGGCGCGCTCGACCCGTCGCTCGCCAAGCAGATGCGGCCGCTCGGCGACACGTTCGTGAAGCTGGTCAAGATGGTGATCGGGCCGATCATCTTCCTGACGATCGTGCTCGGCATCGCGCGCGTGGCCGACGTGAAGAAGATCGGGCGCGTGGGAGGGAAGGCGTTCCTCTATTTTGAGGTGGTCACGACGTTCGCGCTCGCGATCGGACTGACCGTGGTCAACGTTGCGAGGCCGGGCGCGGGCCTCGACGCCAGCGCCATGCCGAAGGGCGACGTGTCCGCGTACGCGACGCAGGCGCAGTCGCTGAAGTTCACGGACTTCGTGACGCACATCGTGCCGTCGAGCCCGGTGGACGCGTTTGCGCAGGGCGACATCCTGCAGATCGTATTCTTCGCCATTTTGTTCGGCTTCGCCCTCGTGACGCTCGGCAAGAAGTCCGAACCGCTCATGAATGTTCTGGAGTCGACACTCGACGCCTTCTTCAAGATCGTCGACTTCATCATGCTGGTGGCGCCGCTGGGTGCGTTTGGCGCGATGGCGTTCACCGTCGGGGCGTTCGGCCTCCAGTCGCTGCTGCCGCTCGGCCGGCTGATGTTCGACGTGTACCTCACGATGCTGCTGTTCATCTTCATCGTGCTGAATGCGATCCTGCGCTGGTACGGGTTCAGCCTTTGGGAGTATCTCAAGTTTATTCGCGAAGAGATAATAATTGTGCTCGGCACGAGTTCGTCCGAGGCTGCGCTGCCCGGACTGATGGCGAAGCTCGAGCGGTACGGGTGTGCGCGGCCGGTCGTGGGGCTCGTGGTGCCGACGGGATACTCGTTCAACCTCGACGGCACGAGCATCTACCTGTCGATGGCGACGCTCTTCCTGGCGCAGGTGTACCACGTGCCGCTCACGCTGTTCCAGCAGCTCGGGATTCTCGCGGTGCTGATGATCACGTCCAAGGGCGCCGCTGGCGTGACCGGGTCGGGTTTCATCGTGCTCGCGAGCACGCTATCGGCGATGAAGGTGGTGCCGATCGAGGGGATCGCGCTGCTGCTCGGCGTCGACCGCTTCATGAGCCAGGCGCGCGCGCTCACGAATATCGTCGGCAACGGCGCCGCGACACTGGTGATTTCGCGGAGCGAAAACGAGTTCGATGAAACGATGCGCGCCTCGGCGATCCAAGAGATGGCCGCGGCGGTGCAAACCGCTGGATCAACCGCCTGACCAGCTGTCTGATGCAAGACTGCCAGATGAAAGCAATCAGAGGGCTTTCATCTGGCAGTCTTGCATCAGACAGCTAATTCACTCAGAGCTCTGAGCTCCAAGCTCTGCCCGTTATTTCTTGATCTTTCGCATCAGTTCGTCGAATCCCCCGCCACCGCCGCCTGTTCCGCTCGCGCGTTCGACGTGCAGCAGCTGCTTTTGTGTCTGGCCGTTGAC
>JBOHTH010000421.1:0-2926 GCA_050733535.1 Gemmatimonadaceae bacterium | reverse complement strand
ATGAACCAGCAGCGCGAGGTGATCTACTCGCTGCGGTCGTTCGCGCTCGAGGGGGGTGAGGAGCTAAAAGGAGAAGCGGTCAAGATGGTGCACGAGGCCGTCGCGCGGCGCGTCGAGGCGGCGCTGGCCGGCGTCGAGGATCCCATGGACTGGGACGTCGCCTTGCTCCGCCAGGACCTGCTCATGCACTACCTGCTGACGGTGCCGTGCTTCGAGGAGGACGGCACGCGTCCGGCCACGGTCTCCGAGGCCGGCGAGCAGACGGGTGCGGCGGGCACCAAGGCGTTCCACGCGCAGTTTGCCGCGCTCGGCGAGTATGCTGCGCAGCTGCTTTCGCTCGTGATGCTGAACGTGCTCGACGAGAAGTGGAAGGACCATCTCTACGATCTCGACCAGCTCCGCAACGCGATCCACTACCGGTCGTGGGGCCAGAAGGACCCGCTGCTCGAGTACAAGAGCGAAGCGTACACGATGTTCGTCGACCTGATGCACGACGTGCATCACACCTTTGCCGAGCGGTTTCTGCGCGTGCAGGTCATCGAGGACGCGGGGCCGCCACGCGCCGCTGTGCCGGTGCGCGCCCCGGCGAAAAAGCATTACAACGACCTGGGCGTGGAGGACTCGGTGCCGGCGGGCGACGCCGCGGTGCTTGACGTTGGGCCCGACGAGAATGCGAACGCGGCGTTCCGGCGCGAGCCGATCGTCATTGGCGCGGGACGCGGTGTTCGCACCCTGGCCGCAGGCGGCGGCGCGGCCCCGGCGGCCGACTGGTCCAGCGTCGGGCGCAACGATCCGTGCCCGTGCGGCAGTGGCAAGAAGTTCAAGAAGTGCCACGGCGCCAACGCATAGGACTGGAACTTCGGGCCGGACTCTATAGTATCCAGCGCAGGGGCCAGGTCACCATCAGGAGGTTCGCATGCGGTTGACGCGGATGGCAGCCGTGCTCGCAGTCGTCCCGGTGGCGTTGGCCGCGCAGCAGACGGCGCGGCCTGACGCTCCGCACCCGGGTGCGCTGGAAGCCGAAGTCCACTACGCTACTGGCGGCGACGCCTGGTTTTCGACGAACAGGCCGGCCTACGTGGCCCTGTTCGACGTGTCGCGCGGCGGCGTAACCCAGCTCTATCCGACCTTCTCGGCGCAAGCCACGGAACTCAGCGGGACATCCGTGCGCGTGGAAATGCGCTCGGCAGCTCCGCTCCCACGAGCGGCCGCGTTGGGCGGGTCGTCGCTGGTCACGCTCAATACGCCGGCCGCGAACACCGCATGGCCCCATACGCTCCTGCTCGTGGCGTCGACGATGCCGCTGCGCGTCGGCAGTACGTGGGACTCGAACATCGCGATCAACAACGACCTCGTTCGCAACCACCAGTGGAACAGTCTGGACACGGACGCGGGCATCGCCGCGGTCGTCGATCTCGTCCGCCCGCTGGACTGGGGCGCGGAGGTCGCGACCGATCAGGCGCAGCTTGCGACCCCGGCGCAGTACGCGTCCAGCCTCGCATACGATCCTAACCAAACAGCGATCGGATACAGCTGCGTGGACGGCAGCAGAAACTTCACGAGCCTGACGCCGCAGCTCGGTGCGGACTGCGTTCCGGTCAGGAGTTTCCCGGCGCGCGCGGGCGCGGTCAATGCGTCGACGATCGCGTCGCCGGCGGGAAGCGTCGACACGACGCGCGGGCAGCTGCAGTCGCGCGCTGCGCAGCCGGCACGGGGTACGTCGCGGATCAGCGAGCAAAAGCACGGCGACGTGCAGTCGATCAGCGATCCCAACGAGATCCGCAAGTTCATGGAGAACATGAACGGGCGGCGGACGACGCATGGTGCGGCGGACGGAAGCAAGGAGCCGCGGTCGGAGCGCCCACGCGACGGGATGCACGCGGGCGGGCGGTCCGGCGGGATGAACCGTCAGAACGCGGACGGGTCGCCGTCCCGCGGGGGTTCGGCTGGCGGCGCGTCGCACGCCGATCAAGGGCGCACCGCTCATCCGAGGGTGGAGGAGCAGGCGAAGCCACACCCGCCGGCCGCATCCTCGGCTGCTCCCGCGCACGGCAAGCCGGCGAACGAGCGCGATTAAGCTCCGGTTGGCAATGATTTGATGACGGAGAGGGCGTGCACCGGGTGTAGACTCGGCGCATGCCCTCTTCGACTGTCCTTCGCCTGCGCGAACTTCCCAGAACTGAGCGGCCGCGCGAGCGCCTCATCGACCTCGGCGCTCAGGCGCTGAGTACCGCTGAACTCCTGGCGATTCTCATCGGCTCCGGCACGGCCGGCAGCACGGCGCTCGTCGTCGCCCAGCACGTGCTGGCGCAAGCCGACGGCTCGTTGCGGAGGCTGGCCGGTAAGCCCGTCGCGGCGCTCAAGGCCGTGCACGGCCTCGGCGCGGCGCGGGCCGTGGCGATTCACGCCGCGCTCGAGCTCGGGCGCCGGCTGGCCGCCGAGTCGCGCGACGAAGGCGCACCGCTCCGCAACCCGCGCGACGTGTGGGCCGCGTACGCGCCGCGACTGGAGGACCTGCCCGTGGAAGAGTTCCACGTCGCGGTGCTGGACGCGCAGCACCGGCTGGACCGGGACATCACGATCACGAGAGGGATTCTGAACTCGTCGCTGGTGCATCCACGCGAAGTGTTTCGCGAGGCGATCGCGGAGCGGGCGGCGGCGATCATACTCGTGCACAATCATCCAAGCGGCGACCCGACGCCGTCAGCCGATGATCGCGCGATTACGGCGCAGTTGGTGGCAGCGGGGAAGCTGCTGGATATTCCAGTCGCCGACCATGTGGTGATTGGGCGGGGGAGGTACCTGTCGTTTGCGGAGGGGGGGTTGCTCTAACTGCGTTCGCCCCGCTGCGCACTGCGGAACTCGATTCGCTGCGGACTGCGGAACTCGACCCGCTGCGGACTGCGGAACTCGACCCGCTGCGGAC
>JBOHTH010000420.1:0-6736 GCA_050733535.1 Gemmatimonadaceae bacterium | reverse complement strand
GTCCTGCTCGCCACGACCACGGTCATCGTACTCGTGCTCGGCCATCCGAACACATCGGTCACGGTCAACGTAGCCGTGTAGCTGCCGCCCGCGGCATAGCTCTTCGTGGCGACTTTCCCTGCAGCGGTTGTGCCGTCGCCGAAGTTCCAGGTGTACGTCAGTGCTTCGGTGCGCCCGCCGAGGTCGGCGCGACCGAGATCGGGATCGGTGCTTGCGGATGCGTCGAACGTGAGCGGCGAGCCGGCGATCTTCGTGCCGCTCAGCGCGTAGGTCGCGACCGGCGCGCGATCGTGATATTGGAGCGCCGTGCGGAATCCCGGCGGAAGCGCTGAGAGAAAGCTGTAGCCGGTGGCCGCCTCGATGCTGTCGACCGTCGTGAGGTACTTCGCCCAGGGATCGTTTCGCACGCCGGCGATGTTCGGCATGTTCACGGCCATGAGCGAGAGGCCCGCGAGATCGCTCCAAGTCTGGACATTGTTGTGCGTGAACGGATTGCCGCCGTTGGCGGGCCCGATGAGCGCGATCTTCCAGGTGCTGTCGGGAATCGCAACCTTGCCTTCGCTCTTCAGGAACGTGAGGCCGTGCGACCGGCTGAAGAGCGGGCCGGTGATGATGTACACCGCGCGACCGGCGGCAGTGGAATCTGCGAGCGCGTCCTCGAACTGCGCCCACACGCCTTCGTTGAGGTCGGCGGTCTGCGGCACGACGTTCGACAGGTAAAACGTGATCGCATTGTCGACGATGCCCGCCGTGCGGTCGGCGGAGCGCGTCATGTGGCCGCGGTCGAAGCCGCCGTTGGTGTAGTCGGAGGTGAAGATCTGTTTGGCGGCCGGCAGCAGCGGATCAGCGCTGAAGCAGTTGCAGCGGTCCTGTCCTGCGACAATCTGCCGAGCGTCAAGTTCGTACGAAACCCAGTTCGGCGTGCCGCGCGACTGGTTGTACGAGATCGTGTACTGCGTACGATGAATGAGAAAGTCGAGCGGGTTGGAGGTGTTCGCCGGCGTGGGGTCACCGAAGTCGTCGTTGATCGCGTAGATCGACGCAGGCGCGCTGGTTGACGCTTCGATCGTTACGGGGTGCGCGACGAACACGTACGGCGCCCCGCCTGCGGTCGGCGTGGCCGTGATGCGAATGCCCGGAAGCGTACCGTCGGTCGACGCGAGCACGCCGGTGACGATGCCCGTGTTCTGCACGGTCTGCACGGTTGCGTACTGGGGATCGACGGCCTCGAAGGTGAAGGTCGCGTCGATCACCGCTCCGCCCTGTTGCGTGCGCGCGGTGGCGAAGAGCTGCGTCTGGAATCCGGCCGGGAAGCTCGCGCTCGAGCTGCTGATGTCGATCCAGTTGATACCGTTGTTGTTGACCTTGAACTGCGTGGCACCTGTCCGCGTGAGCGCGCCCGACGTGGCGGTCGCGGTGATCGTGATGGAGTCGCTGCTCGCGAGCACGCCGGTCACCTTCCCCGTCGCGTCAACGGTGGCGACGGCGGTGTTGCTTGACGACCAGGTGAACGCCGCGCCTGGGACAACATTGTTGTTCGCGTCGAGCGCGCTTGCCGTGAGCGTTGTGATCGAACCGACGAGCACCGACTTGATCCCGCTGATGGTAACGTGGTCGAGCGGGCCCGCAACGCACGAACGCGTGGGCGTTGCGCTGTTGCGCGGCGCCGGTGCGCCGACGGTGAAGTCGACCGATGGATCGGCGGTCCATGCGCAGCCGCCGCTGTTGCGGAGCGCGGCGGTGGTGTTCGAGAGCACGGCTGTGGTGCCGCCGCAGCCGGTGACCGAGCCGTAGCTCACGAGGTCGACGACGACTGCGCCGGCCGGGCAAGCCGAACCGAGCGGCGTGGTGGTCTCTGCGAGCAGCACTTTTGCGCTCGTGCCGCTCATATTGATGGTACCGGTGACGTCGGGCGTCGGAAGCGGTGCGGGACTCGCGGCGCCAGCGGCCTCCTGCACGAGGTAGTAGCCGCCCGAAGGAATCGTGCCCGTGAGCGGTGTCGCCTGCGTGAAGGAACCGGCCGCCGACGCGTACTGCACGCTCCAGCCGGAGACGCTCACGGGCTGCGTGCTCCGGTTGAAGAGTTCGACGTAATCGTTGGTGAGCGGCGCACCCGCGTTGCCACCGCCGCCGTAGACCTCGCTGATGACGATCGCGCCGCCGCTGTTGGTGACCGCTGTGACGGTGAGCTTCGCGGTTGCGACCACGCTGTTGGCCGTCGTGGCCGTGATCGTCACGGATCCAGCGGCGACGCCCGTCGCGATGCCGGTCGCGTCAATGGTCGCGACGGCGGTGTTGCTCGTCGTCCAGGTGAACGTCGTCGTGGCGGCATTGCCGTCGGCGTCCTTGGCGGATGCCGTGAACGCGACGGTGGAGCCCATTGTGACACCCGTCGAGTCAGGCGCGATGGTCGCCGTTGCCGGCGGTCCGCTCGCGACCGCACAGTCGTGCGTGCCCGAGCTGCTGTTGCGCGGCGCGGGCGCTGCGACCGTAAAGTCCGCAGCCGGACTCCCGGTGTACGTGCACCCTTCGTTGTTGCGCAGTGCCGCGGTGGTGTTGCTCAGCGCGGCGGTGGTCGTGCCGCAGTTGGTGCCCGTGCCGTAGCTCACGAGGTCGGTATAGGTACCGCTCGCCGGGCAGGCATCGGCGAACGCCGTCGCAGTTTGCGCAAGCAGCACCTTGCCCGTCGTAGCCGACATCGCGATCGAACCCGACGCATCAGGGGTCGGGAGACTCGTCGTGCCGCCCGCGCCGGCGCTCTCCTGCACGAGATAGTAGCTCCCCGCCGCAATCGTGCCGGAGAGCGCGGTCACCTGCCAGCTCGCTCCCGCAGCCGACGCGTACTGCACGCTCCAGCCCGTGAGGCTCACGGGCGTCGAGCCCGGGTTGAACAGCTCGATGAAGTCGTTCTTGAGCATCGCGCCGGAGTTTCCGCCGCCGCCGTAGATCTGGCTGATCACGACCGGCGGCGCCGCCGGCAAATCCTGAGCGACGAGATCGCGCGAGATCGAACTCGCCTGCGGTGCCGTCGGTGTTTCGCGGCACGAGAGAAGGAAGGCGCCGGCGACGAGAAGAGCGGCGCGCCGGAGCACGCTTGGCGGAATGCGCATCATGGCAGTCGACTCGCGGAGAGAGAGTGATAAGACCGAATCTCTCGACAACCCGCGACGGCTACAATGGATTTTTCGTCGCGTGGCTGGTTCGATCGTGCAACGACGAAGTATCGGTGATCGGAGGCGGTTGCGGAGTAGGCCGCGGACTTACGCAACCAGGCTCTCAGCGCCAGCTTCCCCTATCCGCTCAGGAGGCCGCTCGCATGCCCGTGTCCGAACGGACCGCCACTCGAGTTTCGGTCGCGTTTGGCGTTGCCGTCGTGGCGCTGGGTGTCACGCTTCTTGTCACGCGGATGAATGACGAAGCGACGCCAGGCCTCGCGGGATTGCCGGCGGTGCCGTGGGTGCGCGTGGCTGCGGTGCTGCTTGCCGTCGCCCTCCTTTGCGCTGCGTTCAGCGAGTCTCAACCCGCCGCGAAGATCGCCTCGACCACGATCGCGATCGGCGTGCTTGTTGCAGCAGTGCCGTCGACAATCGCCCGGTTCGCGCAGCCTTCGTTCGATATCAAAGAGTTCGAGCTCTTTCTGCGCGGTGCCCGCGTTCAGCCGCACGATCCGGGTTTCCTGAATCCCGCGGCCCCTGTCCTGCTGGCCATCCTTTCGGTCGCACTCCTCCTCCTCTTGACCCGGCGTGCAAAACCGGTTCTCGGGGCCCTCGCATTGCTCATCGTAACATTCGGGCTGCTGAACGTTCTCTCAATATTGTACGGTGGTGCGGTCGCCGGTTCGGTCGGCTGGAGAGCGTCCTGGCTCGTTGGATCATACGCGGCGCTCTTCGGCCTCGACGTTGTCTTGCTTGCCGGGCCCACGACGTGGCCGTTCAGCGCGTTCGCTGGAACGTCTGTACGTGCGGTGATGCTGCGCTGGCTCACGCCGTTTACGATCCTGGTCGTGCTGGGCACCGACATCCTGACGATACGCGTCTTCCCCCACTTTTCGAGCGCACTCGGATCCATCACGAATGCGCTCGCATCCGTGATCGCCGCGGTCGTCATGGCATCGTCGCTGTCACGTTTGATTGGAGATCGCCTCGACCGCGTGCAAACGGCACTTCACGACGCCGCGCAGCGACTGCAACACCTCTCTCGCCGCATCCTCGCCGTGCAGGAGGAAGAGCGCCGCCACCTGTCGCGCGAACTGCACGACGAGTTCGGCCAGTTGCTCGCGACCATCTCGGTCCAGGTGCACGCGGCCAAAGGCCTCGCCGGCGAGGATGCACGGCCGCGACTGGAGGAGTGCATCGTCCTCCTGCAGCGCGCCGGCACGGAGGTTCGAAACCTGGCGCTCGAGTTGCGTCCCGTCATGCTGGAGACCGCCGGCCTGGATGCGACGCTGCGATGGCTGGCCGATCAGTACCAACAGCGCATGGACATTCCCATCGAAGTCGTTGGTGACGTGAACCACGTCGCCGGCGATTGCGCCATCGTTCTGTTCCGCGTCGTTCAGGAGTCTCTGACCAACACCGTGCGACACGCCGCCGCGCGGCACGTGTGGATCGAGCTGAAACAGAACGAACACGGCATCGAGCTGGTGGTTCGGGATGACGGCGTCGGGTTCGACGTGACCAGGACCATGATGCAATCGGCCCACGGAGGCCGTCTCGGACTGCTCGGCATGCGGGAACGCGTGCACCTTGTGGACGGCAGCCTCGACGTCGACTCGGCGCCCGGGCGCGGAACCCAGATCCGGGTGCGTCTGCGGCCGGGCGCGACCGTGCTGAACCTCGAGGGCGGAGAATAACCGCCATGGCGCGCATCCGCGTCCTCCTCGCGGACGATCACACGCTGTTCCGCGCGGGCATTCGCTCGCTGTTGACAACGATCGGCGACATCGACCTCGTCGCCGAGGCGGCGAACGGTCGCGAGGCACTCCGGCTGGTGGGCATTCATCATCCGGACGTCGTCCTCATGGACGTCATGATGCCGGAATTAAACGGCCTCGATGCGGCGGCGCGCATGACGCGCGCCTTTCCGCGCGCTCACGTCATCATCCTGTCGATGAACGCGGACGGCGACTCCGTGCTGAAAGCGTTGCGGGCCGGAGCCGTTGGCTACCTCGTCAAAACCGCCGATCCAGCGGAGCTGGAGCTTGCGATCCGCGCGGCCGTGCGCGGCGACAAGTTCCTCAGTTCCGCCGTGGCCTCCCACGTGCTCGCGGCGTGTCTCGAGCGCGTCGACCTGGAGCAGTCGTCGCTCGACCGCCTCACGCCGCGCCTGCGCGAAGTGCTGCAGTTGGTCGCTGAAGGGCACTCGACGAAGAGAATCGCCAAAAGCATGGGCATAGCGGTGAAGACGGCGGAGGCGTACCGCGGCGAACTGATGAAGGCCTTGGACATCCATGACGTCGCCAGCCTGACCCGGTACGCCGTTCGCGCGGGACTCGTCTCGCTGGATCTCTGACGCGGCCTGGTGGCCCGCGTACCCAGTAGGACGGATGCTCACGGTGAGTTTTCATGGCCACCCTGGGGAAATCCCCACCTGCACTGCCCGGTCATATCGACTTGAATGCTGAGGGGTATGGAAGGGCCCCTCCGCAATGGCCAAAGAGTCACGCATCCTGATGGTGGAGGACGATGCCAACGACGCCGCACTGATCGATCGCGAGTTGCGGCGCGCGGGCGTCGCGTGCACCACGCTGCGGGCGGCGTCGGAGCCCGCGTTTCGGCGCGCCCTGCACGAGTTCGCTCCGGACATCATCCTCGTCGACAATTCATTGCCGGGCCTCAATGCCGGCGACGCGATCCGCGTCGCGTCAGCCGAACACCCCGATACGCCCGTGATTGTCGTGACGGGCAGCCTCGACGAAACCATCGCCGCGCAGTACGTGCAAGCCGGCGCGAACGACTTCATCCTCAAACACAACCTCTCGCGCCTCGGCCCGGCCGTCCAGCGAGCACTCATGCTCCGGCGCGCACGACTCGACCGGCGGCATGCCGAGCAGGCGATGCGGGCGAGCGAGCAGCGCTACCGTCGTCTCGTCGAGTACAGCAGCGATGTCATCACCCTGATCGACGGGCGCGGCGTGATTACCTACAGCAGCGAGTCGCTGAAACCCACGCTCGGTTATGCCCAGGGCGAGCGCACGGGACACAACGTGCTCGAGTTGATCCACGCGGATGATCGCGCGGTCGCCGAGCGTCTCTTTCAGGAGGTCGCCACCGAGCCGGGGCGCGCTGCGCACGGTGAACTGCGGGTGCAGCACAAGAACGGGTCGTGGCGCGATCTGGAGGTGGTCGCGGTCAACCATACGGACGATCCGGTCGTCGACGCGGTGGTGGTCAACTACCACGACGTCACGGAGCGAAAGCGTGTCGAGGCGGCGCTGCGCGACAGCGAAGAGCGGTTACGTCAGCTCGCCGAGCACATCAGTGAAGCGTTCTTCGTGACCGATGTCGTGACGGAGTCGCCACTCTACGTGAGCCCGGCGTGGGCCACGATCTGGGGGCGGCCCCCGGCGCAGGCCCTCGACGCGCACGTCTGGTTCTCATCGGTCCACCCGGACGACCAGCCGAAGCTCGCCGCATCGCGACAGGCAACCCTTCGTGGAGAGACCTCGGAGAATGTGTTCCGCATCCTCCGCCCTGATGGGGTGACGCGTTGGGTGCGTGGACGTTCCTATCCGGTG
>JBOHTH010000419.1:0-13030 GCA_050733535.1 Gemmatimonadaceae bacterium | reverse complement strand
GGCGACACCATCTCCTGGTAGGCGCCAAGTTCGTCGCCCTGTTCTCCCTCGACGGTGCGAACGAAGTGGGCCATCAGCCCTTTCTTCCGGAAGAAGGGATCGAGGGCATCGAGCCCGGAGCCACGTCCGAGGACGATCGTACGTCCCGGTCCAGTCTTGGCAACATCCGCTTTGATCGCGTCGATCGCGGCGTCGCTCGCGAACGTCTGTGACGCGGGCGGCATGTATTGCCAGTAGAGTCGCTCAATGCTCCAGAGGTCGACGACGACGAGCGCGGCGAGAGCGATCGTCGCGACCTTTGGCGAGAGGCGGCGCACGATCGTGGCCCAGATGGTTCCGGCTGCCAAGGCAGCGAACAAGAAGGATCGCCACGCGCCGAGCACTGCATCGCCCAAGTTGGGTTCGGCGCGCGCGGCGAAGGTGCTGCTGACCTGGTCGCGCATCTGCGCCGGATAGTCGAGGCCGATCAGCGCGCCAGCGATCTCGACGAGGATCCGATATCCGCCGATCGACACAAACACGGCGAACAGGCCGGCCGCGATTGTCCACGCCATCGCATATCGCCGCGCAACCTGGCCACGCAGCACGCGTTCTACTCCGATCGCCGCGAGGACGGCGACGCTGAACGCCGTGATGTAGATGATGGTGCTCGGCGCCCGGAAGTATTTCGTGCCCGGCACGAGGATTATCAGGTGATAGAACGGCGTGTGGCCACCGTATGCCCAGACGAGCGTCACGAGACCACAGATGGCCCAGAACCACTTGAACGACTTCTGGCGACTTGCGCCGAACGCCGCACCCATCAGGACGAGGACGACGACGCCGAAGTAGTCACTGTGAAAGTGGATGCCGTTCTGTCCCCAGTATTTCGAGAGGATGCCGGAGAATTGCGGGAGGTACGCATTCAGCGTCTCCTCGATGGGAAACGAGTAGCTCGTAGCGGTGGCCCAGTCGTGACCGGCTGCCCGCGGCGAGTACGCCTTGTAGGCGAGCAGCGGGACGAATTGAATCGCGCCGATCAGTATGCCGAGCGCGACGCCGCCGGCCGCGTAACCGAGTCGCCGGACGGCAATGGCGGTTGGAAGTTTGCCGATGACTTCGTGCGTCGCGAACGCGAGGAAGAGCGCGTAGGATCCCGCGGCGAGCAGCAGGTATTGGAAGAGTTGCGGATGCGGCGAGAGCAGCGCGAGTCCAATCGCGAACGCGAAGGCGCCCCACGCCCAGCGTTTGCCGTCACGAATGCCGCGCGTCAGCAGGTGGAGGCAAAGCGGAAAGAGCGCCGCAACGAAGAGCTTTCCGTCGTGCCCCGGCAGCGCCAGCCCCGCGAGCGACCCCGACATCATGTAGGCCAGCCCGCCGATCACTGACGCGACGAACGGCAGTCGCCACGCGCGGAGGAAGAGATACGTGAACAGGCCGGCCAGGAAGATGTGGATGGGAAACTCCCACGTGATTCCTTCGGCCGTGCCGACCAGCATCCGCAGCAGGAAGGTTGGATAGAACACGTCGCCGTGCATCCCGGCGACGAACGGTACTCCGCCTTGCAGGAATGGCTCCCACTGCGGAAATCCCTTGCCGCTGCGAAGCCACACCTCGGCGAAGTATCGGAATCCGTATCCGTTGGTGTACTGGTCGCTGCTCGGATTGAAGAGGATCCGCCCCGTCAGGCCGGGCCAGGCGAGCGTGAGGGTCGCCAGCGCAAACGCGAGAGACGCCCAAAGCGTCGGGCGTCGCGACTCTAAACCGGCGACGCGTGCTTCGTCCGTATCCGGCGGCACCATCTTCTTCAGCTGGCGAAGCATGGGCGAAAATATGGCGCTCGGCAGGCGGTACAGGAACTGCGTGTTGCGCGCTCCGCCAGGCGAGGGCAGTTTGAGTGCGATGCGCGCGCCCTCGTGGCGCCGCAGCTCAATCCCAATAGTTAGCGTGACCACGGACTTCGAGGTACACGATGAATAGACAATGGCTCGGAACGGTGGCGTTTGCCGCCTGCGTCGTGTGCGCCCCAGTTCTCGCGAATGCTCTTTGGCGGCGGGGAGTCTCCCGCCCGACCGGCTATGTCACCGGGTTCGCAGTGTTGCTGATCGGAGTGCTCGTCGTGAAGTTGGCGGGCGGATTCCCGGGTGCTCTTAGGTAGATCGCGCGGCAGCATACCGTAGAGCCCACAACTCGACGACAACGACTCAGGTCCCTTTGCGGTTGACGAATAGACACACGGGTGAGGTCTTGGAGATTCTCCGGGAGACGCAAAACGGAGAAACGGTTTTCCGGCTTCGCGGCACCATGCCCGCCCGTCAGCAGGGTCCGCCGCTGCACATCCATCACATGGAAGATGAGGAAGGACTGGTCACAGCCGGCACGTTGTCGGCCGAGGTCCACGGACGGCTGCTGACTTTCGGTCCAGGGGAAGTCGTTCGGCTGCCACGTGGAGTTCCCCACCGATGGTGGAATGCCGGAGATGAGCCCTTGGCGTTCGAGGGCTTTGCGCAGCCCGCCGTCGATTTCGATCGCTACCTTCAGGCGGTCTTCGATGTCGTAAACGCGGGTCCGCCGAACCGGCCGCCACTGTTCTATATCGCCCACATTGCGCTGCGCCATCGGAAGACGCAATCTGTCCTCATTATGCCGCGCCCGGTTCAAGCACTCATGTTCCGCGTGGCAGTTGCCGTTGGCACTTTGTTGGGGCGGTATCGCGGCACGCAATGGCCCGGGTGTCCCGCACGATGTACAGGTTTCCCTAAATCGACGATGAGTGATGGCTAACCTGCGGTCGCACCTGACGGGGCCGTCAGGTTTCCGACCGCTCCGGGCGCGAGCTTGCGGCCGCCTCTTGTCCAATACTTGCCATGTTCGAACAGACGCATCCGATTCTCGGCACACGTGACGTCCCGCGGGCGATCGAGTTCTACACGCGCCAACTTGGGTTCAAGTTGGCCTTCAAGGACAACGCCGACGCCCCGAACTACGTCGGCTTCCGACGCGACGCGGTTGAGTTGCACATGCAATTCCAATTCGAGCACGAGATGGGCACGATCCGCCTGCGGCTTCTGGTAACGGATCCAGATGCGCTCTTTCGCGAATACCGGCAGCGCGGTGTCGAGTGCACCCCGAATGCTCTTCGCGACACTCCCTGGGGAACGCGCGAGTTTGCTCTCTACGATGTAGATCACAACGCACTGACCTTCTATCGGCAACTCACGCATGCGGAGGCGCAGCGATAGTCCTTACCCTGAGGGATTGACTGGGAGCAGCCGTTAGGCCCTGGTGTGTCAAATCATTGACATATATGAATAACTGTCTAGTATTTGCCACATGCCATCGGCCACGGACCAGGAACGAACCCTCGAGCTTGCACGTCGCGCACAAGGTGTGACTCCGAGCGAACTCGCGAACAAGGGGATCCATCGCCAGACGCTGACCCGGCTCGTGGCGCAAGGCCGGCTCGAGCGCGTCGCGCGCGGTGTGTACCGGCTGCCGGGGGAGCCGATTACGGAAAATCACGGGCTAGCCATAGTGGCAACGGCCGTGCCCCACGGCGTGATCTGCCTTCTCTCTGCGCTGCAGTATCACGATGTTGGCACCCAACTGCCGTCCGAAGTGTGGATCGCTCTCGACCGCCGGGCGTGGCGCCCCAGGTTGCGTTATCCCCCTCTCCGGATCGTGAGATTCACCGGCAAGTCGCTGAGCGCCGGCATCGAGAACCACCGGCTGGAAGGCAGGCCCGTTAAGGTCTATGCTCTCGCGAAGACCGTGGCCGATTGCTTCAAGTACCGCAACAAGATCGGCCTCGACGTAGCGCTGGAAGCACTGCGCGCAGGCTGGCGCGCGCGGCGCTTCACGATGGATGAGCTGGATCGCTACGCGGCTATCTGCCGGGTGCAGCGCGTGATGCGGCCTTACATCGAGGCGCTCACTGCATGACCAGCATACGCGACGGCCTCGCACGCTCCGTGCGGGGGCGGTTCGACGAGTGATCTACGGCTTGACTGCCAAGAGAGTAACTTGAAGGTGAAACGATTCACAACGCATTTTTTGACCGGGGATTTCAGCCATGAACGTCAAGTATTTCAAAGACACTGACACGGCGCTGCTGGAATTTGCGTCGCACCCGGTCGACGAGACCAGAGAGATCTCCGAGAATGTCTATGTCGACCTCGACAAGGACGGCAATCTCGTGAGCATGACTATCGAGCATGCAGCCCGGGTCGCAGCGCTGCCGCTCGTCAGCCTTGAAGAGATCGGCGCGAGCGCTTCATAAACTGCGCCTGCTGCTGACGATGCGGCGCGCGAGGCGCTTCGATCCGTCAAGCCGGGAGAGTTTGTAGTCGTGGGCGGTTAGCCGAATTAGCCAGCGAGCGAGGGCCATCGTGAACACCAAACGAGACGTGTGTTGCTTCAAGATCACTCTGCGGGATGTCAGCCCCGCGGTGTGGCGCCGAATCGAAGTTCCCGCGAAATACACGTTCTGGGATCTGCACGTTGCGATTCAGGACGCGATGGGCTGGGTCGACTACCATCTCCACCTGTTCCGCGTCGCCAACGCTCGCGGCAAGCTTTGCGAGATAGGAATTCCCGACGACGATCCGTTTCAGGACGACCCGGTTGTTCTTGCCGGCTGGACGATCCCGATTGCCGATTACTTCTCCCGCGTCGGCGCCAGCGCCCAATACGATTACGACTTCGGAGACGGATGGGTCCACGACGTGCGCCTCGAATCGATTTCGCCTCGATCAGCCAAGACGAAGTACCCGCGATGCGTCGCAGGCGCGCGGCGCTGTCCGCCCGAAGACTGTGGCGGACCGCACGGCTACGAGAACTTGCTCACCATCGTCGCGAATCCGCGCCATAAGGAATACAAAGAAACGCTCGAGTGGCTCGGCGGCCCATTCGACCCAACTGTGTTTGACCCAGCTAAGGTACGGTTCGACAATCCAGCCAAACGCTGGAAAATCGCATTCGCCGATGCTGAGGCCGTGAGCTCGTCAGCCGCGCATGAAGCGATGGATTCGTATGACCCCGATCGGAGTCCCGTCGCCGCCGACTGGCTGGCGCTCGATGAGGGTGAGCGCATGGAGTTGGTTGACGACTTCCATCGGCGGGCTCGCATTCGCGTGCCAAAACAGGCGCTGCACACGGTGATTCATGTGATCGTCGAGAATCAGCTCGCGCTGGGCGTCGACACAGTGGTGGCGGCGATGACGCGGCTGCAGGCCGAAGGGGTGGATCGGCACGAGGCAATCCATGCGGTCGGCTCAGTGTTCATCACGTCGTTTCACGAGCAGCTCACCGTGCCGGTGCCCGATCTGAACGCGGTCTACGGCGATCGGCTCGCCGCGCTGACGGCCGCGCGGTTTCGTGATGGTGAGGTCTGAAGCGAACCGTCGCCTGACGAAGCAGCCCGGATCGTTCGGCACACTTCAGGAGGATCGCCGTGTCGTTACTCCGAATGCGAACTGTGCTGTCCGTCGCGCTCGCCCTCACCTTGGCATTGCCCGCCACGACCTGTGCTGGCTATCGCGCTCCCAACGGGGAGTTGGTGAGCACTATCCCGCAGGGTGCTGATTCCAGCAAATATGTCGCTGCCAAGATTCCGCATCGCCCGCTCGAAGACTTCAGCGTGAAGGAGCTCAGTTCTTGGCTGACCTTGGTCGCCTATCTGTGGCCGCTCTTGCTCCTGGCTGCTGTTGCCTGGTGGCCGGGCTTCCGGATGCACTGGACATTCTTTGTGCTCGCGCTTGGACTTCCTCTCGCAAGTTCGTGCTGGATCGGCCTGGTAGTCGCGGTCGGAGACATCGCGTATGGCGCCCTGCTGAGTTTCGCGATCCTTGCTGCGTTGTTCGCCTTGGGTGTCGCAGAGCTGCTTGCACGCAACCGTCGACGCCCGTCGGTGCATCGATGACGTCCCTGCTTAGCGGTGGACTTGCTCCCAGAACTGTCGCGGATTGAGGAGGACGAGCGGAGCTCTCGCCCCGAGCGTCAGCAGCGCGCGATCGCCGGTCACCAGCAGCTCGGCGTCGCCCGCGACGGCGTCGCCGAGCACCTGAGCGTCAGCGGGGTCGACCTTCGCGAGCCTGATCGGCTCGGCGTCGGGAGTTGCAGCCGCCTGGCGCCGCAGAAACCCATCGTACTCAGCTGCCACATCGGACGCGAGTCGCAACTTTTTCGTCAGGTTGCGGCGCAGCTCAGTCAGCACCTGCTCGCCAGCGATCAAGTCATGGTCCCGGAGCACAATGCGCACCACGTCGGCGCACAAGCCACGCGTGCCGATCGCGCTGACCAGGACATTGGTGTCCAGCGCAACTCTCACGAGACGTCGCGGAAGACGTCCTCGTCGGTGAGGTAACCCCGGGCTTCGGCGTACGGCATGGCTCGCCGGCGAAGGTCGTCGAACTGAGCGAGCGCCAGCTGCCGCCGCAACGCGTCGCGCGCGAGATCGCTCCGACTGCGGCCGGTCGTGCGCGCCAGGCGGCGCAGCTGCCGCTCGAGTGCCGGGTCCAGGCGAATTGTCAGGGCAGAGGTCTTCATGTCATACAATGTAGTACATCGAGCGTCGCGGGACAACCGCCGACGGGAATGCAGTGACATGATGGGGTTGCGCGTTCTGTCATTTGTGACCAGCATCCACCATGGTTGCTCGCGACGTTCCATTTGAAGCCGCTCTCCTGCGCGGCGCGCTCCTCACCGGCCTCGTTCAAGAGGCAGAGGTGGGCGCGTGGGCGACGGAACGACTGGCGATCGGCGACGGCTTCACATCGGAGCTCACCGAGGTTGTACTCGCACCGGAAGAACTCACTGCTCAGCGGGAAGCACTGCGCCCGCTTGCTGCGCGGAGCAGCGTGAGCGATGTCGTGATCGCTGTACGCCAGTGGGCCTTGCGCGATTTGCGTGACGAGAAGTTGTCGATCCGCGGGAGCCTCCGCGTTTTAAGCGATCTTCGCCGGAATGAGATGTTTCCGCCAGATGTCGCGCTCGCAGTGAAGGAGATCGAAGACGACGCCAGCATGGCGGACGTGGGAATGGCTGGAGTCATTGCCCCGACTTTCGCTGACCTGATCGCAGCGGTTCGCACCGGGCTGCCGGAGGCGTACTACCTTCTGACGTTCGCCGCAAAAGATGAATGCGCCGCGTTCATCGCGGCGATGAGTCGCAAGATGGATCGCGATCGGCGGCTGCGCGAGGCGCCGGGTCGCTTATGGCAGACGACGCACGCGGAGGCCTCTGTGCCCGTTGTGGTACTCGACGTCGCGGCATGGTACGTCGCGGCCCGGGAATTCCACCCGCTCCCCGTCGCAGCGCGCATCCCCTACCAAGTGCACGCCAACGACCTTGCTCTGCTTGTCGACGCTGAGACTGCTGTACCACTCGGCGCGGATCGAGCCTCCGATGCTCTTCGGCAAGTGCGCGGACGATCCTGAACAACTTCTACGCGAGAAGCGTCTTCTTGCGGCCAGCCCATGGAGATCGCGTGCGTCGACCACCTGATCTGTTCTGGCGTGCCGTAGCAGCCTTTCTGGTGTTGCCGGCCGTTGTCGCTTTCCTCGCTCCATGGCTCCTCGCGCCGGGCGGAGTGCGCTTCAACCCGGTCGTGATTCCCCTCGCCATCGCCGGCATTGCAATGCTTGCTTCGTGCGTACGGGACTTTTACGTCGCCGGCCGCGGCACGCTCGCGCCGTGGGCGCCGCCGACCCATCTTGTCACGGTCGGACTTTACCGCATCGTGCGAAATCCGATGTACGTGGCGGTCCTGATCATTTTGAGTGCGTGGGCGGTCGGGTTCGGCTCACGCACCCTTTGGATCTACGCCACCTGCGTCGCCGTCGCTTTCCACGTTCGCGTTGTGACCTATGAAGAACCTTGGCTCGCTCGCACATTTGGCGCTGACTGGCTGGCATATCGCGGACTCGTTCCACGGTGGGGCGTGAGCTCACTCCTCCTCGCGGGTGTTGCGTATGTGGTCGTCGGCATCGGGGCGGCGGCGCTCGCTGGCGCGGCATCCTCGCCGTCTGCGGTGACAGCGTGGCGGCTTGCTGCGTGGTTGCTCAGTCTCGCCATCTTCGCAATCCATCTCATAGTTGAGCGTCGTCGATCCGGACGGCGCCGCAGTGTCGCCATCCGGGTCGCTCTCGCGGTCGCGCTCGGCGCGATCGTGCTGGCCGCCCTCGGTCCGGTTCGCAAGCATTTTGGCGAACCTCACCCGCTGAATCTGATCATGCTCTCCCTCGTCGCCTGGCCAGTCATCACAGGTGTGCCGGCGTTCGTCGCGGCGTTCCTCATCGGAGTTGTTCTGGATCGTGGAGCCAGCCGCACGCCGCGATCGCGTTAGGCTGCAGATATGGTGTTCATGAAACCGCTGCGCGACCGAATCCGTCGGGGCGAAATCACCTGCAGCGTTCGGATTTGGCAGCGCGCGCACGTCCGAGTGGGAGGCGTTTATGCGTTGCCCCCGGGATCGTACCGAGAGTGCTAGCCCACTCGACAGAATCACTTGACCAAGGCAGGCAGGAACCAGCAGATGGCGACCAATCCACCCAAACGCAACGCACCGAGGCCAGAGAGCTCGGTCATACGCTGGCTGCTCGACTCCGACCCTTCGATCCGCTGGCAGGTGATGCAGGACCTGATCGCCGCGCCCGCGGACGAAGTCGCAGTCGAACGTGCAAAGGTCGCGACCGACGGCGCTGGCGCTCGCTTGCTCGCGCTCCAGGCGGCCGACGGCCGGTGGGGCGGCGCGGCATGGAATCGCGGGTGGAACTCCACCATGCACGTGCTGATGCTGCTGCGCGATATGGGTCTCGATCCCGCCAGCGATCAGGCGCGTCGCGCGGTGAGCTTGGTCCGCGATCAGGTGACATGGCAGGGATGTGGCCCGCGAGAATGTGCCGGTAACGCCTTCTTTGAAGGCGAGCTCGAGCCGTGCATCAACGCGCAAGTCGCGGCGGTCGGCGCGTACTTCGGCCAGGACGTCGGCGGCATCGTCGACCGGTTGCTCGCCGAACAACTGCCTGACGGCGGCTGGAATTGCGAGGCCGCGAACGGCTCGGCGCGATCATCGTTCAACACCACGATCTGCGTGCTCGAAGCGTTGCTCGAATACGAACGGTCGGTCGGAAGCAGCCCGATGGTGACCGAGGCCCGTCTCCGTGGGGAGGAGTACCTCCTCGAGCGCCACCTGCTTCGGCGGAAGTCGACCGGCGAGTTGATCGAGCGGGATCGCAAGGGCGGCGCGGCATGGACGCGCTGCGCGTTTCCGACGTGGTGGCATTACGATGTTCTGCGCGGCCTCGAATATTTGCGCAGTGCCGGCGTGGCGCCAGACGTGCGCGCTGTCGAGGCGATCGAGCTGGTGGCGTCGAAGCGTGCCGACGATGGGCGGTGGTCGCTCGAGACGCAGTACTCCGGCAAGATGCCGGTCGAGATGGACGAGGGAGAGGGTCGGCCGAGCCGGTGGATCACCCTGCGCGCGTTACGGGTGTTGGACTCGTATTCCGAACTCGCCGAACGCGGACTCGTCACCTTGCCCGATCGCGAGCCAACGCCCGCGTGGTTCGAGGGCACCTTGCCGCGCCCGCGCGGCGCTCTTGCAAACGCTGCCGTCGACGCGGTCCTCGACGAGCGTCGGACGTGTCGATGAGGGACGGCCATCACGTGACAGCTCGCGTCCTGGTCATCGGCGGCACCCTGTTCATCGGCCGCGCACTCGTCGAACAGCTGCTCGACCGCGGCAACGACGTCACGATCATGCATCGCGGCAACACGACGCCGTTCGGCGCACGCGTCAGCGAAATGAAGTGCGATCGCAACGACATCGACGCGGTGCGCCGCGCACTCGACGGAGCGCAGTTCGACGTCATCTATGACAACGTCTTCGATTGGAGCCGCGGCACGTCCGCCGAGCAGGTGACCGCGGCCGCGACGGCCAACGTGAAGGGCCTGCGCCGGTACGTGTTCACGTCGAGCATCGCAGTGTACACTTCTGGCGCTTTCGAGCGCGACGAAGACGCGGCGCTGGTGCAGTCAGACAGCGAGAACGGGTACGGCGCAAAAAAGGCGGACAGCGAGCGCGCCCTCTTTGCGCTCTGCAGCGAACGCGGCCTTCCTGTGTCGACCATCCGGCCGGCGTTCATCTACGGCCAGCACAATCCGTTCGACCGCGAATCGTTTTTCTGGGACCGGCTCCTCGCCGGCCGTCCAATCCTGGTTCCCGAGGACGGCGGCACGACGATGCAGTGGGTGAATGCGAAAGACGTCGCCCGCGCCTCGATACTCGCGGCCGATCGCGATGTGGCCGTCGGCCACGCATACAACGTCGCGAACTATCCGCCGATCACACACGCCGACTTCGTGCGCCTGCTCGCGCGAATCGCCGGGACGACCGCGAATCTCGTGTTCGCGCCGCGCGAACGTTTGCTCGAACTCGGCGGCGGTCTCTCAAGCCCGCCGTATTACTTCGGCGCCTATCTCGACCTGCATTCGCTCACGGTTCGGCCTGACCGCGTACGATCGGAGCTTGGCCTCGAGCTCACTCCGTTAGAAGATGGTTTTCGCGAGGCGTATCGCTGGTACCGGCAGCAGGAGCGCCCGAAGCCCGACTACTCGTGGGAGGACAAAACGCTCGCCGCGCTCCGCAGGTGATTCGAGCCTAATTAGGGGTTGAAACCTGGCCACGTGCCGTACGGTCATGATACTCCTTCAGCGGATCCGCCTACTGCTTGCGGCCAGCGCCCTGCTGGCGACCGCGACGCACGCCAGAGCACAGACCGTCGGTGCCATTCACGGCACCGTGGTGGACCAAAGCGGTCATCCAGTCGAAAATGCCCAAGTTGCGCTCGTGCCTGGCTCCCGCAGCGCGATCACGCTCGACGACGGCCGATTCGCGATCCTCAACATTCCCGGCGGCGTGTACACGATCTCGGTGCGCCGCATCGGCTACGAGCCCGGCACATTGCGCGTCGGCGTGCGCGATTCCACCGCGACGGTGACGGTCTGGCTCACCGCGAACGCCGCGCAGCTCGCCGCAATTCGCATTCAGGAAAAGTCGACCGGGCTTCGCTACTCGGCTGTGGTGCTCGACCAGAACAACATCCCGGTCGTGGGCGCAGAAGTCGCCGCGATGGGAGTCGACGACCAGCTCAGGACCGACTCACTGGGCCGGTTTACCGTATCAAGACTTGATCGCGGCACGCTGATGCTGCGGATTCGGAAGATGGGGTACTCTGCGTACGTCAATTCCTTCCGCGTCCTCGCCGAGCGCGCCGACACGATTCGAATGCCGCGGCTCGCGCAGTCGCTCTCGGCGGTGGTCGTCAAGGAACGGAGCGGGTACGGGTCGGACGAAATGGCCTACGAGGAACTCGCGCAGCGTGCCCGCTGGAAGAGCCCGGCGGCTGGCATAATTTCGCGTGAGGAACTGGCACAGCAGGGGGACGTCAACCTATGCGAGGCGATTCCCCTGACGCCAAGCGGGACGCAGCGCGTGCCCTTCTCGCAGCGCAGTTGCACATTCCAGACCTTCCGCGTTCTGCTCAACGGGATGGAGTGCCAGGAGAGAAAGCTCTCGGAATTCTCCGCTGATCGCGTGGAGACCATCGAGTACTATCCCGCGCGCCCGGAAGTGGCGTCTATTGGGAGATCCGCAGGCCCAAGCGTGAAGGGCGAGTATGCGCCGCAGAAACCTGGTTGGGCGCACGGCGACAACAGTGCCGGCACTGACGTGGCGAACAACTTGACGTCGCACCAATGTCCCCCTGAGGTCTTCGTGATCTGGATGCGCCACCAGGCCGACACCGTGACGGAATCGCGTCCGGTGGTGGAGGTGCCGCTATCGGCGGCGATTAGCAACGTGCCGCCCACAACGTTGCCGCCCGTCGAAACACGTGAAGCAGCACCATTGCGCGATCCTTCGTATCTGCAAGGCCAGGTCGTTGACTCAGCCGGCCGTCCGGTGCGATCGGCGGTCATCTACACGGAAGACCCACTGTTCGCGACGCTCTCCGACAAGAAGGGATTCTTCCGGATCAGCGAGCTCCCTTCAGGTCCAATGACGATTCGCGCAGAACGCACGGGATTCGTGCCGATCGAGTTTCAGCTTCGCCTGCCCCCCGATACGACCGTCGGCATCGGGCTGAAGCTCATGTCCGCGGCAACACAAATGGGGACCATGCAGATCGACTCCGGACCCAACGTCGCGCCGGGGCGAATCGTGCGAGTGGTCGCGGAGAACGGGGAGCCGATCATGTATGCAAACGTCGTGCTCGAAGGCGCGACGACGCGAATCACCAACGAGAACGGTGAAATCAATCTCGGAGTCGGCAAGCGCGAGCAGTTCACGCTGCGGGTATCGCGCATCGGCTTCGCCCCGTGGTTCGGGAAGGTGGATTTCCCCGCCGTCGCGACGGTGACGGTCACTCTTCCGCAGATCGCACAGATGCTCGCGCGCGTCACCGTGAACGGATCGCCGGAGATCAAGACGCCGCTTCAGCTCACCGGGTTCTACGACCGGTGGATGCAGCGCCAGAAAGGAGTGCTCAGCGCCGTGTTCATCGGGCCTGAAGAGCTCGAGTTCCGGCACCCCGGCAAGATCACGAGCATGCTGCGCGGACTGAACGGCGTGCAGATACAAAAGCTCGCGCTCAAAGGCGCGGGCATGGAGGACAACCTGGTTGCGTATGCGACGACGTCGGCGAACGTCATGGAGATGTGCCCGATGGCGGTGCTGATCGACGGGCATCAGGAACGGCCGCCGGTCTACCTTGATCGGGTCCTCGACGCGAACGCAGTCATGGGGGTCGAGGTTTACAATCGCGGCGCAAACATGCCGATCGGCTTGCAGGCCGATGATACCGCGTGCGGTGTGATAGCGTTCTGGACGGGAAGTCGAAAGCCGTAGGTCCGCTCGGCAGTGGCGCCCATACTCCATCCGCGCTCTATTTGAACGCGCGCCGCAACGCGCGAGCGCGGCTGTTCACCACGGGTGTGCGGACGGAGACGACACGATGTTCATGGACGACGAGCTGCACCTTCTCGACCAGGC
>JBOHTH010000418.1:0-9505 GCA_050733535.1 Gemmatimonadaceae bacterium | reverse complement strand
GTCGCGCTCTTGGCCAGCTCCGCGAAGTCGACGTCGGTGCGCAACCGGTAGTACTCGCCGCGGCCGGCAGCCAGATCGAGCGATAGATAGCCGCTCTTCTGGAAGATGCGCAGCTTCCGCGTGCGGTCGCGCGACACCCGACTCGCCGTGATGTTCGCCACGGCACCCGACGCGAACTCCAGCCGCGCGTTCGCGATGTCCACGAACGGGGTGAGCACGGGGATACCCACCGCACTCAGGCCTGCGACCGGCCCGCCGACGAGGGTGCGAACCAGGTCGATGTCGTGGATCATGAGGTCCAGCACCACCGCCACGTCGGACCCGCGCGGGTTGAACGGCGCAAGCCGGTCGCTGTCGATGAACAGCGGATCGGCCACGTGCGGCAGCGCCGCGCGGATCGCGCGGTTGAACCGCTCGATGTGACCGATCTGCACCATCACGCCCTTTTGCTTCGCGAGCGCGATCAGCTCGTCGGCCTCGTCGATCGTCGCCGTGATCGGCTTTTCGATCAGCAGGTGTTTCCCCGCCGCGAGCGCCGCCTTGGCCACCGCGTGATGGAATTTCGTCGGCGTGACGATCGAGAGCGCGTCCACATTCGCCAGGAGTGCCTCGAGGGTCGCGTGCGCGGTCACGCCGAGCTCCGCCGCCACCGTGGCCGCGCGTTCGGCGTTCGTCTCGTAGATCCCCGCGAACGTCACACCGTCGACGCCGCGCAGCAGGCGCGCGTGATGATACCCGAGGCTTCCGGTGCCCGCGACGCCGACACGAAGCGGCTTCGTCATACGGTCACGCCACGGCCGCTCGCCTCGACGAACGCGACCAGCATCTTCACCTCGTCGTATGGCTTGAGCTCCACCGCCGCCCGCTCGAGCGCCTGACTGACGTTCAGTTCCGAGCGGAAGAACAGCCGATAGGCGCGCTTCAACTCCGCGATAACCTCCTCGCTGAAGCCGCGCCGCTGCAGGCCGATCGTATTGAGTCCGTACAGCTTGATCGGGCTGCCGACGGCCTTTACGAACGGTGGCACGTCCTTCTGCACGCGCGACATCCCGCCGACGAACGAGTGCCGTCCGATCTTCACGAACTGATGCACCGCGCACACACCGGAGATGATCACGAAGTCCTCGACTGTCACGTGGCCCGCAAGCTGAGTGGCATTCGACATGATCACGCTGTCGCCCACGTGGCAATCGTGCGCCAGGTGGGAATATGACATCAGGAAGCAGTTGGCCCCGACGGTCGTCTTGAACGAATACGATGTTCCGCGGTTGATCGTGACGTACTCGCGAATCGTCGTGTTGTCGCCGACTTCGACGTGCGTCACTTCGCCGCGGAACTTGAGATCCTGTGGCTTGCCGCCGAGGATGCTGCCGATCCCGACCGTCACCTTCTTGCCGATGCGAACGTTCTCCTGCAGCGTCGCGCGCGCCTCGATGACGCTGCCTTCGCCGACGACGCAGCCCGGCCCGACGATCGCGAACGGCCCGACCTCGGCGTCCTTCGCGATCTCGGCCTTCTTGTCGATGATCGCGGTAGGGTGGATGCGGGCGCTCATTTGGTGCGCACCATCGCCGCCACGTCGGCTTCGCAGGCGACTTCGCCGTCGACGGTCGCCACGCAGCGCACGCGGCACACCTGGCCACGCACCTGCACCATCGTCACCTCGCTGCGCAGCTGGTCGCCTGGGCGGACCGGGCGCCGGAACTTCACGTTGTCCAGTGACATGATGTAGACCACGCGGCTCTCAGGATCGTCGATCGCGCCCATCAGCAGCACGCCGCCGACCTGCGCCATTGCTTCGATGATCAACACGCCCGGCATCACCGGGTGCCCCGGGAAATGCCCCTGAAAGAACGGCTCATTGATCGTGACGTTCTTGATGCCGACGACCCGCTTCTTCTCCTCGAACTCGAGGATCCGGTCGACGAGCAGGAACGGATACCGGTGCGGCAGCACGCGCATGATTTCTTCGATGCCGATCACGCTTCCCTCCGAGTGACTGTGGGCGAGCAGCTCGCGCACGAACGTCACGGTTCCACGATGACTGGGTTTGACTGCTGAAATTCGCGCCTTGACCCTCCGTCCCGCCAGCGCGAGATCGCCGACCATGTCCAGCGCCTTATGCCGCACGAACTCGTCCGGCCACCGCAGCGCGTTCCCCACCACGCCCCGGTCGTCCAGCGCCAGCGTGTTCTCCGCCGAGGCGCCCTGAATGAGCCCCTTGGCCCGGAGCGCCTCGACTTCGCTCACGAACCCGAACGTGCGCGCCCCCGCGAGCTCCGCCGCGAAGGTTGCCTCGTCCACCACCCACCTCCCCTTCTGCACGCCCACGATCGGGTGCGGAAAGTCGATGCTCACCTCGATGTCGAGCACTGGTGACGGGTGCGCGATGTAGACGGATTCGCCGTCCACCACCCGCACGCACTCGCCGAGCCGCAGATCGGCGGAAGCGCCTCCGTGCTCCACGAGCCCCGCCCCAAGCAGCGCGTCGAGAAACGGACGCGCGCTCCCGTCGAGGATCGGCGGTTCGGCGGCGTCCATTTCGATCACGACGTCGTCGATGCCCGCACCAGAGACCGCCGCGAGCACGTGCTCGACCGTGTGCAGTGCGCCGTCGCCGTCGCCGAGCTGCGTGCGGCGCTCGGACTGGCGCGCGCTCTCGACCAGCGCGGGCGTCTCGGGGCGCCCTGCGAGATCCATGCGACGAAAGACAATGCCAGCGCCAGGAGCCGCAGGAACGAACGCCAGCGCGCAGTCTCGCCCCAGATGGAGCCCGACGCCGGACAGCTCAGCACGCGCGCGAATGGTTCGGCGCGCGCTCACTTTTCTTCCCGCGCGAGGAGGCGTTCGAGGCGCTTCATCATGTCGCTCAGCTTGAACAGCGCGGCGCTTGCCTTGAGCGATTCGCGATGCGGCCGCGCGGGGTATCCACCCCACGTCTCGCCGGCCGGAACGTCGCTGATCACGCCGGCCTGAGCGGCCAGGCGCGCACCGGCGCCAACGGTAAGATGGCCCGCGATCCCGACCTGCCCTGCGAGGATCGCGCCGTCATCGACGCGGCTGCTCCCAGCCACGCCGACCTGCGCCATCAGCAGACAGAGCCGCCCGATGCGCACGTTGTGACCGATGTGCACGAGATTGTCGATCTTGGTTCCATCGCCGACAACCGTGTCGTCGATGCTGCCGCGGTCGATCGCGGAGTTCGCGCCGATCTCCACGTCGTTCCCAATCAGGCAGCGGCCCGCATGCGGGATCTTCTCATGTGTCCCTTTGCGGAACACGTACCCAAAGCCATCGCTCCCGAGACGCGCGCCGCTGTGCACGATCACGCGGTCACCCAGCCGTGTGCCGGGGTAGAGCGTCACGTGCGGCAGCAAGCGGACATCTGTGCCGATGACTACGCCCTCTCCAATCACGCTGTGCGATCCGATCCACGCGCGGTCGCCGATTTCTGCGCCCGCGCGAATCACGGCGTACGCCTCGACCGTCGCGCCCGCACCGATGCGCGCCTCCGGAGACACGACAGCCGTCGGGTGCACACCCGCCTCGCGCGGCGGAGGATTGTAAAAACGGGGAATGAGCGAGAGCAGCGCGTCGTGCGGCTTGGCGACGACAATCCGCGCCGCGCACGTGCCGCTCACCGATGCAAGCTCCGCCGTCACCAGCACCACGCCCGCGAGCGAGCGCTCGAAGAGCGGCGCGTACTTCGCTGTCGCGAGAAAGCTGAGCTCGCGCGCGGACGCGCGATCGAGCGGCGCGATGCCGTCCACCACGGCATCGCGCGATCCGGTGAGCGTCCCTCCGACCGCGGCGGCAACTTCCGCGGCGGTCATGGAAAAAGGCGCTGCGTCGGTCATTGCGGTGGGGGTCCGCGCAGTCGACGGGTCGCCGGCCTGTGGCTACTCGCCCGGCGCCGTCGAACCCGGCTTCTTGGTGGCACTCGTATCGACCCTCGGCGGGCGGCCGATGCCGGAGGGCGCTGCAATCGGCACACCGGACGGTTTCGCGGGCGCCTTGGGCGCTGCCTTCTGCACCTCGGCCTTCGTCGGAACGGACGGCGGTCCGAGGACGCGGAGCCGCGCGATGACGCGGTCGTCGAGGTTCAGGTTCTTGTTGACGGCGACGATTGTGGCATTCTGCCCGATGTCGAAGATCGCGTCCACACCCGCTGCCTGCCGCACGTCCTCGAGCGCAAGCTTGATCTGGTCGAGGATCGGCTGGAGCACTTCGGTCTTCCGCCGGTCAGCCACGGCCTGGATCGAGTCGTTGCGCTTCTGCCACTCGGCCTGCTTGTCCTGAATGAACTTGGTCTGCTTGTCGCGCTCGGCCTGCGTCATCGTCCCAGATTTTTTCTGGAAGTCCGAAATCAGCGCGACGTTGGCGTCCTGCATTTTCTTGACCTCCGCGTCCCACACGGCCGCTTCCTTCTGCAGCTGGGCTTCGGCTTCGGCGCGCCCGGGCGCCGCGTCGAGGATCATGCGGGTATCGACGTACCCGAAGCGCTGCGGTGCCGCGGATTGTGCCGATAGCGGGGCGGCAGCGCCGGCAGCGAGGACTGTTGCCGCGCCGACGAGCGCGCGAAGGATCGTGGACATAAGAACTCCAGGGTGTTAGTAGAAAATCTGGCCAAGACGGAAATGAATCATGAACTTCGGATCAGGATTGCCGAGCGCATCGGTGCGGTCGAACCCGTACGCCCAATCGAGACCGAGTGGACCAAGCGGCGTGACGGTGCCCACACCGATGCCTGCACCGCGGAACAGCCGCGTCGGGTCGAAGTCCCGCGGATGCGCCCACAGGTTGCCGGCGTCGTAGAACAGGTTCACGTAAAACTGCGAGCTGATGCGGAGGCCCAGTTCCGCGGTCGACGTGAAGAACACGTTGCCGAAGGACTGGAGCACCGCATTCGATTCGCTCGTATTCGGGTTGTAGCCGAACGGCGTGATCGAAAACTCGGGGTAACCGCGGAGCGGCTCGCCGTACTGCACGCCTCCAAGCGCGAATTCCTGTGTCGAGAAGAACGGCCCCGTGCTCCCCATCACCATGCCGCCGCGCTCGGTCAGGCCGACGACGATCTTCATGCCGTTCGGGCCGGATTTGTCGCCGCCGAGCTTCGCGAGCGTCGCGTATGTTTTGAACTCCGTGCGGTATTGCTGGAATGACGCCGTGCCCCCGAGCGGTCCGCCGTTGAACTGCGCCGTGACCGTCTGCAGCGAGCCGTCGGTGGGAAAGGGCATTTCGATGCGCGTGTCCCGCGTCAGGCTGACGCCGACGGTCGACCGCAAGCATCCGGCGCAATCGTTGGTCGTGACTTCACTGAGGAGGCCGGTGCCGCCGTACCGAACCGCCTCGACGCCATACGACAAGCCAAGGCGCGTGTAGTGCGCGCCGAAGAACGGAAATGTGAACAGAAGCGAACCGCCTGTGCGCGTCGACTGTCCGAGGTTCGCAATCGTGTACTGCGACTCCGAGCGGTACAGGTTGTCGGTCATCGACGTCCGCGTCTGGAAGAGCGACGGGTCGGTGTACGAGAGCTGAAGGTCGTTGATGAACTCACCATACTGCCAGTTGATCGAGCCCCTCTTGCACTTGCCGAACATGTTCGGCTGGTCGAGGCCGATGAACCCGCCGAGGCCCGTGCCCTGCCCCAGCGAGGCGCCGAAGTTCACGTTGCCGGTGCGCTTTTCCTTGACCTTGAAAATGATGTCGACGTCGCCCTGATCGTCGGCCTGCCGCGTCTCGGGGAGCGGAAGCGGCGATTCGAAAAAGCCGAGGTTCTCGATGCTCCGGTAGCTGTTGATCAGGCGATCCTGACTGAACACGTCGCCGGGGATGATCGAGAGCTGGTCCCGAATGCAGGTCTCGGTCGTGTAGTCGTTTCCGATGATCTCGATGCGATTGATGATCGCCGGCGTTCCCTCCTGCACTTCCCAGCGAAGGTTCGCACGCGGGCCGGAATCGGTCTGCACCTTGTCGACAACCGGCCGCACCTGCGAGTAGATGTAGCCTTGGTTCGCGTACGCGTCCTTGATCTGGCGCGTCGCGTCGTCCCACTTGGTGGCATTGAACACGTCCTTCGGCGTCTGCTTCCCCTTTATGAGCGCCGAAAGCCGCTCGGTGAGCGAGGGGCTCTGGTCGGTGAACGGGTACATCCGCGCGATGTCCTGCGCGGTGAACCGCCTGTTCCCGACGACCTCGAAGCTGCCCACTTTATATTGCGGGCCCTCGGAAACGCTGAGATCGATGAGGCCTTTCCCGCGCGTTCGATCGACGATCAGCGTGTCCTTCTGGATCTGGAAATCGACGTAGCCGCGCGACGCGTACATCTGCGGAATCAACTCGCCGAGGTCCTTCGAGTAATTCTCCTGGTCGAACTCACCCTTTTGCCAGAAAAAGAATCCCTCCGGCTTCACCTTCATGGTGCCCACGATGTCCGTTGTGGGAACAAACTTGTTTCCAGATACGCGGACGCCGGACACGGCCAGCCGGCTCCCCTCGTCGATGTGAAAAATGATCGACGCGTGCGCGCTGTCACTGTAGGTGGTTTCCGCGGCGATCCGCGCCAGGTAGTAGCCGCTGGCCTGATAGATCGAGTCGATGTGCTGGATCACGAGGGCGACCGCCGACGGGTCGATCGGCCGGCCGAACACGAGGTCGACTTTCTCCTTCACCGTAGAAGCCGAAATGGCGGATGTCCCGACGACGTCCGTCGCCTCGAGGAGCGGCCGCTCGACCACGCGGATGAGGATGGTCGCCTTGACCGGCGTCGTCTTGGACAGGACACATTCGATGTTCACCGCATCGAACTGGCCGCCGGCGAACACGTTCTTGATCGCGCGCTGCACCATCGGCGCGTTGAGCGGCGTCCCCGGCGTCAACCCCGCGTCGAGCAGGATCGTCGTGCTCGCGACGCGCTTATTCCCCATGATCGCGATGGAATCCGGCGTCGCACAACTCCGCTCGGCACCCCCTTCCTGGGCGCGCAGAGACGGGCACACGCACAGAAAGGCGAGCGCGGCGACGGAGAGTTTTCGCATAGCACCATAATATAACGTGAGGAAGGGCCGAAGGGGTCTGTAACCCCTTTCGGCCCCGCAAGTTCCGGCGCTTTTGGCGATCAGGCCTTGGGGGAGCTCGCCAGCACGCGGAACTCCAATTTCTCCCCATCAGGAGCGACGTCGACATCAATCTCGTCGCCCTTCGAGAACTCAGCGAGCAGGATCTTTTCGGAGAGCGGATCCTCGATCCATTTCTGGATCGCTCGCTTGAGCGGCCGTGCCCCATAGTTCTCGTCGAACCCGTTCTTCACGAGGAAATCCGTGGCCTGCTCCGAAAGCTTGAGCTTCAGTTCCTCCTCGCCAAGACGCTTCTGCACGTCCCGGAGCAGAATGGACACGATAAGCGAGATGTGTTCCTTCGACAGCGGGTGGAACACGATCACGTCGTCGAGCCGGTTGAGGAACTCCGGGTTGAACGTGTGGTTGAGTTCTTCCTTCACCTTCTCCGACATCTTGTCGAACGACGCGCGCGTGTCTGCGTTGCCGAAGCCCAGCGTGCGATTTCGGGTGATGTCTTTGGCGCCGACGTTCGACGTCATGATGACGACGGTGTTCTTGAAGTCGATCACCCGGCCGTAGTTGTCGGTCAGGTGTCCTTCATCGAGCACCTGCAGCAGGATGTTGAACACATCCGGATGAGCCTTCTCGATTTCGTCGAGCAGCACCACGCTGTACGGCTTGCGGCGCACGGCCTTCGTGAGCGTTCCGGAATCCTCGTATCCGACGTACCCCGGCGGCGCGCCGATCAGGCGCGACACCGAGAACTTTTCCATGTACTCGCTCATGTCCACGCGAATGAGCGCGGACGCATCGGCAAAAAGGAACTTCGCCAGCGCACGCGCGAGTTCCGTCTTGCCCACGCCCGTCGGGCCGCAGAATATGAACGAGCCGATGGGACGCTTGGGATCTTTAAGTCCCGCACGACTCCGCCGTATAGAGCGGGCGATCGCCTTGATCGCCTCGTCCTGCGCGACGACCTGCTCGTGCATCTCCTCTTCCATCCGCAACAGGCGAGCCGTCTCGGCCTCCTGAAGCCGGGTCACCGGGATCCCAGTCCAGCGGCTCACGATGAATGCGATTTCCTCTTCGCCGAGCACTGGGCGGAACGACTGGCGGCGCTGCTCCCACTCTTCCTGGCGCGCGCGGATGTCACCCTGCAGCTCGCGCTCGGTGTCGCGGAGTGCGGCGGCGCGCTCAAAGTTCTGGTCGCGCACGGCGGCATCCTTCTCGGCGTTCACGCCCTCGAGCTTCGTCTTGAGCTCGGCGACTTCCGGCGGCGGCACCTGGGCTGCTAGTCTCGCGCGGGCTCCCGCCTCATCAATCACGTCGATCGCTTTATCCGGCAGGAACCGATCGGTGATGTAGCGCTCGGAAAGCTTGGCCGCGAGCACGAGCGTGTCGTCGGGGATCGTCACGCGGTGGTGATCCTCGTAGCGCTTGCGCAGCCCCTTGAGGATCTCCACGGTCTCGTCCACCGAAGGCGGCTCCACAACGACCGTCTGGAAGCGCCGCTCGAGGGCGCCGTCCTTCTCGATGTACTTGCGATACTCGTTGAGCGTGGACGCGCCGACGCACTGCAGCTCACCACGCGCGAGCGCCGGCTTCAGCATGTTGCTGGCGTCTATTGCACCCTCGGCCGCGCCGGCCCCCACCAGTGTGTGCAGCTCGTCAATGAACAGGATGATGTTCTTGTTCTGCGCGATCTCGTTCATCACGGCCTTGAGGCGTTCCTCGAACTGACCGCGATACTTCGTTCCCGCGATCACCGCGGCCATGTCAAGCGAGAGCACACGGTTGTCGCGCAGCGAGTCCGGGCACGTGCCGTTCGCGATCAACTGCGCGAGGCCCTCGACGATCGCCGTCTTGCCCACGCCCGGCTCACCGATCAGCACGGGATTGTTCTTCTTGCGGCGCGTCAGCACTTCCATCACGCGCTCGATCTCCTTCGCGCGGCCGATGGTCGGGTCGAGCTGCGCCTCCGCGGCCAGCTGGGTGAGGTCGCGGCAGAAATGGTCGAGCGCCGGCGTCTTGGATTTCTTTTCGCCCTTGGTGGAGGGCGTTTGCGCCGGCGGCGGCGCACCGCCTGCGGTCGCCGTGCCCGTCTGCGGCATTTCCGTGCCCAGCAGCCGCAAGGTCTCAGCGCGCGCGGCGTCGAGGTTGACGCCGGCGTCGGTCAGCACCTGCGCGGCGATTCCCTTCTCTTCACGCAGCAGGCCGAGCAGAAGATGCTCGGTGCCGACGTAGCTGTGATTGAGCTCCCGTGCCTCTCCCATGGCGAGTTCGAGCACTTTCTTCGCACGCGAGGTGTACGGGAGGTCGGGGCCCGTGGCCTGCGACGCTTTCCCCTTCTTGACCGTCTCCTCGATCTTCTGCTGGATTTCGTCGAGGTCGACGTTGAGGTTCTGGAGCACCGCCGCGGCGACGCCTTCCCCCTCGCGGATCAGGCC
>JBOHTH010000417.1:0-3001 GCA_050733535.1 Gemmatimonadaceae bacterium | reverse complement strand
GCTCCACACCGATCACGGTGTGATCTTCCATCTTGGCACCACGCCCGCCTCGATCGACGCGCAGGCGGTCACGCTGAAGAGCGGCGAGCTTGTGGCGGCCGATCTGGTGGTGATCGGCGTCGGCGTGCGCCCGCTTCTCGCACTTGCGGAACAGGCGGGCCTCGCCACCGACCGCGGCGTGACGGTGAACGAGTATCTGGAAACCAGTGCGCCCGGCATCTTCGCGGCCGGCGACATCGCGCGCTGGCCGGACCGGGCGAGCGGCGAGCGGATCCGCGTGGAGCACTGGGTCGTCGCGGAACGACAAGGTCAGGCCGCAGCGCGGAACATGCTTGGCGCGCGTGCGCGCTTCGACGCGGTCCCGTTTTTCTGGACTGATCAATACGACGTGAGCTTTGCGTACGTGGGCCACGCCGAGCGTTGGGACGAGGCCGTGTTCGAGGGACAGCTGAACGACGACGTACGTGACTGCGCGACCAGCTACCGCGTCGGCGGAAGGACGGCGGCGCTGGCGACGGTGTTCCGCGACACCCAGAGTCTTGAAACCGAAGTGAAGTTCGAGAACGCAGAGTAGGCCCGCGCAACGGAGTTCAAATGTCATCCATGGATCGAACATTGAGTGGCGACGTTCTCGTTCATCACCTGACCGAAGACGAGCGGATGCTCGACCCCGATCTGCTCGCGCGGCACGGCCGGACGGCGCGGACGCTCGTGAAGGAGGGGCCGCTTCGGCTGACGATCATGGGGATCGCCGCGGGCGGAGTGCTGCCGGCGCACAGCACGGACGCACATGTAACGATCCATTTGCTCGAAGGCGAAGTGATGTTCTCCGCGCGCGGGCGCGAGTACGCGCTGAGCATCGGTGACGTTCTGGTCTTCGCGCCGGGCGTCGAACACGAGGCGCGGTCGGCGAAGGGTGGCGTGTTCCTGTTGACGGTCCTGTACCTCGGACCGGCAAACAAGGTCGGGAGTTAGCCCTCGACGGCAATCAACGGGAACACGCCACCGGTCATCGAAACCACACGTTAGCTGCCGTCAATCGTGCCGCGTTCAGCGGATCGCGGCGACGACGAGCCACGCAGCGATTGCCACTCCCACGGCAACCTTCATTGCCGCTGCAGCGACGCGGCCGAGCAGCGCACCGGTGGCTGCGCGCGCCGCGGCGACGTGATGTGCCCCGGACTCCAGCTCGCCGATCAGCGCGCCGAGAAACGTACCGATGAGCCCGGCGATCACCGGTCCAATGATTGGAACGGGCACGCCGACGATCACGCCGATGAATCCGCCGATGACCGCACCCCACCCGGCGCGACGCGAGCCGCCATACCGGCGCGCAAATCGGGCGGTGACGGAGAGCTCCAGCAGTTCCGCCGCCAGTGCGAGCGCCGCGACCTCGCCGACCGTGGCATACTGGATTCCGGAAGCAGGCACGGCAAGTCGATAGACAAGGCCGGCCGCAACCATCGTCCATGTTCCCGGAAGCCCGAGCGGGATCATGACGAGCGCACCGAGGAGGACGACAGCGAGCAAGATGACGGGGATCATGTCATCATACTCTCGCCATTGCACGAGCTGGGCGCAACGTTGCACAGTCTTCGGGGCGGTCCGGTCACACGAGATATAGAATTGGAGTAATGCGTTGAGAGTCTGCGCCTGGCCGAAAGCGGCGGGCACTTCTTCATCTACGCGAGGCGCCGTGACCAATCCAGTCGTATTCTGGCCTGGAACGCTCGGGATCCTGTTTCTCATCGCCGGAATCGTCAGTTACTGGCACGACTTCCGGTCGCGTTCCGGCGACGGAGCGTTCGGTCTCACGGCGTTCGGTCCGGTCTTCGTCGCCTCCGCGCTCGCGGCGTTCGCCGGCGAACATTTTACGATCGCGCCGACGCTCGCTCGAATGGTCCCGAAGTTTTTGCCGGGGCGACTGTTCATCGCGTACTTCGTGGGCGTTGCGCTTCTCGCCGCCGCGCTGAGCTTCGTCGCGAGACGATGCGTCCGCTGGGCAACGCTGGGCGTGGCGCTGAACTTCGCGCTGTTCGTGTTGCTCATGGACCTTCCGAGCGCGATCGCGCATCCCACGGTGCGAATGGCCTGGAGTCTCGCGGCGCGCGAAGGCACGTTCGCGATCGGGGGGTTGGCCTTGTTCGCGGCCACGACGACGGACGGCCACGCAGGCCGCACCGCGATCCTCGCCACAATCATCAGGATCTGGACGGCTGCGGTGCTCGTCTTTTATGGGATCGAGAACGTCGTCTTTCCGAAGTTTTCGCCGGGCGTGCCAAGCCAGGTTCCGACCCCGGCGTGGGTCCCGCTGGCGACGGCGATCACATACGCGACCGGAATACTTGTCATCATATTTGGCCTGCTGATGTTCGCCAAGAAGTACGCGGGCGCCGCCGCGGCACGATGCGGATTGCTGATGGCCGTTCTCACGGCGGCGATCTATGCGCCGCAGTGGGCGATGGCCCGCGGCACTTCAGAACAGGTGCTGGCGATCAATTTCGTTTTCGACACACTGCTGTTCGCCGGGACGATGCTGGTGATCGCGCGGGCGATTTCTGTCAACAAGGAAACATGAGGAACGCGAATGCCTGATCAGCCAGACAACACGGCTCTCGACCGCCGGACCTTCGTCGGCGCGTCCATCGCGGCGGGCGTGACCTTGCTCGGTGCACCGCAACTCGCTGCGGCTCAAGAGGCCGGCGGGTCGCTTGAGCGCGGCTCGACTGCCGCCGATCAAGTGCAGCAGCCCGATGAGCTGTTATCCAAGTCCGTCGCCGAGCTCGGCGCGATGATGCAGCGTGGCGAGGTCACCTCCCACGATCTCACGCAGCGCTATCTCGCGCGCATCGCACAGATGGACAAGGCGGGCGTCGCGCTCAACGCAGTGATCGAACTGAATCCGGATGCGCTCGCGATCGCCGAGCAACGCGACACGGAGCGCAAGGCCGGCAATGTGCGCGGCCCGCTGCACGGGATCCCGGTGCTGATCAAGGACAAC
>JBOHTH010000416.1:0-4658 GCA_050733535.1 Gemmatimonadaceae bacterium | reverse complement strand
GTGCGTCTGCCAGTTCCGCCATCCCGGCCCACGGTTATCCTACGGCCGGTCAATCTAGCGCGTGTCGACAGCGCATTCAAATCACGTCCAGGACACGGCGGATGATCGCCTGCGCCTCATCCTGTATCCCTGCCAGATGACCGGCCCCGAGAAAACTCTCGGCGTACAGCTTGCACACATCCTCCGTACCCGACGGCCGAGCCGCGAACCAACCGTTAGCCGTGACCACTTTCAATCCGCCGATCGCTGCTCCGTTTCCCGGCGCCGCCGTCAGCTTTTGCAGGATCGGTTCTCCGGCCATCTCGGTCTCGACCACCTGCGCCGGCGCGAGCGACCGGAGCGCGCGCTTCTGCTCTGGTGTCGCAGGCGTGTCGATCCGCTCGTAGAACGACTCTCCAAGGTCGCGCGTGAGCTCGCCGTAGAGCACTCCCGGATCATTTCCGCTCACCGCGGTCATCTCCGCAGCCAGCAGCCCCAGGACGATGCCGTCCTTGTCCGTTGTCCATACCGATCCGTCTCGCCGCAGCAGTGACGCGCCGGCGCTCTCTTCGCCGCCGAATGCGATCGCTCTGCTCGTGAAGCCGTCGACGAACCACTTGAAACCGACGGGCACTTCGATCAGGTCGCGCGTGAGGCGCTTCGCCACACGGTCGATCATCGACGAGCTCACAATCGTCTTGCCGATTCCTGCACCGGCCGGCCAGCCCTTGCGCGCCGTATACAGGTAAGAGATCGCTGCTGCGAGATAGTGATTCGGATTCAGCAGCCCGCCGTCGCGCACCACGATGCCGTGCCGGTCGTGATCGGTGTCGCACGCCCAGGCGACATCGTACCGCTCCTTCATCGCGATCAATCGCTGCATCGCGTACGGTGACGAGCAGTCCATTCGGATCCTTCCATCCCAGTCCACGGTCATGAACCGGAACGTCGGATCCACCGTGTCGCTGACGACGTCAATCGCAACGCCATAGTGTTCCGCGATCGCGGGCCAGTATGCCACGCCGGCGCCGCCCAGCGGATCGACGCCGAGCCTGAGGCCCGATCCCCGCAGCGCGTCCATGTTCACGACGCTGTCGAGATCGTTGACGTAGCTCGTGACAAAATTGTGCCGGGTCGTCGAGGACGAAGTGCGCGCCCGTTCCAGCGGAACGCGCTTGACACCGGCCAAGCCGTGCTCGAGCAACTCGTTCGCCCGCGCTTCGATCTTGCTCGTGACCTGGGTGTCCGCCGGCCCGCCGTTGGGCGGATTGTACTTGAAGCCGCCGTCGCGCGGCGGATTGTGCGACGGGGTCACGACGATGCCGTCAGCGAGTCCGCGCTTCCCCGCCGCGTTGTGCGTGATGATCGCGTGCGAGATCACGGGCGTCGGCGTAAAGCCGCCGCGGTCGTCGATCATGACGGCGACGCCATTCGCTGCAAGCACTTCGAGCGCGCTCGCCCATGCAGGCTCCGAGAGCGCGTGTGTGTCCGCGCCGAGAAAGAGCGGCCCGGCAATCGAGTTCGCCGCACGGTATTCGCAGATGGCTTGCGTGATCGCGAGGATGTGCCATTCATTGAACGCTCGATCCAGCGCGGACCCGCGATGGCCCGAGGTGCCGAACGACACGCGTTCGCGCGGCGACGAGGGGTCCGGGCGTTCGGAGTAGTACGCCGTCACCAGGCGCGGAATGTTCTCCAGCATGGCCTGTGTGGCGGGCTTGCCCGCCCGCGCATCAATGTTCGGGCTCATCGTACTTGCTGCCCGCGCGGATTGTGAACGAAGCGTCACGCGCGCCGGCATCGAACAGCAGCACCACTTCCTCGCCCTGCTTCGTACGATCCATCCCACGCTCCGACTTGGCGACCGTCTCGATGTCATGCCGCCACTGCTCTGTGGCACTTGGGCATTCGATGTGCGCTCCGTGCGCCACGGACAGTTCCAGCGCGAGTCGGCTGCCTTCCGGGAAATTATCGTCGTGCCATCTGTACGATGCGGTGATTACGCCGCTCTCCGGGAAACGCCATTCCACCGCGAAGGTTCCGGCCGTGCAGCGCACGATAATCGCTCCCGCAGCGTCGGGCACGATGGACGCCGTGCACCGTGCGCGCGCCCACGATGCAGTCGGGCGGTATGCCGCGACTGCGTACGCCTCCGAATGCAACTCGCCGGATATGACGCGCGCCACGCCGATCGCACGGTCGTCGAGGTCCGTCGGCGGCCGCTCGACGACCAGCGAAGCCTCGAGTTCGTGGATGCTCGGCGTGCCCTCGTGCGGCGGCTGTTCGCCAGTCTGATGCGCCCGCGGCAGGTGGTAGGACTCTATGCGTCGCGTGAGCGTGTCGGCGTAGTTGAATCCCGTCTCGAAGTCTGTGAACTCGATCATCGCTCCACCGCGAGCGGGTGCGACGATCGCCGAATACCGGCTTGAGTGAATCCAGACCTCTTCCGACCCGTCGGCGTCGAAGTCGACCAGCTCCGCCTCCAGTGCGTCGCCCTCACGCAGCGCGCCTTCCGCGATTGCCAATTGGCGCCACAACGCCTCTCGCAGGTGCGGCAGGTACAGCCCGCCAAACACCCCATGCCACAGCGCGTCGTTGCACTGGCCCCGCGCGATCGCGCGCCGCGCCGCTGGCGGATCGCCCTTCGCACGGCACAGCGCCGACAACGCGAGCATCTTCTTGTGGATCCGGTTCGACTCGGAATACTTGGTCAGGAAATTCTTCCAGTGAGATCCGCGAATCAATGCGCCGTCTGGCCCGGCCATGCGCTCACTCCCGAGGTCCTCCTCGAGCGCCGTGAGCCGGACGGACGCTGCGGCCGGGAGTGCCCACGCCTCCATCTCGTGGTAAGACGCGGTTGGGAGATATGCGAGGCCGCCGGATGGTGTGCTCGCGATTGCCTCGGCGCCTCCAACGATTCGTACCACGCCCTCGTCCTGCAACTGATCGAGGACGTCGCAGAACTTGTCGAACCACCCACGCCCGTACACCCACTCTTTCGTTCCCGGCCAGCCACCGAACTTTTCCCCATCGTCCGCAAAGATCGCGAGCAGTTCGCCGTTCATCTGAAGCCGCCGCATGTACTCCGCGATTTCCTCCGGCGGCCGGAACGGGATCAGGTACCGCAACCGCTGGTCGATGGCGAGCACGCTGACGGCACTGCCGTTGCTCTCGGTGCGCCACGGTACATGGAGTTGGGACTGGCTGAACCCCGTGACGAGGAAATGCCGGTCGTCCAGCAGCACATAGCGTACGCCAGCGGCGGCGAGATCGAACGGCAAGTCGGGTTCCCACACGCGCTCGGTAAGCCAGAGGCCGTCACCGGAGACACCAAAGCGGGCGAGCAGCGCCTCTCGCAACCACACGATCTGTTCCACGCGATCGGCGCGCGGGATCGCCGCAAGGATCGGCTCGTACATGCCGCCGAGCAGAAACTCGATGCGGCCCTCGCTCGCGAGCCGGCCGAGGTCGTCCATCAGTGCGGAGTCATGTCGATCGAGCCATTCGAGCAAGGGCCCGGAGATGTGGAACAGCGCCGGAGCGAGCCGACGGCGCGAGATCTGCGCGATGAGCGGCCGGTAGACGTCACGCGCGTGATCCGCAAAGACCTCGTCGAAGTTCCCGACTGGCTGATGCAGGTGCACGCCAAACACGAACAGCAGAGGATCATGTCCGGGCGTCGCTGCGGGACCGCTCATACGCCCTCTCGCGCAGGGAGGACGAGTTTGCGATACACCACTGCCCCGTCGCCTATCGCGCTATAGTTGCTCTTGGCGAGAGCGAGCCTGCGCACGAACTCGTCCTCGATCGCACCGGCCCCCAGCCGGTCGATCGCGTACGCGGCGATGCGCAGCATGAGCACGGCTTCATGCCCGCCGATGTCGTCGAAGAACCAGGCACACGACCCGAACATTCCCATTCGCGCTTGGGTTGCGTCGAGCAGCTGCGCGGCGCGCTCCACGCTGCCGCTCGCGAAGCGTTGCACGAACACATCGATTTCCTGCTGGGCCAGCGCCGCGACCGATCCGTACTCGTCCAGCGCGATCAGCGGATCATTGAGCAACTGCGGTCCCTCCGCGCTGATCCGCATATCCAGCTGCGCCGCGAGCCAGTCGAGTGCGGCGCGCAACGGTCCGCGCCACTCCTGATTCGTGCCTGCCGTGAAATGGCATCCGCAGTTCGATCGCCAGCGCTCCACGCCGTGGGGGCAGCTCCACGACGAGGGCGCGTTGAGCTTCGCGGCGCGCTGCGCCGGATTCCGCGCGAGAAGCGACGCGAAGTTTTCGACGCGCGAGCGGTGCTGCGATTCGACGATTGCAAGAGCGCGGGCGAGCCCCATCTCCGCGAACTTGTGGTGGTGGCCGAACGTCTCTCCATCGGTGGCGAGTGCCGTGAGGCGCGAGGCTCCCACGGGCGACGCAGGCGCTCGTGGCGGCGCGAGTCGATTCGCGAACAGCGAACCGTCTTCCAGGAGTTTGCCGAACGCGACGCCGGCCGAGAGCGTCCCGTCGTATGTGCAGAGTGCGATGGCCCGGCCGTTCGCCGCCCTGAACGTCAGGACGTCACCACCGGGTTCTGGCGCTTCGACCTGGTGCGGCGCGAGGATGGTGAAGCGCACACCCTCCGCGGCGAGCACGTCGAGCGTTTCCTCGTCCACCGCTGTTTCCGGAAGCCAAAGC
>JBOHTH010000415.1:0-8049 GCA_050733535.1 Gemmatimonadaceae bacterium | reverse complement strand
CGATCCGCCCGTTTCCGCGAAATCCGCGATTAAGTCTTTTCTGTAAACACTCAGTGACAGTTTAGCTCGTCGGCGGCGAGAATCCTTCCCCCGCGGCATTCAACCAGGAGAACTGGTACCCCGCGTCCTCCACGGCCAGCGTGGCCTTCGCCACCCGCAGCGGGCGAAAAGAATCCATCATCACCGCCAGCTCATCTGTCCCCTTCGCGCCAATGGATGCTTCGGCGCGCCCCGGGTGCGGACCGTGCGGGATTCCATCCGGATGATGCGTGATCGAGCCGTACTCGATTCCTTTCCGGCTCATGAACTCGCTCGACGCATAAAAGATTACTTCATCCGAATCCACATTGCTGTGGTTGTACGGCGCGGGGATCGCATCGGGGTGAAAATCGAACGGACGCGGGCAGAACGAGCAGATCACGAAGCCATCGCCCTGGAACGTCTGGTGCACCGGCGGCGGCTGATGCACGCGACCGACGATCGGCTCAAAATCGTTGATGTTGAAAATCCACGGATAGAACATTCCGTCCCAGCCGACCACGTCGCACGGGTGGTGATCGAGGATGAACTCGTTGAATCCGTTGTACTGTTTCACGATGACCTGGAAGTCGCCCATTTCATCGTGCGTCACCAGTTCACGGGGTACGCGGAAATCGCGCTCGCTGTACGGCGCGCCCTCGACAATCTGCCCGTAGTCGTTGCGATACCGCGACGGCGTTCGCACGTAACCGCGGCTCTCGAAGATCACCAGCTTCGCCGGCTTGGTGAACGTGTAGCGGTGGAGAATGCCGCGGTGGATGACGATGTAGTCACCCGGCTTGAAGTCCATGTTGCCGAACTGCGTCTCGAGCTTCCCCTCGCCTTCCGCGACGTACACAACTTCATCGCCCTGCGCGTTGCGATAGAAGTGCGTGTCCTGCTTGTCGGGCGCGGAGTACAGCATCGCGACGTCGTCGTTGAACAGGACCGGCGTGCGATCGAGCGTCGGGCTGCCGCCGCGCGGGAATCGCGCCGTGCGAAAGTGGCGATGCTTAAGGGTGCGATCGGGGTCGGCCTCGTAGTTCACGTCGCGCAACCGCTTCACCGACTTCACGATGGTCGGCGGATGCACGTGATACAGCAGCGATGACGGGCCAGTGAATCCTTCGTTTCCAACCAGCTGCTCGGTGTAGAGCTTTCCGTCGGGGCGGCGGAGGATCGTGTGCCGCTTCCGTGGAATGGTGCCGAGCGTGTGGTAGACGGGCATTACAGGTTGCCTCGCAACTCCTGCTCACGTTCGATGGACTCGAACAGCGCCCTGAAGTTTCCCTTGCCGAAGCTCTTCGCGCCCTTACGCTGGATGATTTCGTAGAAGAGCGTCGGGCGGTCCTGCACGGGTTTCGAGAAAATCTGAAGCAGGTAGCCTTCGTCGTCGCGGTCAACGAGAATGCCGAGTTGCTCCAGCGCGGCGAAGTTTTCGTCGATCTTGCCGACGCGCGCCTTGGCGCCCTCGTAGTACGAGTGCGGCACGGAGAGGAACTCGACGCCGCGGTCCATCATGGTGCGCACGGTCTTCACGATGTCGTCCGTCGCCATCGCGATGTGCTGGACGCCCGGGCCGCGATAGAACTCCAGATACTCATCAATCTGCGACTTCTTCTTTCCCGCCGCGGGCTCGTTGATCGGGAACTTGATCCGCCCGTTTCCGTTCGACATCACCTTCGACATCAGCGACGAATACTCGGTCGAGATGTCCTTATCGTCGAACGAGAGGAGATTGAAGAAGCCGAGCACGCGCGAATAGAACTCGACCCACTCGTTCATTTTGCCGAGCTCGACGTTGCCCACGCAGTGGTCGACGTACTTGAGGCCGGTCGGCACCGCCTTGAAGGGCGACGCCTTCGCGACGAAGCCAGGCAGAAAGAGTCCCTTGTAGTTCTTGCGCTCGACAATCGAGTGAATCGTGTCGCCGTATGTCGCGATGGCGGCGATCACGACTTCGCCGTCCGCGTCCTTCATCACGGTTGGCGCCTGTACCGAGCGCGCGCCGCGCTCGATGGCCTTGGCGTGCGCATCGCGTGCGTCATCCACCCAGAAGGCGAGATCGCGAACACCGTCGCCGTGCAGCCGCACGTGTTCAGCGACCGGACCGTCCGGCGTGATCGCCGACGTCAGCACGAAACGGATCTTGTCCTGCTGAAGGAGATAGCTCGCGCGGTCGCGAACACCCGTCTCCGGGCCACGGTACGCGATGAGATCGAACCCGAACGCCGCGCGGTAAAATATCGCACTCTGCTTGGCGTTCCCGACAAAAAACTCGATGTAGTCGGTGCCGTTGATCGGAAAGGTGTCGTGCGCAGTTGTCGGAATGGGTGCAGCGATCGTCGTCATTGGGATCCTCCCATCGCAAGGCTCGCCTCAAGGAAACTCTTCACGTCTGCGTCGCTCATGTCGCGCCAGCCCGGCGTGACGTTGTTCAGTTTGCCGGCCTTCATCCAGTCCTCGAGCTGGCCGAGCAACTCGAAGAGGTGATCGAAGTCGTTCACGATGAACAACAGCGGCTGGTAGTGATTGATCTCGAAGTGCTGGTTGACGACCCACTCCATCTGGATCGGATGGCGCTGCACGTCGGGCGACTCGATGCAGTGCACAATCTCGCCGTACGAACTCATCAGGCCGCTGCCGTACGCCTTGACCTCGCCCGGCTTACTGCCACGCATGAGGCCGAACTCGATCGTGAACCAGAAGAAGCGCTGCAGCGCATTTTGAATCGCCGAGAGACGGCGGAGTTTCTCCGCCTCGTCCTTCACACCGCTCACGAGCTCGGCGGCCGTGTGCGCGCACTTGCCGAACCGCACCAGTGTATCGGCAAACGCCGGGTCGGTGTGCATCGGCACGTGACCGGCGATGTCGTGGAAAATGTCCGGCTCGGGCAGGTAATCCAGCGACGCGCCGTCGCGTATGGTGATCGTCGTCGGGAACTCGCGCCGGCTCAGACAGTCGAAGAACTGGAACGCCGGGACAAACCCGCTGACGGCCTTCGCCTTGAAGCCCGTGCGCGGCGCAAGGAACTTATTGACGTCGTCCAGCCGCGGAACGTGCGTGGCCTCAAAGCACAGCGTCGCGAGCCCGTCGAGAAAACGCGGGTTCGCGTAACGCTCCCAGCGGTCGTGCATGCGCGCATAGAGGCGTTGCCAGGCATCGTGGTTCTCAGCCGAGTAGAGCTCGTACGGCTGCTCGATGTACATCTCGCCGTTGGCGACGGCGTTTTCGATGTAGGGGGCCTTGGTGGTAGTCAGGCCCTGGCCTGGAACGATCGTGTGCGTGCTGCGCGAACCCATAGCTCCCCCGAATTGGTGCCTGAGGGAAATATACACTGGACCGAAGACCGAGGACCAAAGACCGAAACAGCATTCTTCGGCCTCGGTCTTCGGTCTTCGGTCTTCGGTCTTCGGTCTTCAGGCCAGTGAGCCCAGCTTCTCCCTGTCGGCATTTCCCCCCGTCACGATGCAGACCACGCTCGACCCGGCCGGGATTTTCACCGCTCCGGAGAGCAGGGCTGCGAGTCCCGCCGCCGCCGCCGGCTCGGCGACCACCTTGCACCGCTCGATGATCGTCCACATCGCATCAATGATCGCACTGTCCGGGACGGTCACGATCTCAATTCCGAGCCCCTTCACGTGCGCGTAGGTCAGTTCGCCGGCCATGGGCGCCGCGAGACCGTCGGCGATCGTGTCGGGCTTCGGGAGTTTCTGCGGTCCGCCCATATCAAGGCTCATACGCATCCCCGCCGCGCCTGTCGGCTCCACGCCGATGATCCGCGCACTTGGCCGCCGCGCGTGCGCCGCCACGCCGACGCCGCTCAGGATTCCGCCGCCGCCGACCCCCACGAGGATCACGTCGGTATCCGGAAGGTCGTTGAGGATCTCGTCGCCAACCGTGCCTGCGCCTGCGATAATGGCCGGATCGTCGAACGGACTCACTGCGACCATCTGCCGCTCCTTCCGAATGGTGTCCATTGTCGCCACGAGGTCGCCGTCGGTCTGGATCACCTCGCCACCGTAGCTGCGCGTCGCCTCGACCTTGCTGCGAACGGCCTTGGCGGGCATCACGATCGTCGCGCGCGTCCCCATCTCGCGCGCCGCGAACGCGAGGCCCTGCCCGTGATTGCCCGCCGACATGGTGACCACGCCTCGCTTTTTTTCATCCGGCGTGAGGCCCGCCACGCGGTTGAGTGCGCCGCGAACCTTGAAAGAGCCGGTCTTCTGGAAATTCTCGAGCTTGAGGTGAAGGGTGAATCCGAGGCGGTCGCTGAGCTGCACGGAGTGCATCATGGGCGTACGGCGCACGCGACCGTCGATGACTTCGTGGGCGGCGGCAATGTCTTCGGCGGTGACGAGAGTGCGGTCGGTCATGTGGAGCGGGAAGTCCGGAGTTCGGGAAGGTTGCGGAAAAGTTCGAGCGATTCTGGGTTGGCGAGCGCGTCGGTGTTGATGACTGGCCGCCCGTGAATCACGTCACGCACGGCGAGTTCGGTGATCTTGCCGCTGATCGTGCGCGGAATGTCCGCGACCTGCACGACAATCCGCGGCACGTGATGCGGTGAACAGTGAAGACGGATACGCGCGCGAATGCGTTCACGAAGGGCGTCGTCCAGCGTGAGGCCGGCGCGCAGCCGAACGAAAAGCACCACGCGCTGGTCATCGCTGCCGCCGGAGGTCACGTCTTGCGCCACCACGACGCTCTCGAGCACTTCGTCGAACTGCTCCACCTGGCGGTAGATCTCGGCGGTTCCGAGGCGCACGCCGCCGGGATTCAGCGTGGCGTCGCTTCGCCCATGGATCACGACGCCGTCATGCGCCGTGATCTCGGCCCAGTCACCATGCCGCCAGACACCGGGAAACATCTCGAAATACGCCGCGCGGTACTTCGCATTTCCGGGGTCGTTCCAGAACGCCACCGGCATCGACGGAAATGGACGAACGCATACCAGCTCGCCGGCGGCGCCGCGCAACGGGTGTCCCGCCGGGTCGTACACCTCTACCGCCATGCCGAGCCCGCGGCATTGGAGCTCACCACGATGCACGGGGAGGTCCGGATTGCCCAGCGCGAAACAGGAAATGATGTCGGTGCCACCGGAAATACTGGCGAGGTGCACGCCCGGCTTGACGTCGCGGTCCACGTAATCGTAGCTGTTCGGGGCGAGAGGGCTTCCGGTGGAAAGAATCGTGCGCAGCACGCGGAGGTCGTGCGCCTTTGCCGGTACTACCTCATGCTTTTCGCAGAGCGCGAGGTACTTCGCACTCGTGCCGAACACGGTCACGCGTTCCTCCGCGGCCATCTTCCAGAGCGCGTCCGGCGCCCCGGGCGGCATGGGCGATCCGTCGTAGAGCACGACGGTCGCCTCGCTCGCGAGCGCGCTCACGAGCCAGTTCCACATCATCCAGCCACACGTCGTGAAATAGAACACGCGATCGCCGGCGCCGATTCCCGTGTGCAGTTGATGTTCCTTCAGATGCTGGAGCAGCGTGCCGCCCGCGCCGTGAACGAGGCACTTGGGGAGTCCCGTAGTGCCGGACGAATACATGATGTAGAGCGGATGGTCAAACGGCAGGCGCTCGAACGTGAGTGCGATGCCAGATCCGCGCGCGGCAAAGTCAGCCCACGACTCGGCGCCGCGGATCCCCGCGAGTGTCGCTGTGTCCAGCGTGCTTCCAACGAACGGCACGACGACCACGCGCTCGATCGACGTGATCGCGTCGACAATTTCGCGAACGCGGCCGAGCGACGCGATTTCCTTGCCGGCGTAGCGGTACCCGTCGGCCACGAACAGCACGCGAGGCGCGATCTGGCCAAAGCGGTCGAGCACGCCCGCGGCGCCGAAGTCCGGCGAGCACGACGACCACACCGCGCCCAGAGAGGCGGTCGCGAGCATCGCGATAACGGTTTCCGGGATGTTCGGCATGAAACCGGCGACGCGGTCGCCCGGCTGAATGCCGGCCACGCGCAGTGCGCCCGCGACGCGCGTGACTTCGGCGACGAGCGCGTCGTGACTCAGCGCGCGCCGCGCGCCACGCTCGTCGCGGAAGACGATTGCGTCGCCGGTGCCGCGAGTTCGCAGGAGGTTTTCGGCCAAGTTGAGCCGCGCACCGCGGAACCAGCGCGGGCCGAGCGCAGGATCCGGCGGCGCCATGCGCTCGAAGTGTTCGACGACGCTGTCCCACGGGTCGGAGTTTGAACGTTCTTCGGCGATCACGCCGCAGAAGCGCCAGACGGCGGGCCAGAATTCGGACGGGCTCGCGCAGGACCAGACGTGCCAAGCCGCGTACGGCGCGTTGGCGGACGGGGCGGACGGATGCTCGGCGCGAACGGCGGCGAAGAATCGGCGCATCCTTACAAGACTAACGCGAAAGCGGGTAGACGGGTGGCGGGTGTGAGAAAAAGAACTAGTCGCATGTAGTTAAGAGAAAAAGACTTATCGCGGATTTCGCGGAAACGGGCGGATCGTTCGGTGCGAGCTGACCGATCCGCCCGTTTCCGCGAAATCCGCGATTAAGTCTTTTTCTCTTAACTACACGCGCTTGTTTTTTCTCTCACCCGCCACCCGTCTACCCCCGTTTCGCAGTTTCTTGTAGATATCCGCCATGCCTCGCATTCTCTTGGCAGATGCCGATGCCTTTTTCGTCGCCGTGGCCCGCGCGGTCGACTCGGAGGGCGCGGGCAAAGCCGCGCTGCTGATCGTCGGCGGCCGCCCGGGGAGCCGCGGCGTGGTCTGCTCGGCGTCGTACGAGACGCGCGCGTTCGGCGTGCGCTCCGCGATGTCCATCGCGCAGGCGCTCCGCCTCTGCCCCAATGCGATGTGCGTCCCCGTCCCGCGCAATGCCTGCGCCGACGCGAGTCGCGCGATCCGCCGGGTGCTGGAGCGCTTCACGCCCGTAGTACAGGGCGCGAGCATCGACGAGTGGTACCTCGACCTGAGCGGAACCGAGGCTCTGTACCACCACGAACCGCTCGACACCACGGCGCGGCGCGTTCGTGCGGCAGTCCTCAGCGAAACAGGTTACTCCCTTTCGATCGGCGGCGGGTCGAACAAGCTGATCGCGAAGCTTGCCGCGGAGCGCGGAAAACCTTCTCGTTCACCTCAGGCGGGCGGCGTGTGGATCGTCCCGGACGGCGAGGAGCTCGCGTTCATGAACACCGTCGCGCTCGCCGAGATTCCGGGGATCGGCCCGAAACTGCAGGAGCGCCTGCACGCCGTCGGGCTCAGGACCGCTCGCGACGTGATGGCGCAGGATCAGGCGACGCTCGACCGATGGGTTGGCGCGCAGACGGCCGCGATGCTCCGGGATCGCGCCCGCGGCATCAGCGGCGCGTACGTGGAAGGGCGGGATCGCGCGCGCCAGATGAGCCGCGAAGAGACATTCTCCCACGACATCTCCGATCCCGCAAAGCTGGTGTCCGAGCTGCGGCACCTCGCCGCGAAAGTTGCGGCGGATATGCGCGGCGACGGCCTCTCGGCGCGCACCATCACGGTCAAACTGCGCACAAACGATTTCGAGACGCATTCAGCTGGGCGTACGATGGCGGAGAGCGTCGAGTCGGATCGCGGCGTGACCGCCCCTGCCCTCGCGCTGCTGGCAAAGCTCCGCGTGGCGCACCGCAAACCCGCGCGACTCGTCGGCGTTTCGCTCTCGAACTTTGGCCCCGCTCGCAAGGCGGAGCAACTCGTGATGTTCGACGTGCCGTCGCCGGACGGCGAGCTGGCGGAGCGGGACCGCGATCGCGATCTCTCGCGCGCGGTAGACCGCGTGCGCGAGAAGTTTGGCGACGACGCCATCCGCACAGGACCGCCGCGGCGTGTGCCGATCGGCGAGAAGGGCGCCAAGCGTCCGCGGCGCTGAGGCGATCGCGCATGTTGCGGAGGGCGCGAATTCGCGTCAGTTTCGAGAAATCATGAACCGATACGTCCAGCGACTCGCCGTCATTTTGTGCCTCGCCGTTTGCGCGCACAGCGCAGGCGCGCAGGCGGCGCCCGCCGACGTCCTCATCCGCGGCGGCACGCTGTACGAC
>JBOHTH010000414.1:0-2282 GCA_050733535.1 Gemmatimonadaceae bacterium | reverse complement strand
GCCCACGAGCCGCTCAACGCCATCGGGACGCACGGTGCGATCGAGCGTTCCGAACACGACCAGAGTCGGCGTTGTGATCCGCGCGAGCGCCTCAGGCGTCGCGACCTCCCAGTCGAACTCTCGCAGCATTTGCACGGTCGCCTGCACGACGGCGGGGAACTGCGTCGGTGCCCAGTACTCGTCCACATCGCGGTCGGTGAACCAGCCGACCTTCCCATACACGCGCCGCTGAACGATCTCGACGATCTCCCTCGGCACAAGCATCGTGGCGAGCGCACCAGGGATCTTCGGAAGGAACGGCACAATTTCGCGGGCCTGCGAGACCTCGCCGAGCCCCACGGGGGCGAACAGCGCGAGGCGTGTGACACGATCGCGGCGGGCGAGTTCGAGGGCGATGCGTCCACCCATCGATTGCGCGACCACCGCCGTGCGGTCGAGCTCGAGCGCGTCGAGGAGCGCGCCAAGATCGTCGGCCAGCGCCTCCAGCGTGTAACTCCCCTTGGCGAGCGGCGCGTCGGAGAGCCCGTGCCCCGGCAGGTCAGGCGCGAGCAGGTGGTAGCCGGCTCCTGCAAGCGCCGCAATGTTGTGCCGCCAGAGGTATGCGGAGATCGCCCAGCCGTGGAGGAGGAGGAGCGGAGTGCCGTCGGGCGGCCCGGCCTCGAGTACGCGGAGGCCGAGTCCGCCGGCCAGCGTAACGCGCCGCGCCGAGATGTCGGCGCGGCCGGCGGGAAACCACTGGTCGGGAGGGAGCCTCGCGGTCAGATCAGGTCGATCGGCCGGCCGCTCAGGCGCGCAATGAGCCCGATGCGGAACGTCATGTCGGCCCAGCGTTCGTCCCCCGCGCGCGATGGCTCGAGCGGATACGACGACCAGACCCATGCATTCGAGCTGCGCGGCATCGCGAGTCCCTTATGCGGATGCCACACGCCATCGCGCCCGCAGTCATCCACGAAACGCTCGTACATCTTTGACCAGTTCTCGTTGCGGCGCAGGAAGCCCATGCGCGCCATCAACTCGATCCAGGCGAGCGCCGCGGGCACGTCGTCCTCGACCGCGTTGCGGTGCGGCAGCCGGTCGCCCATCACCAGCAACGGCACCGATACGATCTTCCTGCCGACCACCTGCATCTGCTCCTGGCGCGGGAGCGGACGCGTGAGCCAGCGATAGAGCAGTTCCATTCCCTCGTAATGCTCGCTGCGGAAAAGCGGCATGTGGGCGAGCATCTGGAGCGCGTAGATGGACGGAGCAAAAGCGTCGGGCGACAGGACCTGACGGTTACCGATGCGAATCCACGGCTTTGCGCCGACGGGCGACTTGAGAAAATCCATCATCCGGTCGAGCGTGCGGCGCGCGGCGCCTCTCAGGCGCGGGTCGGCCTCGAATCCCGCCTGCGCGAGCGCGGCGCCGGCGGCCTCGCGCAGCGTCTGGCGTGCCATCAGGCGCATTTCTTCTTCGGGCTTTGACTTCGCGTGCGGGTTCGGCGCGAACTCGAACAGCAGCTGCGGATCGTCGTCCTCGGCGAGAAGGCGGAACAGCATGCGTCGCGCCTGATAAACTGGAGGCGAGTCCTTGTCCCATCCGTATTCGAGCATTCGGCGCACGGCGTGCACGGTGCCGACGCCCTCGAACCCATCGGACCGAGCCGATGGCGCGGTGAGCATCGAGTCGTTCCACACGCCGTCTCCGGCCTGCGCGAGCGCGAGCTCAACCGCGGGCTTGAACGTGTACGGGAGGAACTGAAACCCAGCGGAAACACTCGATCCGAGGCGCGCTACGTCTATCATGGCGCGATACTGTATCGGTGCTGACGCATGTTCCATGAGCCATCCGAGCGGGAATTTCACCGCTGGCAGCGTCGTGGGCGGGGGCGGGAAGGTCGAAACGATCGGAACGTTGGGTGCGGTCAAATGGAGACGCCCGTTGCTAAGTCGTTGTCAAGCAATGCGATCTGATGCTCAAATGCTCACCGCTCTCAACCAATCGCTAAGGATATCATTTTCGTTACGGAACGCTAGGGTGAATTGGCGGTTTTTTGCGCCCGTGAGGAGTGAAAAGGCCACAGCCGGCTCGACAAGTCGGCTTGTCGACTGCGGTCCGGGTCCCCATCTTGCGCGCGATGCGCGGCGAGTTTGTGGATCTGGGTGTCACGCGACTCTACTACTACGCCGCCGGAACACGCGGTGCGGGCGAGCCGGTCATCTTCCTGCACGGATTCCCCGCGTCGTCGCAGCTCTGGCACAGTGTCGTGCGCGAAATGCCCGAGGGGCACCGGCTCGTCGTCA
>JBOHTH010000413.1:0-3498 GCA_050733535.1 Gemmatimonadaceae bacterium | reverse complement strand
CGCTGGCGGCGCATCGCGACCGCGTCCCAGGCCGCGCGCGACCAGCTCTCTGCGCTGCTCGGCGGCAACGCGAAGCTGTATTTCGGCAACGACCGCGGCGACGTCTGGACCGATCTTACCGCTGCCGTGCCGAAGCCGCCGGGGCAGGGCTCGTTCAAGGCCGGGAAGATCCGTGAATACACGCGGTCCGACGGGACGCCGGTGTTCGCGACGGAGCATGCGTTTGCGAATGTCCCGTGGCTGGTGCTTGTCGAGTTCTCGCGTCAGGCGGTAATGGCACCGGCCGATGCGTTCCTGCGCCGCGCCGTGTTCATTGGGGTACTCGTGCTCCTCATCGGCACGCTCATCGTCTGGATCGTCGGCCGGTCGATTACGAGACCGCTTACCGACCTCACCGCTGCAGCGTCCGCACTCGCGGCCGGTGACTTCTCTTCGGTCGTACAATCCACGCGGCACGACGAACTCGGCGAGCTGTCACGTGCGTTCAATACCATGACGCAGCGGGTGCAGGAGTCGCAGGCCGGTCTCGAGCAGAAGGTGCGCGAGCGTACCGGGGAACTGCACGACCGCAACGAGGAACTCGAGACATACGCGCACTCGATCTCGCACGATCTCCGCGCGCCGCTCCGCGCGATGCACGGCTTCAGCCAGGCATTGCTCGAGGACTGTGGGCCGCAGCTCGACGACGTCGGCAAGGACTACGCGGAGCGCGTCGTGGCGGGCGCGCGCCGCATGGATGCGCTGATTCAGGACCTGCTGGCCTACAGCCGCGCGAGCCGGAGTGACATGGGCCTCGCGAGCGTCGAGCTCGACGAGGCGGTGCGGGACGCGCTCGCGCAGGTCGAGGGCGACGTCGCCTCGTCGGGCGGTTCGGTGTCGGTTTCTCCCCACCTTCCTGTGGTCCGCGCGCACCGCGTGGCGCTGGTGCAGTCGGTCGCGAACCTGCTCGCGAACGGCCTGAAGTTCGTGCCGAAGGGCCGGGCGCCGCAGCTCAAGGTGCTTGCCGAGCGGGAGAATGGAACCACCCGGCTCTGGGTGGAAGACAACGGGATTGGCATTGACGCGGCGCACCACGAGCGCGTATTCGGGGTGTTCGAACGGTTGCACCAAAGCGAGCATTACCCCGGCACGGGAATCGGGCTGGCGATCGTCCGTAAGAGCGTTGAGCGAATGGGCGGGCACGTGGGCGTGGTGTCGGCGGCGGGTGAGGGGAGCAGGTTCTGGATAGAACTGCAAACCGCGGGAGGACCATCATGAACGTGACCAATCAGCCGATCCTTCTCGTCGAGGATGACGAGAACGATGTCATGCTCCTCCAGCGCGCGTTCCGGCGCGCGGCGATCATCAATCCGCTGCAGGTCGTGCGGCATGGCGACGATGCCGTGGCGTATCTCGCTGGAACGGGTGAGTTCGCCGATCGCCAGCTGCACCCGCTTCCCGTCCTGATGCTGCTCGACCTCAAGCTCCCGCGGCGCACCGGCCTCGAGGTGCTGCAGTGGGTGAAGGAGCGCGCGGGTGTGAAGAAGATTCCGATCATCGTGCTGACATCGTCGAAAAACGACGACGACGTCAATCGTGCGTACGAGCTCGGCGCGAACTCGTACGTCGTGAAGCCGGTCTCGTTCGAGACACTGCTCGAGCTGGTGAAGTCGCTGGAGTTGTACTGGCTTGTATTGAATGAGAGGCCAAATATTACGGCGTGAGTTTGTGAGGGGTGAGTTCAGCACTGAGGTCTCCCACCTTACGCCATGACCGACCTTCGCCTCGGCACCTGCGGCTGGAACTACGATGCGTGGGTCGGGCCGTTTTATCCGTCCGGGACGCGCCCCCGCGATTTTCTGGCGGTCTACGCGCGGGCGTTCGATACCGTGGAAGTCGACTCGACGTTCTACGCGATTCCCGCGGTGAAGACCGTGCGCGGGTGGGCGTCGCGCGTGGGCGAAGGGTTCGAGTTCTCGTTGAAATTGCCGCAGGAGATCACCCACGAGCTGCGGCTGCGGTCGGCGGAAGAACTGAGCCGGCAGTTCTTCGACGTCGCGCGTGAGCTCGGGAAAAAACTCGGACCGATCCTCATCCAGCTCGGGCCGGACTTTGGGCCGTCAGAACTGCCCGCCCTCGCTGCGTTCCTCCCGTTGCTGCCGGCCGACCTCAGGTTTGCGGTGGAGTTCCGCAACAAAGGCTGGATTCACGAGGGCCTGATCGCGCTGCTCGCGGAACATCATGTGGCACTCGCGCTCGTCGACGCGCGATGGATTCCGCGGCGCACGATGACGATGCTCGCCGAACGTCCGACGGCGGACTTTGCCTACATCAGATGGATGGGACCTGACCGGGATATCGTGGACTACTCACGGATCCAGGTGGATCGGCGGAAGGAACTCGAATCATGGAAGGCCGCGCTCGCGACGCTCATGGCGCGCGTTCGCACGGCGTATGCCTACGTGAACAATCACTTCGCCGGCCATTCACCGGCGACAGTGAGGATGGTGCAGGAGATGATGGGGATGGCGGTTGTGGAGCCGGGGAAGCTGGGGGAGCAGCTGACGCTGTTTTAGGCTCGAGATTTATCTCCTGAACGAGCGGCGAGTGATGAGAGGGATACGGGATCCGGGATTTCGCCCCCGGCGCGGAGTGCGGAGGAGGAATGCGAATTCTGGATTGGCGATGAGCGAGGGGATGGATGCGAGATGCGAGAGAGCGCGACCCCGGTCGGGGCGCGCCCTCTCGCACTTCAAACATCCCATCGCTCTCACCGTCCTCAAGCCTTTGACCGTCCGTGGGCCGACCGGTCAGAGGGACTTTGTCCCAAAGCCAACAACCATAAACTCCGATCCCACAGCATCTCACTCAAAGCCGAGTCGCTTTTCCTGCGCTATTTGCATGTCTTGCCGGTGGCCAGCGTGACTCCGTCGCATGTGGCCGGTTGATTGTTGCCGCCCATCGTCCATGACGCCGTGCCCAGATTCAGCGCGAACGCACCGGCGCCAGAGAATGAGACAGCCGACCAGTTGCTGCTGGAGACCCCCGGGCCCGCAGTGGTCCTGTTTTGAGTGTACAGGAACCCAGTGAACCCAGAGGGGAAGTTGTTCCAGACGAGACTGCCGGCGGTCGAGGTAGTCCCGCCCTGATTCAACTGAATAGTTACTGCGCCGAGCGTGAGATTGGTGCCAACGGAGTTGGTGATGGCATTGGTATTGATAGCTCGAATCGCCTTGCCGAGCGTATCGCTGTTGTAGGTGGCGGGGTTGGTGAAGCCCGCCAGCAGACTGTCGACAAAAACGTCGGATCTCAGGATCACCGGCTGTACGGGGATGCCTACTACGGTCCGGTTCTGCAAGTAATAGAAGTGTGAGCCACCCGTCCCAGTGCCGGGGTTTGCGAATGCGATGGTGTCCGGCGTGAGCCCACTGAGATAGGTGTGGAGTCCCGCAGCCGGCGCGAACGCGAGCGGGCTCGCGGTTGGCACGGTCGCGAACGCCGGCGTGAATCCCTGATACA
>JBOHTH010000412.1:0-19158 GCA_050733535.1 Gemmatimonadaceae bacterium | reverse complement strand
GTCCTGAAAATATGCGTGCACCGAGGCGGCGATCGCAGGCCCGATCCCGTGCACGCTCTCGATCTCGTCAGCGCCGGCCCGCTCGATCGCGTCGAGCGTCCCGAAGTTCCTCGCGAGCAATGCGGCGGCCTCCGCGCCGACGTGACGGATGCCGAGGCCGAAAAGCAGGCGCGACAGCGGCTGCTGCTTCGACGCGGCGATCGCCTCAACGAGCGACTGTGCGCTCTTCTCGGCGAACCGCTCGAGCGCCGCGATGTCGGCCTCCTTCAGCTCGTAGAGATCCGCGGTGTCGTGAATCAACCCGGCATCGAGCAGCTGCTCGATGCGCGCGTACGACAGACCGTCGATGTCCATCGCGCCGCGCGACGCAAAGTGTACGATCGACTCCAGCCGCCGCCCTTCGCATAAATCATTGTCGCAAAACAGGTCCTTCTCCGACGCGCGCACCGGCGTCCCGCACGCGGGGCAGCGTGTCGGGATCTTCGGTACCGGCAGTGGGTGCTTGGGGTCGCGCTTCTCCGGCACCGGGCAGATCACCTGTGGAATCACGTCGCCCGCGCGCTTGAGCAGGACCACGTCGCCCTCGCGCAGGTCTTTTTCCTTCACGAGCTCGTAGTTGTGGAGGGTCGCGCGGCTCACGGTCGTCCCGCCGACTTCGACGGGTTCCAGCACGGCGTATGGGTTGATCTTTCCGGTGCGCCCGACGTTGACCTGGATTGAAATCAGCTTCGTCTCTGCGATGTCCGCCGCAAACTTTCGCGCGATCGCCCAGCGCGGCTCGCGGCCAGCGTCGCCGAGTTCCGCCTGGAGCGCGAGCGATTCGACCTTCACGACGATGCCGTCGATCCCGAAGTTGAGCTCGCCGCGCACCTTCGTTTCGACCGCATGGGCGTGCGCGTACACGTCGTCGAGCGTGCGGCACTGCCTCCGTTGCGGCGCCGTGGGGATTCCCCACGACCCCAGCGTTTCGAGCAGTTCGGACTGCGTTTCGAACGGGAGGCGGGTGGTGCCGGGCACGGCGTACGCGTACCCGAAGAATCGCAGCGGGCGCGCGGCGGTCGCCGCCGGATCCTGCTGGCGGAGCGAACCGGCCGCCGAGTTGCGCGGATTGGCAAACACCGGCTCGCCCGCGCGGGTTCGCTCCTCGTTGAGTTTTTCGAACGCGTCGAATGGGAAGTACACCTCGCCGCGAATCTCGATCAGCGGCGGATGATCCTGCTCGCGGCCGCGCAGCCGGAGCGGGATCTCGCGGATGGTCCGCAGGTTTGCCGTCACGTCCTCGCCGACAGTGCCGTTGCCGCGCGTCGCGCCCGTCACGAGCACCCCGTCGCGATACGTGAGGCTGACGGCCGCGCCGTCGATTTTCAGCTCCGAGGAGTAGCCGCTCGCGCGCACGGCATCGCCCGCGATCTTCGCCGCCCGCGCCGCCCATTCGGCGATCTCCGCGTCGCTGAATGCGTTCGCCAGGGAGATCATCGGCACGAGGTGCGTATGCTTGGCGAAACTCGTCGCCGGTTCGGCGCCAACGCGCATCGTGGGCGAATCCGCGGTCCGCAGTTCGGGATGTGCGCGCTCCAGGTCCTGCAGCTCCCGGAACAGCGTGTCGTACTCGCGGTCAGGCAGCGTCGGCCGGTCGAGAACGTAATAGTCGTGCGACGCCTGTTCGAGCGTCCGCCGCAGGTGGGCGGCCCGCTCCCTGTCGCGGGCGGACCCGCTCACCCCTTGGCCTCTTCCTCGATCACCTGCAGCGCCACGCCGACAAGGCGCTCGAGTTCCTCGTCGCTCTCCCTGGCGAGCAGCGTCTCCGCCCAGACATGCGACTCACTCGACGCGTACCGGTCGAGCAGGCGCCGCAGGAATGCGAGGAGCGCGATCGCCGGCAGCTCCGACCGCTGCTGGTCGTTGGGCTTCTCGCTCGTCGACTTGAGCATCGTCTCAAACCGGTGGGCGTTGCGCAGGGCCTTGCCGGTTAGGTCGGCGATCGACTGGCAGAACTTCAGGTCCGTTTCACTGAACGGGATCCCGTCGCGCTCGGTGCGCAGAAAAATTGCACCGATCACGTCCTGTCGCCACCGGATCGGCACGACGACGATCGAGCGCACCTTCCGGAGGTCGAGTTCGTCGCGCACGGCGAGGAACATCGGATCCTTCATCGCGTCGGGAACGAATACGGTCTCGCCCGATTTGAAGGCGCGCTTCAGCTCGGGGTAGCGGTCGAGGTCCACCACAAGGTTGCGGATCGACGGATCTTCATAGCTGGCCACGAGGCGGACTTCGCTCCGCTCGCCCGCAAGGAAAATCGAACTGCGGTCGAGGCCAAACGCTTCGCCGAGCTTTCGCGCGATGGTCTGGAGGATCTCCTCGAAGTGCAGCGATGCGCTGATGGACTGCAGGATGTCCACGACTGCTTCGAGGTTGTCGCGTTCGCGCGTGAGCTCGCTGAGGCGCGATTCGAGCTGCGCAATGCGTTCGACCTGCGTGTCGTCGGTCATGGGTTGCTCATGGTTTTCTGACGGTGGCTGACTTGTCCGGTCCCAGCTTCCTGAGATCGTCGGCGGCCTTCCTCTTGTACATCGGATCGTTGTACTCGCGCAACGGTGCCGCCAGAATAATGGTGAACTGCTCCTTTGCCTTCACCTTGTTCCCGCGGTCCGCATAGACCACGCCCAGGTCCAGATGGTGCACCAGCCGGTCCGGGTCGAGCTGCACTGCCTTCTCGAGCAGGCGCTGCGCCTCGTCCCAGCTCGCCTTGTTGAAGACTTCGGCGCCGAGAAATCGTTTCGCGAACGCACGCTCGAGGCCATTGACCCGCATGACCTCGGCGTTCCAGCTGCCCAGCACATGCAGCGCGCCGGAGTTCAGGGAATCGTACTTCAGGGCCTCCAGTGCCTCCAGCCGGATCTGCTTCGCATAGCGGATCCGGTCCATGGTGCCGAGGCCGAGCGCCTTGTGGCCAAGAGCGCGGGCCAGCGCGAAATGGCCACCGGCGTCATGGGGATTCACGGCGATCGCGGCTTCTGCGTCGCGCTCGGCCTCCGCCTGCAGCGAGTCGTGCGCCGGGCCCCGGTCGAGCCCGTCGGCGAGGTCGACGGCCGTCCGTGACGCTTTGCACAATGCCTCGTAGTTCTTAGGTTCGAGCGAGAGAGCGAGGCGGTACTCGTCGAGCGCCGTCCTCGCCTGCCGCTCGGCGTACGCGCGGTCCCCGCGCGCGAGGTGCTCCCTCGCGCCTTGCGCGCCCGCCCGTGGCGCGGCCGCGAACGCAACGGCCAGCACGAAAAACATGCCGGCCATCCTCCAACGAGTCCACATGCGCGACTGCTCCGGGAATTGTTCGCTCTGGCCGGTTCGGCCGTTCCGTCTGAAGAACGTAGGCGACCCGGACGAACGCGGTCAATGACGCTGCGCGACCTCATTGAACGCAAGCGTGACGGTGGTCACATCAGTGACACCGACTGGCACGCCTTCGCCCACGACCTCGCCGCGGGCACGCTGCCGGACTACCAGGTGGCCGCGCTGCTGATGGCGATCTTCCTGCGCGGGATGTCAGCCGACGAAACCGTCGCGCTTACCGAGGCGATGATCGCGAGCGGCCGCACGCTTGAACTCTCGCACCTCGCGCCGCGCCGGGTCGACAAGCATTCGGTTGGCGGCGTCGGCGACAAGGTGTCGATCGTCCTGGCGCCGCTCGTGGCGGCGTGCGGTGTGGCGGTGCCGATGCTCTCGGGACGCGGCCTGGGGCACACCGGCGGCACGCTGGACAAGCTCGAGTCGATCCCCGGTTTCCACACGCGTCTCTCGCTCGCGCAGGCGGTGGCGCAGGTCGAGCGGATCGGCTGCGTGCTGATGGGGCAGACCGCGGAGATCGCCCCCGCCGATCGCGTGCTCTACTCGATGCGCGACGCGACCGCGACGATCGAGTGCATCCCGCTGATTGCGTCGAGCATCATGAGCAAGAAGCTCGCGGAGGCGCTGAACGGCCTCGTGCTCGACATCAAGACAGGCGCGGGCGCGTTCCTCCGGTCCACCGAGGATGCGCTCACGCTCACGCAGGCGATGATCGCGCTCGGTGCGCGGCACGCCTGCCCGGTGGTTGCGCTGCTGACGGATATGGATTCGCCTCTTGGCATTGCGTGCGGGAACGCGAACGAAGTCGTGGAATCGGTGGCAGCGCTGAAAGGCGGCGGACCGGCCGACGTACGCGAACTGGTGCTGCGCCTCGGCGCCGAGATGTTGATGCTCGGCGGCGTGACGAACGAGCCGGCGGACGCTCGCGTCCGGCTGGAACGGGCGATTTCGAGCGGAAAGGCGCTGGACAAATTTCGCGAAATCGTCGTGGCGCAAGGCGGCGATCCCGCGGTGTGCGACGATCCGGCGCTCGTCGTGCCGGCTGCTGCGGTTCGCGAGCCGTATCTCTCCACGCGGGACGGCGTGGTGCACCGCGTGGAGCCGCGCGCCGTCGGGAAGGGGATTACCGCGATGGGCGGCGGACGGACGAAGATGGCTGATGCCATTGATCCATCGGTCGGGTTCCAGATTCTCGCGAAGCCGGGCGATCGCGTCGCGCGCGGGCAGCCGCTGGCGACGATCCTCGCGCGGGATGCCGCGTGCGCGGCGATCGGACGGGCGGCGCTGGATGCGGCATTTGTTGTTGGTGATGCTGCCGTTGCGCGGCGGCCGCTGATTTCTCATCGAGTGACTGCCGCCGGCGTCGAGCGACTCCCGTAGCGCTGCGGCAACTGCACTGCAACTGCTTCCACGGATTTCACGGAACGAGCCACGGATGGACAACAACCCTTTCTGTTTTGTCATTCCCCGGACGGGCTGGCGTCGATCCGTGCAATCCGTGTGATCCGTGGTGAAGGTTATTAAAATCCTTTCCACGGATTTCGCGGAACGAGCCACGGATGGACAACAACCCTTTCTGTTATGTCGTTCCCCGGAAGGGCTGGCGTCGATCCGTGCAATCCGTGGTGAAGGCTTTTAAAATCCTTTCCACGGATTTCGCGGAACCAGCCACGGATGGACAACAGGGTTCTTGTTGGCTGTTCCCAAGAGAGGCAGTGCTTATCCGCGAAATCCGTGGAATCCGCGGAAAAGGCTTCTTGATTGCCGTACCACCGGCTCTGCGGACCCGGCGGATTTTCTACTTGCCATGCTCCGTACCGCCCGTACAACTTTCGGAAACTCCGGAGGCATCAATGGAAAAAATCATGAAACTGGCGGGACTCGGCGCCGCGGGAGTGGCTGTCGGGACCTTCGTCCTCTACGCCGCGCTGGTGTTCGTATTTCGTCCCGTGTCGAACGGCGGGTTCGATCACGTGCTCTGGGAGACGGTAAGCGTCGCGATGGTGATCCCGGTCTCGATTCTCGCCGGCGCGCACCTGGCCTTCGCCAAACAGCTCAAGGACGGACGAAGCCGGATCCCGAGGTAGCGACGCGGGCAATCCCGACCGATGGCGAACAGGACCGGCGACCCTAGATGTCGAGGTTGGACGCGAACTTCGCGTTGGTCTCGATGAACACCCGCCGCGGCTCGACCTCGTCGCCCATCAACGTCTCGAAGATCTCGTTCGCCAGGAACGCATCCTGGACATTCACCTTGAGGATCGTGCGCGTCTCCGGATCCATCGTGGTCTTCCAGAGCTGGTCCGGGTTCATCTCGCCGAGTCCCTTGTAGCGCTGGATGTTGAGCGAGGCCTTCCCCTCGCCGTTCCCCATGCGCTTGGCGATCTCATCGCGCTCCGCCATGTCGTAGGCGTAGTACTCCTCTTTTCCCTTCGCCACGCGAAAGAGCGGCGGCTGCGCGATGTACACGAAACCCGACTCGATCAGCTGCGGCATCTGCCGGTAGAAGAACGTCAGCAGCAGCGTCCGAATGTGCGCGCCGTCGACGTCGGCGTCGGTCATTATGATGATCTTGTGGTAGCGCGCGCTTTCGATGGAGAACTCGTCCTTGATCCCCGCACCGATCGCCGTGATGATCGTGCGGATTTCCTCGTTGGAGAGGATCTTGTCGATGCGCGCCTTTTCAACGTTCAGGATTTTACCGCGCAGCGGCAAAATTGCCTGGAACATGCGATCGCGTCCCTGCTTCGCGCTGCCGCCAGCCGAGTCGCCCTCGACGAGGTAAATCTCGCACATCGCGGGATCGCTCAATGAGCAGTCGGCGAGCTTGCCGGGGAGGTTGCCGACGTCGAGCGCAGATTTCTTGCGCGTCAGGTCGCGCGCCTTGCGCGCGGCTTCGCGTGCGCGGGCGGCGCTGACCGCTTTTTCGATGACGATGTTCGCGACGCGGGGGTGCTCGTCGAGGTAGCCGCCCAGCCATTCGTTGACCGCCGTCTTCACCGCGGTCTCGACTTCGGAGTTGCCGAGCTTGGTTTTCGTCTGGCCTTCGAACTGCGGCTCTCTCACCTTGACGTGCAGCACGGCGGTGAGGCCTTCGCGCACGTCCTCGCCGGAAAGCGTGAAATCCGATTTCTTGAGCGCGTTGCCTTTGGCGGCGTAGGCGTTGATCGTGCGCGTGAGCGCCGACTTGAAGCCCGTGAGGTGCGTGCCACCTTCGTGCGTGTTGATGTTGTTGACGAAGGAGAAGACGTTCTCGTTGTAGCCGTCGTTGTACTGCAGCGAGAGCTCGATCCCGACGTCGTCCTTCTCCATGTCGAGATAGAGAATTTCCTGATGGAGGCTTTTCTTGTTGCCGTTGAGGAAGGCGACGAACTCCTTGAGGCCGCCCTTCGCCTGGAACGTCTCGGATTTTTCCTGCCCCGGGCGCTCATCCGCGAGCGAGATCGTCACGCCCTTGTTCAGGTAGGAGAGCTCGCGGAGGCGCGATTCGAGCGTCGCGTAGTCGTACACGAGCTCTGTGAAGATCTCAGGATCCGGCTTGAACCAGACCTTGGTGCCCGACTCCTTGGCGGAGACCTTCGCGAGCACTTCGAGCTTCCGCACGGTGCCGCCGCGGCGGAACTCCATGAAGTACTCCTGGCCGTCGCGCTTCACCCACACCTTCAGCGTCTCGGAGAGCGCGTTGACGACGCTCACGCCGACGCCGTGCAGACCGCCGGAAACCTTGTAGCTGCTCTTGTCGAATTTTCCGCCGGCGTGGAGCACGGTCATCGCGAGCTCGACACCCGGGATTTTCTCGATCGGGTGGACATCGACCGGGATACCGCGGCCGTTGTCTTCAACGGTGATCGCGTTGTCCGGGTGGATGATGACGCGCACCATGTCGCAGAAACCGGCGAGCGCTTCGTCGATCGAGTTGTCGACGACTTCGTAGACGAGGTGATGGAGTCCGCGGGAGCTGGTGCTGCCGATGTACATCCCGGGACGTTTGCGAACCGCTTCGAGGCCCTTCAGTACCTGAATGTCTGACGCGTCGTAACTCGAGGCGGTAGCGTCGTTCGTCTTTGCCATTGCGTGGGGGAGAGGTTTGGGCGAAAAACCACGGAATTCCCGGCGCGAATAAAAGCCGAATTCACATGCCCTTCACCGACCTTGAAAAGTAACGCTTGCGCCTCGCAAACGCAATGAAAAAACGGCCGTCCAACGACACTGACGCCAACGACTTAAGTGTGCCCTATGGGAGGGGCGACTTGACGCACAAACGTGCTCGTGGGATTGGACTTTTGGTAGAGGCGCTGCTCGACTAGAAACGAAATGGCCTCGCGAGTCATCGCGAGGCCATTTCTCGTGCGGAATTTCCGCTCAGTAGCCGATGGACATGGTGCTGTTTCTCCGGAAAAAAACTACCAGACAAAGGATAATACTTTCCCTATCAAACACCAGTTCCAAACGTTTCGGGTAACACGCCGCCGTCCTCCTTGGTGCGTTCCAACTGCTCCAGCAATGGCCCTTTCGTCTTCGCTGCGTACCATCCCTTGAAAAGAGTTACGAGGTTCTGGTACGGACCGCCAGCAGGGTTGGCGCGCCGTTGCGCCAACAGCGACGGGTATAGCGTCATCACCATTTGACAGAAGACGTTCGAGCATGGTTCATAGGCAACCTTCTGATTGGCCAACGCCGGGTCGTGGGTGAAGTACATCGACCAGCATTCCAAGCGGTTAATTAGGCCAATCGACTTGTTGATGAGGTCCGGATCGAGCCTACGGAGCCACGCAATCGCCGCACTGATCTTCTTCTCTTCTTCCTTCTCGCGAAACGAGACCTCGCTCTCATCGTCCACGAACAACGGGATACCCTTTGCATGCAATGCTTGGAGAAACGCAAAGTGAATCGGAATGAGTTCGAGGCACATTTCGTCACACCGATCAAACGCACACTGCACGGTCTCCCGCGTGACCCGGTTTACGATGTCTTGCTTCGAAAGCGCGAGATCACTTTTCGTGAGCTCAAGATCATCTTGCGTGAGTTTGAGCGAGTCGAGCGCTCGCCACGCAACGACCACAACCGCGATTCCGGCCAAAGCCGCGACCATCGCCCAGAACGCTGCGGCATCAGTCGGAACGAGGATACTCCACCAGGGAGTATCGGAGACGTGCGCAGGAACCTGCGTGACTTGAAGCATCCTGCGATTATCGGGTCAGCGGCACGCCTACGCTCGTGGCTTGATCGTGTCACTCGACAGTGCGCTCACTCCGTCACTCTGGCGTCACTTCTTCTGGATAGGGGCGAGCGTCGACTACACCCGACCGGTACCCTACCGGAGCAGTTCCCAGCGGATCTTCTTGATCGGATCGCGCCCCGTCCTGGCGTTGATTTTCGCCAGCAATGAACGCTCCATCATCGACAGCTCCGTCATCCATCCGTGCGTCTTCACGCCGACGAACAGCGTGCCGTCTTCGGTCACCGTGCGCGGCTCAGTGACGCCGGCGATCTGCGGCCCAACGAACGACGCCCACTCCACCAGCACCTGCGCGCGTTCCACGCGCGCGTCGAGCCCTGCTTGCTGCAGAAATCCCTTCAGCACGTCCGCGATCGGCTCGGGTTTTCCGGCGTCGCCCCACGCGCGCGGTTTCCGTTTCTCGTAGCTCACGCGACCTCCGCCGCTGAAGCGGCCGCGTCCGCGGAAAAGACGCCGTCGCGCACGCTCCACCGCTCGAGCCGCGTGAAGGCGCGCGGAATCTCATCCTCGCGCGGCACGCACAGGATCGTCTGGCCGAACCCGCCGGCTGACGTCTCCTCGAGCAGCGCGAGCACCCGCGCGGCGCGCGTGCGGTCGAGCTCCGCGAATGGATCGTCGAGCAGCAGCACCGGCTGCGCGCCGCCCCGCGTGCGAAACGTCGCGGCCTCGAGCAGGCGCAGCGCGATCGCCGCGGTGCGCTGCTGCCCGGCTGAGCCCACGAGGCGGAGCTCGCGCGCGCCGAGCGTCACCGCGAGATCGTCGCGGTGCGGGCCCGCGTGCGTGACCAGCCGCCGCGCGTCATGGTCGCGCCCGCGCTGCAGCGCCGCGGCGAGCGCGCCTCGTACGTCGGGCACGTCCGCCAGCGGCGACTCATAGGCGATCTGCATTGGCGCGCGTTCGCCAATTGCCGCGCAGAGCCGGGTGAACTCCGCTCCGCCCTCGGCGACCCACGCGCGCCGCTCTTCGACGATCGTCGCACCGTGCTCGGCGAGCGCCGGCTCCCACACCGCCACGCTCGATGACCGCACGCCCGGCCGGGTCGCCTGTCGGAGCGCGGCGTTGCGCCGCGCGAGCGCCGCACGGTATTGACGCAGCGCCGAGAGGTATCGCTTTGAACTCAGCGCGAGCGCGATGTCGAGATACCTCCGCCGCTCGGCCGGCGCGCCGGCGACGAGCGCGATGTCCGCCGGCGAAAAACAGACCGACGGCAGCGCGCCCAGCGCGTCGGTCAGGCGCGGCGTCTCAACGCCGTCCAGCGTGATGCGCTTCTTGCCCGTCCGCTCGACGCCGATCCCGACGCGGCGCACCTCCGCGCCGCTCGACTCCGCGGCAAGGTGGAATGCGGTCGCACCGAAGCGGGAGAGATCACGGTCGCGCACGCCGCGCATCGAGCGGAGCAGCTCGAGGTATGCGATCGCCTCGAGGAAGTTGGTCTTGCCGTGACCGTTGTCGCCGACGAGCGCGATGCCGTCGGGCGGGAGCGCAACGTCGGCGCGCGCGATGTTACGGAAGTCGCGAATCGAGATCGAGTCGAGCGTGACGCGCGACGGTGGCACCGGCGTCACGTCACGCGCCGCGGAATTGCGGCGGCCGCTTTTCTAGAAACGCCTTGGTTCCCTCTCGCATGTCGGCAGTTGATTCCAGCGAGCCGAACAGGCGCGCTTCGAGGCGCAGGCCGTCTTCGAGCGTCGCGTCGAGGCCGACGTCGACGGCTTCGAGCGCGCGCGCCAGGGCAATCGGCGCGTTCTTTAGCATCGTCGCGGCCATCGCGCGCGCCGTCGTCAGAAGCGCATCGGGCTCGACGACTGCGTTCGCGAGGCCGAGGCGAACAGCTTCCGCGCCGTCGATCGTGTCACCCGTGAGGATGAGCTGGAGCGCCGCGCCGCGGCCAATCAAACGCGGCAGGCGCTGCGTGCCGCCGTAGCCGGGAATCAGTCCGAGTTTCACTTCTGGCAGGCCGAACTTTGCCTGTGTCGACGCGATGCGCACATGGCACGAGAGCGCGAGCTCGCACCCGCCGCCGAGCGCAAACCCGTTCACCGCGGCGATGACCGGCTTGGACGAGAGTTCGATGCGCCGGCACACGCTTTGCCCAAAGCGCGCGAACTTTTCGAGCTCACCTGCCTGCGCCACGGCGAGCTTCGAGATGTCCGCACCGGCAACGAAGGCGCGGCCGGCGCCGGTGACGATGATGGCGCCCACGGCTGAGTTCGACGCGAAGTCGTCCATAGCCGCGCCGATTTCCTTCATCAGCGAGTCGTTGAGGGCGTTCAGCTTGTCCGGCCGGTTGATCGTGACGGTCGCGATTCGGTCGGCGATGTCGACGAGCAGAAATTCGTATACCATGCTCAGAATCTACGCGGCATCTCTCACGCGTGCACGACGCGGCGGGGGGCGGAAGAGGAGTGCCGAAGAGGAGAGCCGGATTCCTCCTCCGCCCACCGCCCCGGGTCGAAGTCGCCACCACGCATCATATTTGATCCATGAAATCCGTCTTAGCCATTGATGAAGGCACGACCGGCACGACCTGTATGGTCATCACCGCCGATGGCCGCGTGGCCGGGCGCGGCTATCGCGAAATCACGCAGTACTTTCCCGAGCCCGGTCAGGTCGAGCACGACGCCGAGGAGATTTTCGCCCGCACGCTCGATGCGGCGCGCGAAGCCATTGCGCAGAGCGGTCTCGTCCCCGACGCCCTCGGCATCACCAACCAGCGCGAGACCGTCGTGCTCTGGAATCGCGCGACCGGAGCGCCCGTCGGACGCGCGATCGTCTGGCAGGATCGCCGCACCGCCGCACGCTGCCTTGCGCTCGCGCCGCAGGCCGAGGCCATTCACGCCGCGACCGGGCTCGTCATCGATCCCTATTTCTCCGCGACGAAGCTCGAGTGGATGCTCGAGCACCGCGCGCGCGGCACCGGTCATGACCAGCTCGCCGCCGGCACGATCGACAGCTGGCTCATCTGGAAGCTCACCAACGGCGCCGTACATGCGACCGATCCGACCAACGCGTCGCGCACGATGCTGTACGACATCAATACCCATCGCTGGAGCGCTCCGCTCTGCACGCTGTTCTCCGTGCCCGAGTCCATCCTCCCGGAAGTTCGCCGTTCGAGTGGAACGTTTGGTGTGGCCGCGGTGGAGCACCTTGGCCACGCGATGCCGATCCTCGGCGTCGCCGGCGACCAGCAGGCTGCGCTCTTTGGCCAGGGATGCTGGAGCGCGGGAGCGAGCAAGAACACCTATGGCACCGGCGCGTTTCTCCTGCTCCACACCGGTGCGACGCGCCCGGTGGGCGGCGGCGGGATGCTCACGACCGTCGCGTGCGACGCCACGGGCGCGCCGGCCTACGCGCTCGAGGCGAGCATCTTCATCGCTGGCGCGGCGGTGCAGTGGCTGCGCGACGGGCTTGGCATCATCGGGCGCGCGAGCGAGGCGGAAGCCATGGCGCGCACGCTCGCGTCGAACGACGGCGTCTACTTCGTGCCGGCGCTCACCGGCTTGGGCGCTCCCGAGTGGGAGCCGCAGGCGCGAGGGACGATCGTCGGGCTCACGCGCGGGACGACGCGCGAGCACTTCGCGCGCGCCGCGCTCGAGGCGATGTGCTTTGGCACCGCCGATGTGCTCGACGCGATGCGCGCGGCCAGCGGATACACGGCGGATGTCTTGCGCGTGGACGGCGGCGCGACCGAGAACGGCTGGATGATGCAGTTCCAGGCAGATCTGCTCGACGTTCCCGTCGAGCGGCCGGATGTGATCGACACCACCGCAATGGGTGCGGGCGCACTTGCCGGGATCGCAGCTGGCGTGTGGCCGAACGCCGGCGCGTTTATTGAATCGCGAAAGTACACGCGCTTCGTGCCGGGCGAGGGGCGGCGGGGCGCGCAGTCGGCGCGGTCCGGCTGGCATCGCGCGGTGCGGGCGACGGTCGCATGGGCGCGGGACAAAGGCGCATGAAATTCTTTCTCGTGTTCTCGCTGTGGACCGGCGGGCCAAAGCGCGACGTGCCCAAGGCCGATCCGTGGTTCGGGTTCGACAAGCTCGAACACTTCGCGGCGTCGGCGATCATCGAGAGCTGGGCCCATACGACGTTCCGGGCGCGCGGCGCGAGCTACGCGCAGGCGAGCTGGGGCGCGGCCGCGGTCACCGCGAGCGCAGGGATCGGCAAGGAGCTCTGGGATCGCCATCATCACGGCGATTTCAGCTACCGCGACCTCGCCGCCGACGGCGCCGGCCTGCTCTCCGCAGCAGTGATGATGCGCCAGATCGATCGTTGAGCATCCGTTGACGCAGTTCGGTGAGCTCTCGCTCTGGATCGCGCTGCTGATGTCGGCGTGGTGCACGACGCTCGCGGTGCAGGGAGCGTTTACGCGCCGGCGGTCGCTCACCGAGAGCGCCGCGCGCGGGCTGCAGATGGCGCTGCTGTTTTCACTCTTGGCCGCTGGTGTCGTGATGGCGGCATTCCTCGACGGCGATTACGCGCTGCGGTACGTCGCGATGCATTCGGGGGTGAACATCGCGCCCATCTACAAAGTGTGCGCCTTTTGGTCGGGGCGCGCCGGCCTGCTGCTCCTCGCGTCCGTCGCGCTCGCCGCCGCGGGATCGGCCGGCGCGCGGAGCGCCATGCGATCCGATGCCGACCACGCCCGCGCGGCGTGGACCTTGGCCGCACACGGCGCGATTGTCGGCGCGGCGCTCGCGGTGACGGCGTTCACAGCACACACGTTCGCCGTGTTCACACAGATACCGACGGACGGGCGCGGGCTTGACCCGCTGTTCCGGCATCCGTTGATGGCGATCCAGCCGCTGATGATGCTGGCTGGCACGGCGGCTGCGTCGGTGCCGCTGGCGCTGATTGTGGCGGCCGCGGTGCGTCGCCGCTCGGATGCGGCATTCGTTGCGCGCCTTCGCGCGCCGGCAACTGCCGCGTGGACGCTGCTCTCCCTCGCGTTCGTGGTCGGCGCGCGATGGGCGTACGTCTCGCCGGGCTTGCGCGCGCGAACACAGGGGACCGCAGTGGTGATTGCGGCCGCAGCTGCGTGGATCGCGATGATGCTCGTGCTGATCGCAGTCGAAGTGCGCGACCGGCGCGGCACGCGGCGCCTCATCGAGGCCGCCGGGCGCCGTCGCGCCGCGTGGATCGTCACGGCGTGCGGAGCGCTGCTCTGCGCGGCGCCACTCGCTGCCCGCCCGCTGACGAAGAACTACGACGTGCAGATCGACGACGGGTCGCGTTACGACGCGCGCGATGTGTGGGGGCACGCATGGACCTTCACCAGCCAGGGCGAAAGCCGCCTCGAGCGCCCCGGCGATGATGTCACGGCGCTCGCGCTCCTCCCCACGCGCGACGGCGTGCGCCAGCCGTTCCTCTCGAGTGAGAGCCGCCAGTATTTCGGCGCGGGCGGCCTCGACATTTACTCGCCGCAGACGGTGCCCGCGATCCAGCGCTCGCTCGCGCAGGACCTGGTCGTGGTGCTGTCCGATGCGGGCGATGGCCACGCCGTGCTTCGCGTCAGCTTCAGGCCGCTCATTGAACTCGCATGGGCGGGAGGGGTATTGCTCGCACTCGGCGGCGCGCTGCTCTTCTGGCCATCGCGGCCGGAGCAAGCCGCGTGACGCCGCTCGCGATTGGTGCATTGCTCGCCGCGGCCGCAATGGTCTGGGTGATCGCGCCTATATTCAGTGAAGAACCGGACGAGTCCGAGCGCGGGCACTCGCCGTCGCGCGCCGCAGACGATGCCGCCGAAGCCGCGATTCGCCGTTGGAGGGAGCGAAACGAATGAGAAACAAATTTCGAAACCTTGGCTGGGCAGCGGTCGCGGCAGTGATCGCGACATCAACCGCCGGTGCGCAGGGCGATATTCGCGGGCGCATCACGGACGAGGTCGGCGCGCCGGTTGTCGACGTCCGCCTGGTACTCACGCCAAGCGACCGCCGCACGTTGAGCGGCGACGACGGAAGTTTCTCCTTTCTGCAGCTGAAGCCCGGATCGTACAGCCTGGATGTCCGTCGCATCGGCTATCAGCCGCAGACGGTGAAGTTTGAGGTCGGCGCCCGCGCAACGGCGTCGGCCGTCGTCAAGCTCGTAGCGATCCCGCGCGTGCTCGATTCGATTCGTGTCTTCGCAAAGGCGAACAGCCTTCGCTACACCGGCGTGGTGCTCGACGAGCGGAGCGCGCCGATGGAGGGCGCGATCGTGATGGTGCCCGGCAAGGCGCGCGAGCTGCGCACGGACGCCAACGGTCGCTTTTCCGTGGACGGCTTCGGCGCCGGTACGGTGATCGCGCGCGTGCGCAAGCTCGGCTACGTGCCACAGATGCACTCGCTCGACCTCGACCGCTCCCTCGTGGACAGCATCCGAATGAGACGCCTCGCGCAGAACCTTTCTGCTGTGCAGGTGATGACGCAGAGCGGGTTCGGCAAGGACACCTTCGCGTACCGCGATCTCGACGAGCGGATGCGCTGGAAGAGCGAGCAGTCGTACATCGTCTCGCGCGAAGAGTTCGATGAGCAGGGGACGACGGATCTCGCGAATGCAATTCGCTACTCCAAGACGGGCGGGCGCTACGGCGGCACGCTGTCGCATCCGATGCCGAACGGGTGCATCATCATCAACGGCGAGCGTGCGCTGCGTGACTGGCCGCTGACCGCGTTTCACGCTGATGAAGTCGAGACGGTGGAAGTGTACCCGCCCAAGTCGGACGCCACGGGGTCGCTGGACGTGCGCGGGTGCGATCCGAAGAAGCAGGTGTACGTGATTTGGATGAGATCGAACTCAACCCGCTTTCCGCCGATTCCTCCGCCGTAGGCGCGGCGAGGAGCAAGGAGACCGGCGGGCAAGGAGCAAGGAGACCGGCGGGCGAGGAGCAAGGGTGAGGCGCGATTGGGGAGGAGCGAGGCGCAAGGAGCGAAGTGACCTTCTCTTCGCTCCTACCACCTTGCTCCTCCCCAATCGCATCTCACCCTTGCTCTTGGCCTCCTCCTGCCTCCTCGCTCCTCCCCAAGTCGCCCCTCACCCTCGCTCCTAGCCTCCTCCTGCCTCCTCGCGTGTAGTTGCCTTAGCTACCCTCCGCCCGCTCGCAGTGTCCAATGGACAGCATCATCCGTAGCCGACACCGTCGCCGCAAAACTCGGCGTGCACCTTCCGCATTCCCCGACCTCGAGATGATCATGCACGAGCTTCGCGCCGCAATCCGTTCGCTCCGCAAGCAGTCCGGTTTCACCGCACTCGCCCTCTTCACGCTCGCACTTGGCATCGGCGCGACGACCGCAGCGTTCACGGTGCTCGACACCGTTCTCCTGCGTCCGCTCCCGTATCGGGACTCGGGCCGGCTGGTGCTGCTGCAGGAGCGCTCGCGAAAAGGAACGGCCGACGCGCCGTCGTTTCCCAACTTCGCAGACTGGCGTGCGCAGGCCCGTGCGTTCAGCGGCATGGCCGCTGTCGCAGGCGCCGAGCCCGCCACGCTGAAAGTGGGCGCGGAGGCCATTCGCGTGACCGTGAAAGGCGTGTCCCGCGGATTTTTTGCGGTGCTCGGCGTCACGCCGGCGGTTGGCCGCGAGTTCACCGACGACGAAAACCGGGCCGGTGGACGGGATGCGGCGATGGTCTCGTACGATTTCTGGCAGAGTCAAATGGGCGGCCGGTTGCCGCTCGGCAGTATCGAAGGCACGCCGATCGTCGGCGTGTTGCCGCAGGGATTCCATTTTCTCGACGACGCGGACATTTACACGCCGCACGAGCGATTCCCTGGGACGTGCAGGACGTGCCGCAACTATGTCGTCGTCGGACGGCTGGCCGCGAATGCAACGCTGTCGTCCGCGCGGGCGGAGATGACGGCGCTGTCGCATGCACTCCTCGCGACCTACGGCACGGAAACTTCGGCGGCGGATGTGGATGTCATGCCGCTGCGCGAGTTTCTCACCGGTGACTATCGCATGATGCTCACGCTCGTGTTCGCGGCGTCAGCACTCGTGCTGCTCATCGCATGCACGAACCTCGTGAGCGCGCTGCTTGCGCGCGGGCTGCGACGGGGCCGTGAAATGGCCGTGCGCGCCGCGCTCGGCGCATCGCGTGTGCGCCTCATGCGACAGCTGCTTGTGGAGAGCGGCCTGCTTGCCATCGCCGGGGCGGGCCTTGGAGCGGCGCTCGCCGTCGTGCTGACCCGCGTGGTACGCATTGTCGGCGCGGGTCTTCTGCCGCGCCTCGACGAACTGCATGTGGACGCACCAATCCTCGCGTTCACCGCGGCGCTGAGTGTGCTGACCGCGGTGATCATCGGCGTGTATCCCGCGCTTCGTCTTGCCGGCGGAAATCCCGGCCAGTTGCTGCACGGCGCGCGCGGATCGGGCGGAACGGTCCGGGGGCGCGTCTGGCGCGCTCTCGTCGCGTTCGAGATCGCCACGGCGTTCGTGCTCGCCGTCGGATCGACGCTCATGATTCGCACATTGCACAACATCCTCACCGAGGACACGGGATTTCAGGCGCACGGGCTCGTGACCGCGGCGCTGGTGCCGGGCGACACCGTCGACCTCGCGCGCTTCGGCCAGTTGCGCGCCGATCTCGCCGCGCTCCCCGGTGTGCAAGGCGTCGCGTTCGCAAACCGTGTGCCGCTGCGCTGGGGAAGCGCGTCGGGACCCGTCCGCAGACCGAACGATCCGCTCGATCGCGACTGGCCGGCGATGGCGGGCTTCCGTCTCGTGTCGTCGGAGTATTTCAGCGTGCTGCGGCAGCCGGTGCAACGCGGTCGCGATTTCACGCCGGCCGATAAATCAGGGGCTCCGCTTGTTGCGATCATCACGCCGGGAATCGCCGCCAAGCTCTGGCCGGGTGAAGATCCGCTCGGCAAGCTGATCGCGACAAACTATCTCATGAAGCGAAACGCGCCGAAAGGATCAGAGGACAACTGGCTGACGGTCGTAGGAGTTGTTGCCGAAGCGTCGAGCTGGACCATGACGCGCGGCACCCAGAACGAGATCTATGTGCCGCTCGCGCAGTTCCCCGGACGTGCCGAAGGGCAGTTGGCGGCGTTTGTACGCACCTCGGGAAATCCCGTGGCGATGATTCCGTCGATTCGCACGCGCCTCCACGCGCTCGCGCCGGAGATGCCCGCCCGACTCGGGACGATCGACGAGCGCATCGCCACGACGGCTGCCGGGCGCACGTTCGCGATGGTGGCGCTGACTGCGTTTGGCGCGGTCGCGCTCCTGCTCGCCGGTGTGGGCATCTACGGCACGATGTCGTACACGTTCGGGACGCGCACCAATGAGATCGGCGTGCGCATGGCCCTCGGCGCCACTCCCGGCCTCGTTCGGAGCGAGGTGTTGCTCGATGCAGTGGTCATGGCGGCGACGGGCATTGCCGTTGGCGTCGCCGGTGCGTTGTTCGCGACGAGATTTCTGCAGAGCACGCTGTACGGTGTGAGCCACGTCGATCCGCTGGCTTACATCGCGGGCGCGGCCGCGCTCATGGCGACGGCGCTGGCCGGAGCGTACTTGCCGGCACATCGTTCGAGCCGAGTGGATCCGATGCTCGCGATGCGGGCGGAGTAAGGTGTCGCGCGTTCAGCGCAGCGGCACGCGCGCGACTCTGTTGTCCTGGGGCCCCACGTTCACTGCGACATAGACGACGCCCTTGCCGAAGCCGAGCAGGCGCTGGCCCTTCATGAGGTGCACGTGTTCGCGGATCTTTCCTTCCTTCCCGATGACGTAGAAGCCGTCGGCTGACGCGGGCGAGATGGTGCTTGCCGGCAGCCAGATCGTGCCGTCGGACGCGGCTTTCGCTTCGCGAGCGATGAATGGAGGCTTGAATGCGGGAAAGCTGTCCGGGTCGCTTTGCGTGAGTGACATCGCCATCGGCATCAGCGGCGCCATTGCCGGCCCTGCCACGCGATCTGTGAGATGGAGCCTCTCGAGAAACTTCACCTTGTCGGAATCCGTGACTGCGCGCTTGGTGTACGGGATCGGCGCGGTCGAGCGCACTTTGCCGTTGGGCGCGATCCAGTCAATGTGGAGGTCGGATCCGCGGATGATCGCGAGTGTTCCGTCGGGCATCATCACCCAGTCATCGATCGTCGGATATGGAAAGGGCTTCGAGACCGTGCGCATCCCGCCGCGCTGGGTCGTATCGCGCGTCATCGTGACGGCGTTCGGCATTGCGTGCACTTCCGCTACGGGAATGCTTCCTCCGGTCTTGAAGTCGTATGCGATGATCGCCGCCGTGTCCGGCGTGGCGACCTCCATTCCCGCCGGCGTCATTCGCGTAACCTGCGGGTGCGGTACGTAGAGCAGGCGCCCGTTCCGGTCGAGCGCAACTCCGTTGAGCGAGAGCATCGCGCCCACTTGCGCAGGACTTGTCTTCGGTCCCACGATCGCCCCGGTTGGATCGATGACGGCTATGTCGCTCACACCGAGATCGATGAGCAGCGTCGTATCCGCCGCGCCGGCGAGCAGGTCTTCCGGCTGCACATAGTCGCCGGCCTCTGTCCCTGCGTGCCCGACAGCGGTCGCGTGCGCGAGCGCACGGTCGAAGATCAGAACTCTTGCTTCGCGGCGCGGCCGGCCCGGAGCGGGTCGCCC
>JBOHTH010000411.1:0-1993 GCA_050733535.1 Gemmatimonadaceae bacterium | reverse complement strand
ACGCTCACGGCGATCGGCGCGACGTTCACGCTCGCGGCGGTGGCGAAAGACGCTTCCTCGAATGTTGTGACGGGATCGTTCACCTGGACCAGCCGCACCCCCGCGGTTGCGACGGTCAGCACGACCGGCGTCGTCACCACGGTGGCGAACGGATCTTCGTGGATCGTCGCGACAGAAGCCGGCGGGACGAAGGACTCGGCGCTGTTCGTCGTGCAGCAGCGGCTGGCAAGCATCAGCGTTACGCCGAACCCGGTGAGCATCTATCTGGGTGCGGCGTCACCAGCGTTCAGCGCGAGCGCGGTCGACGGACTCGGCGTGCCGCTCTCGGCACAACCCACATTCACCTGGGCCACCGCGTCGTCAGCGATCGCGTCGATCACGACGGGCGGCGTCGCGACGGGCGGGGGCCTCGGCTCCACGCAAGTGCAGGCGACGGCCGGCAGCGTTACCGGCGTCGCCACGCTGAACGTGGTCACCCGCATCAAGTACATCTTCGTCGCGCGCGATTCGCTTGGATTCGCCCAGACGAGGAGCGATACGTTCACCGTGACGGCGCTCGGAAACTCGCGCTCGTACAAGGCGTTCGCGTACGACTAGACGCTCACCGCGCTGCCGGGCATCACGTTCACGTTCTTCTCGTCGAACGCATCGGTCGCGGCCATCGATTCGACCGGTCCGCTCACCGTCCGTGCAACGGCGGCGGCGAATGGCAATACGAGCATCGTCGCGAGCGCCCAGGGCGTCAGCGGCGCGGCTCTGATGAACGTGCAGCAGGCGCTCGCGTCGATCAGTCTTTTGCCGGCGTCCGCGTCGATTGCGGCGCAGGGATCGCAGCCGCTCACGGCGCGCGGCCTCGACGCGAACGGACACTTCATCAGCTCGGTGATTGCGTTCACGTACGCGACCTCTGACGCGAACACCGCGACTATCAGCGCGACCGGTGTGGTGACGGGCGTGTTCCCGGGGTCTCCCGTGAACATGACCGCGTCGAGCGGCGGAAAGACGTCGAATAACGCGGTGATCACGGTGCAGAGCGTGGGCGTGAACGCGGTGATCTCGTTTGGGCGCGACACGGTGACCGTAGGCCGCTCGAGCACTGCGTCGATTCCGGTCTACCTGAGCAAACCCGCCGGAAGTCCGCTGACCATCAAACTGGCGGTGAAGGACACCTTCGCGTTCTTCAGTCCGACGACGATCGTGATCCCGGCCGGAAGCACGACGGGCAACGCAACACTGAACGGACACAACGCCGGCACGACGCTGGTTACCGCGACCGACAGCAGCGGGCTCGGGTACACGCCGGACACGTCGGTCCTCGCGGTTCAGGCAACCGTGAAGTTCACCGCGGCAAGCTACAACCTGGCCGTCGGCGACCAGGTTGCGACACAGCTATTGCTCTCCGATCCGTCACCCGCGGGCGGCACGTTCGTGACGTACGTCTACGGCACGCCCAACCGGGCCTCCGTGTCGCCGGACGCAGCGTTCATCCCCGCGGGCCAGCTCGCCGCCAACGTCGTGATTCTTGCAACCGGCGCGGGGAACACGACCGTGACGCCATCGGCTGCCGGCGTGAACGGCACGGCGTCCACGGTCGTCACGTCGGCCGCCAACCTCGGGATCAGCCCGCTAAGCCTTCGGCTTGGTGCGGGACAGTATGACCCGAACGACTACGTCTCGAGTCCGCAGTACCTGAACAATCCGGTGTCAGTCGCGCTCACGAGTTCCGACCCGACAACAGTCACGGTGCCACCGACGGCGGTCATGCCGTCCGGGTCATACTATCAGTACTACAACACCACAGGACTGATTCCGGGGCTCGTAAACGTCGTCGCGAGCGCGCCGGGCTGGGCCAGCGCCACGATGTCCGTGCGCGTGACGACGCCGAAACTCGGCCTGTCGGGCGGGACGACGTTGAACACGACGTCACCGGAATCGACGTTCACCGTGTACGCGGAAGATTCGACGCTGGGCGTTCACTATCGCACCAACGCAC
>JBOHTH010000410.1:0-2215 GCA_050733535.1 Gemmatimonadaceae bacterium | reverse complement strand
TGGCAAGTTCGTCTGGTACGTGAAGCCGTCGAGCGTGGAGACGCGCGTCGCCAGCCTCGAGATTTCAGGGATCCAGCATCTCTAGCTTCCCGTGCAGCTGAGTGTTTCGGATCACGAGGGAGGGCTCTGGGGATTTCCCAGTTCGCAAGCGGTTGGGGGTCAGCGCGCGGTGCTGCGCCTTGAGGAACGGCGCGTCGTTCCGTTGTTCACGCGAAAGGCGGACTGGGCAATAGCGCTTTTTGCAGACGCGGGAAAGATATGGGCGGGCGACGTTCCGTTCGGGCAGACATCGCCGGTGCGCGCAGCGGCCGGGATATCGCTGCTCAGCGCGTATCCGGCCGGCGGCAAGCGCACGTATCGTGTGGACCTCGCGATTCCGATAAATCCGGATGGAGCAAAGTTCGAGATTCGGTTCAGTTCGTCGGATGAAACGCGCAGTATTTGGCGCCAGCCGAACGATCTTGCGGTCGCGCACTCTGCGGCGGTTCTGCAAAATCTGGGGAGTTGGACACCAAGATAAAGTTTTCGACCAGCTGTCTGATGCAAGACTGCCAGACGAAAGCCCTCAGAGAGCTTTCATCTGGCAGTCTTGCATCAGACAGCTTCGTTTTACCGCGGCGGTCGGCGCCCTCCACCGGCCGGCGTTTCAGCGGCCTTCTCATCGCGCTTGGGTGGTGCAGTCCAGAACCCCGGCGCACCCTTCGCTTTGTCCGCAAGCTCGCGGCTGTACATCGTCGAGTTGAACACCACGCGGAACGTGCCGAATGGCTGTCCGCGCCACTGCGGGCGGAAGCCGAGGAGAATCGCGTGGCCGCGCCCGTGCTTGACGTCGACGGCGGCGGCGTAGCCATCGATGTATTTCTCGCCGAGAAGGTATCCCGAAACCCGCGGCGATCCCTCCTTCTGGTACTTCGCGAGTATGGACCCCTCGAAGCCGTCAAGCGTCGTGAACACCGGGCTGCCATCGCTGAACACGCGCGCGTGTTCGGGCATGCCGGCCATCACGGGGTGTGATGGATCGGTGATGATGTCGAGAATCGACCCGCTGGCGAAGTAATCTTTTCTCGGGAGACCGGCGACGACGTTCTTCACTGGCAAATGCAGGGCCTGGATGGCGAAGTCAGAACTCGCGTTGAGGCAGACGATCGTCCCTCCCTCGCGGACGAACGTGTCGAGCGCGCGCACCCCCTCGTCGCCAATTCCCCCTTCGTAGCGCGGCGGCACGGTGCCTTTCGCGAACCCGTCGATGATCGTGCGCGGGCGGTCCGACGCGATCAGCACGACATCGAATCGTGAGCCGAGGTCGCCAGCCTGCACGTCCGCGTTGTCGATGATCGAGTAGTGAAATTGGTATTGATCGAGCAGCCACTCGATCCACCCTTCGTCCATGCTCGCCGTCCACGGCTTGTACACGGCGATGCGCGCGTGCACCGGCGTGGCTGATGCGCCGACCGCGGCCTTGTGCTCGGCGCGCAGCGAGAGCTCGTTGGCCCACGCATCCTCTTTCGACGCGCCAACACCGGAGACGATGTAGCGCCCGCCCCGCGCGCCGCCGTCTTCGTACTGCACTGCGCCGCCAGCGGCGAGCGCCCGGTTGATCAGCTTGAACGCGTCGTTCTGCGCGGGGTCCACGCTGAGCATCTCTCCGCGGCCGGTGATGCGAGCTGGCGGCGGGACGATGCCCGCGGCTTCGGCGTTGGTGGTGAACGGTGCGTCGGGCGCAGTGTGCCAGTCCACGGTCTTGCCCTGCACCGGCTTGAGCGACGCGCGGAACGCCGGCGTGAGCGGCACGCGAGCCTGGACGACACGCACATCCATCTGGTATGGAAGTGTCCACCCCGCGGCGTCGTACGGCTGGTCGGGCGGACCGTCGGGGTATTCGCGCAGGTCGGGATATTCCTGCGGTTCGAACAGCTGGCGGACGAGTTCGGCGTACTCCTGGTCCATCGGAATTACCCAGGTGCCGCCGGGATATTTCACGCCGTCGTGCATCGCGTCCTTGTCGAGCTGTTCAACGCGCACACCGTTGAAGGCGAGACGGCGCAGCATGTCCGCGGCCGTGCCGGGATCGCGCTGCTGTTGCGGAATGATGTACGCATACGGCGGATTCTGGCTGTACTTGTTGATCGCGTTGCGGCCTGCCTGATAGCGATTCCAGAGCAGCTCCTCGCGATACTTCGACGCGTAATCGAGCACCGCCATCGACGCCGTGCGC
>JBOHTH010000409.1:0-6692 GCA_050733535.1 Gemmatimonadaceae bacterium | reverse complement strand
AAACGGAATATCCACCAACGGCTTCTGCACCGTCTTGTTCAGCGTGTGCATCTCGCTGGTCGATCCCTCTTCCATGTACAGCAGCCCTGTCGCGATCTCGCCGCGGTCATGGCACGACTTCACATGGGTGTACGCCGCGTTGCGGTCGGTTGGATTGTAGTCCGCCGCGGTCTTCCTGAATCGCACGATGCTCCCGTCATGCATCGTCACGCTCGTCATGCCGCCGGCGGCACCGGTGTCCGCCGTAATCTCCTTTCTCAGCGGCACAAAATCCGCCGCGGCGATCTCTACGTCGTGCTCACGCGTGAACTTGTAGCTCTTCGTGCTGCCCTCGTGATCGTTGAAGCTCACGCACGGAGAGATGATGTCGATCAGCGCGAACCCGTTGTGACGCAGTCCCGCCTTCAGGATCGGCACGAGCTGGGTCTTGTCGCCCGAAAAACTCCGCGCCACAAAAGTCGCGCCGAGAGTCAACGCCAGCAGAACAGGATCGATCGGCTGGTTCAGGTTCGGCTCGCCGCGCTTTGACGTGCTGCCCACATCCGCGCTCGCCGAGAACTGCCCCTTCGTGAGACCGTACACGCCGTTGTTCTCGATCAGGTACAGCAGCTGCACGTTGCGCCGAATCGCATGGCACAGCTGGCCGATTCCGATCGAAAGCGAATCGCCATCGCCTGAAATGCCGATGTACATCAGGCCGCGATTTGCGGCGTTCGCCCCGCTCGCAACCGAGGGCATGCGGCCATGCACGGCGTTGAAGCCATGCGACTGCTTCATGAAGTACGCGGTGGTCTTCGACGAGCAGCCGATCCCGCTCATCTTCGCCGCACGATGCGGCGGCACGTCGAGCTCCCAGAACGCGGTGATCAGGGCGGCGGTCACGGAATCGTGTCCGCACCCGGCACACAGGGTGCTCATCGCACCTTCATAGTCGCGCTTCGTCAGGCCAAGCGCGTTTTGCTGCAGGCTCGGATGTTTTACCGGCGGCTTTGCGATGCTCGTCATGATTGAACTCCCGCGAGCTGACCGGCGACCGAGTCCACCACGAACTTCGCGGTGAGCGGGAGGCCGGCATAGTCGAGTACTGCGATCATTTCGTCGCGCGGCACGCCGAGCTCTATAGCAAGCATCGCGCGCAACTGCGCGTCCCTGTTCTGCTCGATCACGAACACGCGCTCGTGATCGCGCATGAACGCTTCCACCTCGGCGCCAAATGGAAATCCGCGAATGCGCATGTAGTCGCACGCGATTCCCTGTGCCCTGAGCAGCGCGACGCCTTCGGTCACCGCGCCGTTCGTGCCGCCCAATGCGACGATCCCGATCTCGCTGCCCTTGCCATCAATCGCCGGCTTCGGCACCATGGTCGCCGCCGTCCGGAACTTGAGCGCGATCCGGTCGAGCACCGCCTGATACTCCGGCGAATCCTCGGTGTACGTGGCGTTCAAGTTATGCCCCGAGCCGCGCGTGAAAAATGCGCCCTTTCCGCCGCTGCCCGGCAGCGTGCGCGCCGGTATCCCTCCGCCGGTGTCCTGATAGCGGCCAAACTTCTCGACCTTCGCGAGATCATCCGCCGTCAGTACCTTGCCGCGGTCCGGCTTATAGCTGTCGTCCCAGATGAATCGCGGCACCATCCAGTCATTCATCCCGACGTCGAGATCGGTCACCACAAATACAGGCGTCTGAAAACGCTCGGCCAGATCAAATGCCACCGGCGCCATCTCGAAACATTCCTTGGGGTCGCTCGGGTAAATACAGATATGCTTCGTATCGCCATGCGATGCGTACGCGCACGAGAACAGGTCGCCCTGCTGCGTCCGCGTCGGCATCCCCGTACTCGGCCCAACGCGCTGGACGTCCACGAACACCGCCGGAACCTCGGCATAATACGCCAGCCCGATGAACTCCTGCATCAGCGAAATGCCCGGGCCCGCCGTCGACGTGAACGCGCGCGCGCCAGCCCAGTTGGCGCCAATCACCATTCCCGCCGCGGCGAGTTCGTCCTCCGCCTGAATGATGATGAACTTCTTCTCGCCCTCGGGAGTGGTGCGGTACTGCTCGCAGAACATCTTGAACGCGTCCATCAGTGACGTCGACGGCGTGATCGGATACCACGCGCCGACCGTCGCACCCGCGTAGACCGCGCCGAGTGCAAAGGCCGTGTTGCCGTCGATCAGGATGTGACCCGACGTCTTGTCGAGGCGCTCGAGAGAGAAGGGAAGCGGGCAGGCGAAATGTTTTTTCGCGTAGTCGTATCCAAGCCGGACGGCTTTGTGGTTCGACTCGAGCACGGCCTTCTTTTTCGCAAACTTCTCATTCAGCAATTCGTCGACGACGGCCATGTCGAAGTTGAGCAGCGCCGCGAGCGCGCCGGTGTACACGATGTTGCGCAACAGCACGCGGTCACGATCGCGCACGAACGACTGCACGCACATCTCGCCGCACGGGACGCCGAGAAACGTGATGCCGTCGCGATGCAGTTCGGGGTCCAGCGGATAGCTCGAGTCGTACAGCAAGAACCCACCCTCGCGAACCGTGGCGATGTCCTTCTCGAGCGTCTCGGGATTCATGGCGACGACAAGATCGAGATCACCCGGCCGCGCGTTCCAGCCATCGGCGCTCACGCGGATCTCGTACCACGTCGGCAGGCCCTGGATGTTCGACGGGAAGATGTTCTTGCCCGTCACCGGAATGCCCATGCGAAAGATCGACTGCATCAGCATCGTGTTCGCTGAGGCGGATCCGGTGCCGTTGACGGTGCCGATCTTGAGGGCAAAATCGTTGACCGAAGACCGAGGACCAGCGACCGAAGACCGAGACTTCGCGACCGAAGACCGAGGGTCAGCGACCGAAGACCGAGGACCGAAGTCCGAAACAGCGCGCTTGGTCATCGACCGGCTCCGCCCACCATTTCGGTCTTCGGTCTTCGGTCCTCGGTCCTGGCAAACGCATACGGAATCACCAGCTCAAACTTCCTCATATCCCACGCGGCCGTCGGGCAGCGTTCCGCGCACAGGCCGCAGTGCAGGCACAGGTCTTCGTCCTTCACCATCACGCGTTTGGTTTGCGGGAGCGCACCGCTCACGAAGATCTCCTGCGACATATTCGTGGCCGGCGCTGATAGACGGCTGCGCAGATCGGTTTCATCACCTGCCGGCGCGATGGTGATGCAGTTCTCGGGACAGATGTCGACGCACGCATCGCATTCGATGCACAGCTTGTCCGTGAAATGCGTTTCGATGTCGCAGTTGAGGCAGCGCTCGACTTCGCGTGCGGTTTGTTCGGGCGTGAAGCCGAGCTCGACCTCGACGTTCACGGCGGAGAAGCGCTTGACGAGCTGCTCGTGCGTCATCTTTGCGCGCGGCGACGGATTGTAATCGTTGCTGTACATCCACCCGTTCATCCCGACTTTCGCGCTCACCAGGTTCATTCCCTGCGGGGGCCGGTCGGTTACGGGCTCGCTCTGGCAATGCTGGTGGATCGAGATCGCGGCTTGATGTCCGTGCTCGACGGCCCAGATGATGTTCTTTGGTCCCCAAGCAGCGTCGCCGCCGAAGAACACGCCTTTGCGCGAACTCTCCATCGTGGTCTTGTCGACCGCCGGCATGTCCCACTTGTCGAACTTGATCCCGATGTCGCGCTCGATCCAGGGGAACGCATTGTCCTGGCCGATCGCAAGGATGACGGCATCGCACGGGATGACGACTGTATCGAGTACCTCGGGCTTCGGTCCTCGGTCTTCGGTCCACCTGAGCCGTTCGAACTCCATGCCGACGAGCTTGCCGTTCTCATATATGAATGTCTTCGGCGCGTGGTTCTCGACGATCTCGACCTGCTCTTCTTCGGCGTCCTCCAGCTCCCACGGCGACGCCTTGAAGTACGGGCGCGAGCGGCGCGCGATGACTTTCACGTCCGTCGCACCAAGCCGCTTGGACGTGCGGCAGCAGTCCATCGCCGTGTTGCCGACGCCGATGATCAGCACGCGCTTCTCGATTTTCTCGATGTGGCCGAAGTGCACGGAGCCGAGCCACTCGATGCCGATGTGGATCACGTCTTTCGAGTTGCCCTCGCGACGGCCGGGGATCTCGAGCTCCTTTCCCTTCGGTGCGCCGCTGCCGACAAAGACAGCGTCGTACTTCTCCGCGAGCAGCGACTTCATGCTCGAAATGGTCGTGCCGTAACGCACGTCGACGCCCATCCGGATGATGTAGTCCGTCTCTTCATCGAGCACGGAAGACGGAAGCCGGAAGGCCGGAATGTTGAAGCGCATCAAGCCGCCGGCTTGTTTGTACTTCTCAAAGATCACGACCTCATAGCCGAGGGGCATAAGGTCGTTCGCAACCGTCAGCGACGCCGGGCCAGCGCCGATCAGAGCTATACGTTTTCCGTTCTTGACCTTGGGCGCGGTGGGCAGGCGATCGGTGATGTCGTCGCGGAGATCCGACGCGACGCGCTTGAGCCGGCAGATCGCGACCGGCTTTCCGTCCACGCGTCCTCGCCGGCACGCGGGCTCACACGGCCTGTCACAGGTGCGCCCGAGGATGCCCGGAAAAACATTCGACTCGCGGTTGAGCATGTACGAGTCGCTGTACTGCCCCTGCGCGATGAGCCGGAGATATTCCGGGACGTTCGTATGCGCGGGGCAGGCCCACTGGCAGTCTACAACCTTATGGTAGTAGTGGGGATCGGAGACGTTAGTCGGCGGCACGGGAGAGGCAGAGGGAGAGGTGAGTATGAGTCGGAGGGAAGAGTTGGAGCACGCGCAGTGGGAGTTTGAGGGATGAGAGTGAGGACAAGTGGGAGTTGAGTGGGAGGAGAGCGAGAGTTGCGCACAACTCAACTCTCGCACTGCCCTCCCACTTACGCTCACCCTCGCCCCTCAGACTCCCACTGAACGTGCTCCAACTCATCCCTCCGACTCATACTCACCTCTCTAACTCCGACTGTCCTACGGCACGATGTTTCGGACTGTCGGATATTTGATCCCAAGCTGCTCAAGGTATGTCGAATACTTCTTTGGATCATAATAGAACGGCTTCATCAACGGCCTGAACTTCTCCATCCGCTCCTTGTTCAGATAAATCGGCGGCTGATCGGTCGCGGAGAAGAACGACTTGTACTTGATGTCCTTCGTCTGGACGTTGAAGTAATCCCATGCATCCTTCAGCAGCTGCGGCTGCAGAAACAGGTCCAGCATCGTCATGGCCTGCACTTTCGCGCCGGCGATGACGCCCTTGTGTGCGATCGGGGTCGCCATGGCGATGGCGCTCGGCCAGCTGTGTCCGGGAAGTCCGGGGATGTTCGACGGGTAGTTCAGCGTGATCGTCGGCTCCACCCAACTGATGTCGCCGACGTCGTCGGACCCGCCGCCCGTACGCTGCGACTCGATCGCGCCGCCGTTGATGCGCAATCCGCGCGGGGCCACGAGCAGCCCCGTCGGTTCCGAGCCGATTTCGCGCTGCACGGCCTTCGCCAGCGTCTGGTCCTTGTCATCCCACGTGGGCATGCCCACGCGCTTGATGTTCGCATACATATCCTCGGCGACCGGGCGGTTGAAATGTCCACTCCACCCTGAGCCGAGCATCATCACTGTATCAACCTTCGTACCCGTCATCATCGCCGCGGCGGTGGCCTTTACCTTCGCGTCCTCGTACATCGCCATCGTCCGCGGATAGTCGAGGTTGCGGAAGTAGAACCAGATGCTTGCCGTCGCCGGGACCACGTTCGGCTGGTCGCCGCCGTCGGAAATCACGTAGTGCGAGCGCTGGTAGATCGGCATGTGCTCGCGCTGGAATTCCCACGACGTGCCCATCAGCATCGCCGCATCGAGCGCGCTCTTTCCTCTCCACGGTGCGCCAGCCGCGTGCGCCGGAGTTCCCTTGAACTTGAAAATCGCAGAGATGAGCGCATTGGATCCTGACTGTCCGTACGACACGCCGAGATCACTGCCGACGTGCGTGAAGAGCGTCGCATCAACGTCCTTGAATACTCCGGCGCGCACGAACCACGCCTTGCCGGACATCAGTTCCTCGGCGACGCCGTCCCAAATCTTGATCGTGCCAGGGATGTGGTCGCGTTCCATGATCTTCTTCACCGCGATCGCGGCCGCGATGTTGAGCGGCTCACCGGAGTTGTGTCCCTCGCCGTGACCGGGCGCGCCGTCCACGAGCGGATCGTGGTAGCCGACGCCAGGCTTGTTGCTGGCCTGCGGGATGTCGTCGATGTCGGAGCCGATTGAAATCACCGGCTTCCCGGATCCCCACGTCGCGACGAACCCAGTCGGGATGCCCGCGACGTTGCGCTCCACCTTGAACCCGTTCTGCTCGAGAATGCCGGTCAGGTACTTGACGGTCTCGAACTCCTGGAATCCAGGCTCGCCGAACGAGAACACCTCGTCGACCATTTCCTGCACCAGCTTGGCCTCGCCGTCGATCGTCGTCGCGACCTCGGTCTTCAGCTTGTTCAGCTGCGGCGTGTTGGGATAGACGTACTTGATGGAGTCGGCGGCGTGTCCGCCGCGCCCTCCCTGCGCGAAAGTCGTCGCAGGCATAATTGTAACGGTGGCAGCGACCGCAGCGGCGGTCATGAATCGAGTCAAGAGCTGGCGAGGCATCGAACGATCTCCGGTGGTGTCCAGGTCAGACAGTGGTACGCTCGGTCTTCGGTCCTCGGTCTTCTGTCTATCTCCTCAGCAC
>JBOHTH010000408.1:0-2710 GCA_050733535.1 Gemmatimonadaceae bacterium | reverse complement strand
ATGCACTTGAGAAATCCTTTGCGGTCCACGCCGTCGTTGGTCTGGTCGTGCTCGATATAGTCGGACATTCGCGCAGCTGCTCCGAGAGGGGTTCGAGAAGGCAGACCGTGCAGAACGCTGGTTTATTCCGCGTTAGTTTTCAGCCGGAGCGCATGGAATAAACTCACGGCTGGTGAGGTCAATGGGAGGGAGTGCAAACCGCAGTGCAAAGTGTTTGGACCAGTCACCGCCAGCCGATCACCTTTAACCATTCGCCATCGCGTTTGACCGCCGCCTCGTTCGAAACGCTGATGCTCCCGCACCTCAACGCGGCGTACACGCTCGCGCGATATCTCCTTCGCAGCGACGACGCCGCGCAGGATGCGGTGCAGGAAGCATTCCTCCGTGCAGTGCGCCACTTTGAGGGCTACCGCGGTGAAAACGCCCGCGCCTGGCTGCTGACGATCGTTCGCCACTGCTGCGCCACGGCGCGCGCACACGGAAAACGCGAAGCCGCGTTCGTCGAGTTCGACGAGCGGCACCATAGCGAACACGTCGAATCGGCGACCCCCGAACTCCATCTCGTCCAATCCGACGTCGCGGACTCGTTCCATCGCGCGCTCGACTCGCTTTCGTCGAACGACCGCGAGGTGCTCATCCTCCGCGAAGTCGAAGATCTCTCATACGAAGAGATCGCACGCACGATCGGCGCGCCGGTAGGCACGGTAATGAGCCGCCTTGCCCGCGCCAGGAAACGCATGCAGGCCTTAGTCCATCGGGAGTCTCGCGATGCCAGCTGACGATACGCACACCTGGTACCTCGACCGCCTCAGCGCGCACATCGACGGCGAGCTGACGGCCGGCGAGTCCGTCGACGTGGCCGCACATCTTGCCTCATGCGAGGCGTGTTCGGCCGAATACGAACAGCTCATGGCCACCGTGGAATCCATGCACCGACAGCTCCCGCCGCTCCGGGCACCCGACGCGCTGCGCACGCGAATCGAGGCCGCCGTTCGCGCGCCGAACGTGTCGAGCGGGCGTCTCGTTCCGACACCTCGCAGCGCACGCCCCTATCGCGCGTGGGCAGCCGCGGCCGCGATGGCAATCATGCTCGGCCTCGCGTACGGACTCGGCGCGCGATCGGCGACCACAGCCGGCGAGCAGATGGCCGACGCGATGCTCACCGCGCATGTCCGGTCGCTGCAGCAGGGACATCTCACCGACGTCGTCTCGACCGACCAGCACACGGTGAAGCCGTGGTTCACCGGCAAGCTCGATTTTTCACCGGCCGTGCCACGGCTCGAGACCGATGGTTTTCCACTCGTCGGCGGGCGGCTCGACTACGTCGGCAACCGCGCAGTGGCGGCGATCGTATATCAGCGGGGCGCCCACGTCATCAACGTGCTGACCTATCCTGTTGAATCGAGCGCGGCGTCGGCGTTGCAAATTGAGAGTCGGCGAGGATTCCAAATCGCGCGCTGGAATGAAGGCGGAATGGCATACTGGGTTGTGTCGGATCTGAATGTTGATGAGCTGAAGGCATTCTGCGGGCTCATGAAGGACGGTGCACCCAAGTAGGCGCACGTCTCCGCTCGGCACTATTCGAACAACCCTTCGACGGAGAGATAGCGTTCGCCAGTGTCGTAGCAGAATGTGAGTACGCGGCTGCCCGACGGAACTTTCGGCAGGTACTGTGCGACCGCCGCCAATGACGCGCCGGAAGAAATTCCGACGAACAGCCCCTCCTCACGGGCCGCGCGCCGGGCGAACGAAAACGCGTCGTCATCCGTCACGGCAATGGTGCCATCGAGCGCCTCGACATGCAGGTTCGCCGGAACGAAGCCCGTGCCGATCCCCTGAATCTTGTGCGGGGCGTGCGTGCCGCCCGCGATCACGGTCGACGTCGCCGACTCCACCGCAAACGTTTTCAGCGCAGGCCAGCGCTTCTTCAGGACCTCGCTCACGCCCGTGATATGCCCACCGGTCCCGACGCCGGTGATGATCACGTCGATGCCTTCCGGAAAATCACGCGCGATTTCTTCAGCCGTCGTGCGCGCGTGCACTTCGATGTTCGCCGGGTTCTCGAACTGCTGCGGCATCCATCCGCCGGGGGTTGCCGCGACGAGCTCGGCCGCCTTGGCGATGGACGCCTTGATTCCCTCCGCCCGCGGCGTCAGCACGAGGTCCGCACCGTACGCGGTCATCACGCGCCGCCGTTCGACCGACATGGAATCGGGCATCACGAGAATGCAGCGATACCCCTTCACCGCGCAGACCATCGCGAGACCGATTCCCGTGTTCCCCGAGGTGGGCTCGACGATGGTGGAGCCCGGCTTCAGTATCCCGCGGCGTTCGGCGTCCTCGATCATCGCGAGTGCAATACGGTCCTTGATGCTGGCGCCCGGGTTTGCCCGCTCGAGCTTTGCCCACACGGTGACATGCGGCGCGACGGCGGCATAGAGGCGGTTGAGCCGGACGTGCGGAGTATTGCCTACGGTGCCCAGAATGCTTTCGAATGGCATGTGGTTCCTCGTTATGAGTGAAGGATGGAAATCAGACTTTCTAATACGCCGGTATCGCTGTGACTTCGCGCGATGTGCACCCGCGGCCAATGGAACGGGAGGCACGCCTCTGCCGTCGCTTCGCCAACGCACATGACCACGGCCCGACCGACGTGAACATTCGACTCGCCCAGGGCTCTCGCCGCCGACGGAGACGCCACAACGATCGC
>JBOHTH010000407.1:0-11079 GCA_050733535.1 Gemmatimonadaceae bacterium | reverse complement strand
AGCCACTCTTCAAAGCTGAGCCCGACCATCCCGGGCTCGCGCACTATCTGATCCACACATACGATGTGCCGCCGCTTGCCCCGCGCGCGATCGTCGCCGCAGAGCGTTACGCGAAGATAGCGCCGTCGGCGCCACACGCGTTGCACATGCCGTCGCACACGTTTACGAGAGTGGGCCGGTGGCAGGAGTCGATCGACGCCAACATTGCGTCCGCGGCAGCCGCACGGAGCAGCGGCGAGATCGCGGAACAGCTGCATGCCACCGACTACATGATGTACGCGTACCTGCAGACGGCTCAGGATGTGGCCGCGCGCCGCCTCCTGGACTCGCTTCCCGCAATCGCATCGCGGTTCGACGTCAACGCGGTAACGGGCGCGGCGCCGGGCGCCGCTGGAGTCTTCGCGCTCGCCGCGATCCCGGCACGATTCGCGCTCGAGCGCGGCGCGTGGGCCGAGGCGGCAGGACTCGAACCGCACCCGAGCGCATTTCCGTTTACCGAGGCGATGACGTACTTCGCCCGCGCGATCGGCGCATCACACATGGGCGACACCGCGACCGTACGCGAGGCGCTCTACTCCCTCCGCGTTGTTCGGGAGCGCCTGCAACGGGCGGGCGAAGCGTACTGGGCGGAACAGGTGAGGATCCAGTCTGTCGCAGCGTCGGCGCTGCTGTCCCTCACTCAGGGTCGCGTGTCGGTCGCCATATCGGCGATGCGTGAAGCGGCCGACGCCGAGGACCGTACCGAAAAGAATGCCATCACTCCGGGTCCACTGGTGCCGGCGCGCGAGCTGCTCGCGGAGATGCTGCTGCAGGCGAACGACGGCGCGGGTGCGCTCGCAGAGTTCAGGGCCACGCTGGCCAAGGATCCGAACCGGTTCCGGGCGCTGTTTGGTGCGGCGCAGGCCGCGGCAAGCGCCGGCGACTCCGCAGCGTCGCGGAAGTACTCCGCGCAACTGCTCGGAGTTTGCGCTCGCGCGGACCAGCCAGGGCGACCGGAGCTCGCAGCGATTCGCAAGAAAATGAGATTCGCGCCGTAACCCGCGAGCGGCGCGCACCGACCCGCTGATCGTGATGCGGGAAGGGTAGGTATCTTTGGAGGGAGTTCCTGATCAATGGGAGACGAGAAACATGTGCAGAAACATCAAGACGCTCGCGAACTTCGAACCGCCGGCTACAGAGGATGAGATTCGCGCGTCCGCGCTGCAGTTCGTGCGGAAGCTGAGCGGATCCACGCACCCGTCGCGCGCGAACGAGGCCGCATTCAACCTCGCGGTGGACGAAGTCACGGTCGCGGCGCGAAAGCTGGTGTTCTCGATCCAAACCAGCGCGCCGCCGCGGAATCGTGAGGAAGAGGCGCGCAAGGCGCGCGAGCGGGGGCAGGCACGGTTCGGGTAGAGACCGCCGAGCCGCCTAGAGTGGAAAGACCGCGATCTTCATGTGCTTTGCCGCGTCGATGAGTCGCAGGTCGTAACTCGCCAGTTGCAGCCTTTGGCCCTGCTGCCGCAGGAAATCCATGGACGCCAAATGCAGCGCGTCGAGCGTCCGCACCGGTTTCGCGAACGGCTCGAGTGCGCGTTCAAGCACCGGCCTCGCCAGCTCGATGAACGCGATTCTGCCGAGCAGGCCGCGAACATGTTCGTCGTGCGTCCTCGCGAGTCCGCGAGCATTCACTCGTGTCCGGAGCTCGTACTCGAGCAGCCGGCTCGATACGAGCGTCTCGCCCCAGAGTGCCGCAGGTGGCTGCCTGTCTTCGGCAAACAACTGCGCCAGCGCCACTGAGGTATCGAGGTAGATCACCGATCGCCGCGATCGTGATCGAGTTCGCTCAGCAACTGCGCGAGTGGTGCGACGGCCGAGCGCGCGGGTGCTTCGCGCGAGACCATGGTTGGCGGCGTGACCCATCCATTGCGCATGGCTTCCGCCAGCTTGGCATCGTTCAGCATTTCGCTTCGCCCCTCCCTGGGTGGAATCAGTTCCGCGACCACGCGATCACGGTCGGTCACGAGGACGGTCTCGCCGCCGGCGGCGAGGCGAACGTACTCGCTGAGTTTGTTCTTGAGCACTTTCAGGCCGATTGAGCGCATGTCCAAAGGTAGCTTCCGGTAGCTACCTCCGGCAAGGCCTGGGAGTTCCGATGGATTGTCGAGGGTCTCGCTAGCTCACGCTCTGCCGGAACAACTCGCGATCCGGCTCGCTCTCGATTTCCTGTGCCAGCGCCGCAACGAGCGCCTTCCGCGTCGGGGCCGCAACGGCGGCGCGCCTCACGAGCACCTTGGCGATCGGGCCCACGAACCTGGCGAGCTTGGACCGCAACACGCCAAGCTCTTCCTCCGTGAGGCCGCACGGAATTGGAAGCGAAAAACTCCCCGGTGTGATCGGCTGAGCCGGTGTTGCCGGGGCGCCTGGCGACTGGGCGACGATCGTTGTCGCGTCGGCATGCGGGGATGCGAGCGGCCCGCCCGACGGCGCCAAACCTGTCGCGGCGGCGAACGCGGTCGCGAACGTTGACGCTGACGCATATCTCCCCGCCGCATCGATCGCCAGCGCCGTGTCGAGCACGGCCTGCAGTCCCCGCGGCCACACGATCTCCGGTCGCACCGCCGCCAGTCGCTGCGGCGGCTCCGTGAGGCGAAGCAGCATCGCCGATTGCTGGTTTGTCGCCTTGAATGGCAGTTGCCCAGTAAGCGCGTTGAACGCCACGATCCCCAACGAATAGATGTCGCTCTCGCGTGCGGCAATCTCACCACTGATTTGCTCGGGGCTCATATAGTCCGGCGTCCCAATAATTTGACCGGACTGCGTGACCGACTGCCCCTCGCGACGCGCCGCCTTGGAGATTCCGAAGTCGACGATCTTCACACGGTCGCGCCCATCGTGATGCGTGCCCACGAGGATATTGTCCGGCTTCAGGTCGCGGTGCACGATGCCCAGACGATGCGCGGCGTCGAGTCCGTCGGCCACTTGCCGTATGATTTCCGCGGTGCGCGCGACCGTCAGTGAACCCTGATCGGCGATGAGTTTCGCGAGCGACGAACCCTCGACGTACTCCATCGCGAGATAAATCACGCCGTCGCCGCTCTCGCCGAAATCGTATACGGCCGCAACGTTCGGATGGTCGATCTGGCACGCGTTCGACGCCTCGCGGTGAAACCGGCCGATGGCATCCGCGTCGCTCGTCATCGCCTGGTGCATCACTTTGACGGCGCTCTTGCGCTTCATACGCAGGTGTTCGGCGAGATAGACCTGACCCATGCCGCCTTCGCCAAGTTTGCTCAGGACGTGATACCGATCAGCGATCACGCTGCCCAGGAGTGTCGACCCGGACTCCCGCGAGCGCAGCGGCGTGCCGTCTTTCGGGCAAAAGCGCTCGCTCTCCTCATACTCGGCGGTGCAGGTCGGACAGAGCTTCATTCGCCGCCGAGCAGGGCCACGGATTTGGCGAGGCTAAGACGCATGCGCTCGAACGACCGCGCCAACTGTGCGATCTCGTCATTGCCCGTCGGGACGAATCCCGGCCCGCTCAGGTCGCCATTGCTCACCTTGTCCGATATCGCTGCCATGCGCGCGATCGGACGCAGCACCAAAATTCGAATCATCACATTCACCAGCACGAACACCAGCACGAAGATCGCCACCAGCGCGCCCATGAATCGATAGAAGTTGGTGTTGGCCTTGGCGAGCGCGGCGGAGAGGGGAACGGACATGATCTGGCTTCCGATCGTCTCGTTCATTTGCCACCCAAATCCGTTGACCGTCCCGTACTTCGCGGTCATGGTCGCGGGCGCAGCGTCGGCGGTCGAGTGACAACCGAGGCACGTGGCGGAGCTCACCGTGAGCGGGCGGGCCATGTACAGCGTGAGACCGGACGGTGTCATCCGCTCGCCGGTGACTTCTTTCAGCGCAGGGGTGCTGCGGAAGCGGTTCACGATGTCCGCTTCCCAATCGGTGACGCGATCCTCCGGATTCGTCGGGTTGAGGGTCGCCTCGCGATAGACGAAATCCGGGTGGGCGACTCGAAAGCGCTCGATCTGCCGCGTGGCGGAATAGGCCGGCACCATCTGCGGCAGGAACCGCTCATTCATCTGCGCCGTGAGGAGCGGAGCAATTTCGTCGCGCGTATAGTCGCGGTTCGCGGCGGCGCTGGAAAGCATCAGCTGTACAGTTTCGAGGCCCTCCTTTCTGGCTTCATCCTGCAGGATCTGTCGTGCGACCAGGCCGGAAACGCCGACTCCGAGCACGAAGGCGATTCCCAGGGTGACGTTGACGCGGGCGAGCAGACTCACATGTGCCTCGGAGCGGAGGGTCGGCGGGGAGAACGTCCGCTGCTTCAGGTGCACAAATAACGAGATGGGCGCGATCGAATGCAAGGAGGTGCAACTGCTGGAAGAGTTTTGAACTTCAAGGTGTGAGTCATTGGGCATCAGTACTCAGGTTTGAGAGATGGACCACTGCTGGAAGAGGTTTGAACTTCAAGGTGTGAGTAATCGGGCGTCAGTACTCAGGTCTGAGAGACGGACCACGGCTGGAAGAGGTTTGAACTTCAAGGTCTGAGTTATCGGGCGTCAGTATCCAGGCGTGAGTGACGGACCACGAGGGGTCAGTTCCCTGACGACTGATAGGCCTTTCTCAGACCTGGTTACTGATGCCTGCAAACTCACACCTTGTATTTCGGAACTGCTGGAAACGGTTTGAACGTCAAGGTCTGAGTTATCGGCCTTCAGTATCCAGGCGTGAGAGACGGACCACGGGGTGTCAGTTGCCTGACGACTGATAGGCCGTTTCTCAGACCTGGTTACTGATGCCTGCCTACTCAGACCTTGATTTTCGGAACTGTGGACTGACGCCATTGAAAGTGGCCTGCGCGCACCCCGATCCATAACTTCCATCGACCTTCGACTGAAGCGTCATGACGGTCTCCTACGACAACTCGAAAACGATCTTCGACGGCATCAAGGCCGCGGGCATCCGGTCCGCGTCCGCGCTGCCGGAGACGTGGCTCGGACTGCTGCTCCAGCGCGCCGAGGACGACCCCGAGTTTTCTCTCGTGCAGGTCGCCAAAGAGGAAGAGGCCATTGGGATTGCGGCCGGCGCATATTTCGCCGGAACGCCGCATGTCCTGCTCATGCAGAACCACGGCTTTCTCGCGGCGATCAATGGGATCGTATCGCTTGCACAGCTCTATCATGTGCCGCTCTTCATGATGATCGCGCTCCGCGGCCACTGGGGCGAGCCGTATCCGTGGCACACGCGCGGCGGGATCGTCACGGAGCAGGTGCTGCGCGCGCTTTCCATTCCGTACGAATACGCGCGCGACCCGCAGCAGGTCGCAAAGCAGATTCGCGAAGGCTGGACGTTCTCGCAAAGCTCCCTTTCTCCCGTCGCGCTGCTCCTCACGCGCGACCTGATGGAGGATTGATGGAGCGCGCGAAGTGCATCGAGATGATGTATCCGGAGCTTGGTGACACCCTCGTCGTCACGATCATGGGTGCCGCGGCGCAGGAGCTCTACGACCTCGGCCACCGCGAGAACTTTTTCTACCTCCAGCACGCGATGGGGCTGGCGTCGTCGATCGGGCTCGGCCTCGCGCTGCACCGGCCGGCCGATCGCGTCGTCGTCCTGGACGGCGACGGTTCCGTGCTTATGAACCTCGGCACGTTCGCGACGCTCGCGCGCTACAGGCCGAAGAATCTCGTGCACATCGTGTTCGACAACGGCAGTCTTCTGTCTACCGGCGGATTCGATTCGCACACCACGTCGGGCGTGACCGATCTCGCAGCGATCGCGCGCGGCGCGGGGATTCGTGAAGTGACGAGCGTCGCGGACCCGGTCGCATTCGGCGAAGCGTTCGTGGCCGCGATGGAACGCGATGATCTCAGTGTGATCGTCGCCAAGGTAGACGCCGTCGGGCCGGAGAAGTACGGAATGGACCTGCAGCTTCCGGAGAACGCATTTCGTTTCCGCCGGCACATCCTCGGCCGCGCACTCGCCAGGTGAGCGCCATGTCTGGCGCGCCACGGCCCGCGTACGATGTCGATATCTGGCGCCGGCGGATTCCGCTGTTGGCGCAGTGCATACCGATGAACAACTGCTCGCAGGCGCCGCAGGTGGATTCCACGCGCGCGGCCGCGGAACGGTATCTCGACTCGTGGAATCGCGCGGGAATGGACTGGGATGCGTGGATGAGCGAAGTGCAGCTCGCCAAGGCCGAGTTTGCGAAGATCATCAATGCCGCGACCGAAGACATCGCGATATTCAGCTCAGTCTCGGAAGCGACGAGCGCCGTCGCGAGCGCGATCGATTTCAATGGCGGGCGGCGCGGTGTCCTGGTGAGCGAGGCGGAGTTCCCGACGGTGGCGCACGTGTGGCTCGCGCAGCAGTCGCGTGGCGCGCAGATCGCGTGGACTCCGGTGCGAGATGGCGTGATCGATCCCGCAGAGTACGACAATCGTGCGGATGAACGCACTGCGGTCATCTCCGCGTGCCATGCGTACTACCAGAACGGGTTCATTCAGGACATCGGCCGCATCGCGGCGCGAGCTCGCGCGTGCGGTGCGCTCTCCTACATCGATGCCTACCAGTCGCTCGGTGCGGTGCCGGTGGACGTGAAGGCGCTGGGTGTGGATTTGCTCGCGTCGGGCAACCTCAAGTTCCTGATGGGAATCCCCGGCGTCGCGTTCTTGTATGTGCGTCCGGGCCTGGTGGAAACGCTCACGCCGACAATGACCGGCTGGTTTGGTCGAGCAGAGCCGTTCGCATTTGCGGCCAAGACGCTCGATTGGTCATCCACCGCAAGCCGGTTCGATACGGGGACACCGCCGATCGCGAACGCGTACGTCTCGCGCGCCGGGATGGCGATCATTAATGAGATTGGGCCGGCGAAAATTCGTTCGTGGCACGAGCAGCTCTCACTGCGCCTGGTCGAAGGCGGCCGGGCGCGCGGCCTCACATTGCACGGCACGAGCGACATCGCGCGGAAGAGCGCGGTGACGGCATTCGTGGTGCGCGACTCGCACGCGGTAGAGGTGGCGATGCGCGCGCGTGGCGTGTTGCCCTCGGCGCGCGGCGACGTGATCCGGCTGGCGCCGCACTTCTACAGCACGCTGGACGACATCGACACCGCGCTCGATTTGCTGGCCGAAGTCACGCGACCGGCATGAGCGGCACCCGCGAGACGTTCGCCACTCGGTTCGGTACGCTGATGACCGTGACCGGCGTGGCGATCGGTCTCGGGCACGTCTGGCGATTCCCTTATATGGTGGGGAAGTTCGGCGGGGCGGCGTTCGTGCTGTTCTACGCGTTCGTCTCGATCTTCATCGGCGTGCCCGCGCTCATGGCGGAGTTCGCGCTCGGGCGCGAAACGCGGCGCGGGCCGGTGGGCGCGTTTGCCGCTGGCGGACTGCCGTTCGGCAAGCAGGTCGGCTGGTTTTTCTTTTTCGTGGTCGCCGCAGCCACCGGCTACTACTCTGGCGTGCTCGGGTGGGTGCTGTACTACGCGGTCGGCCAGCTGGCGGCCGCGGTCCACGCACCGTACGAGGCGTCGGCAATTCTCCCGCCCGATCACGGCTTCGTTCTCAAATCGTTTCTGCTTCAGCTCGTGTGCACGGGCGTGGTGATCGCGGCGTGCGCGGTTGTCGTGCTGAAAGGCGTCCGCGCCGGCATCGAACGAATCAGCAAGGTCATCCTTCCGGCGTGGACGATCGTGTTGTGTGTGCTCGTCGTGCGGTCGCTCACGCTGCCGAACGCGATGGAGGGCGTGCGCTGGTACATCCTCAAGTTCCGCTTCGCCGATCTCACGGCGAATGTCATGGCAGCCGCGATCGGGCATGCGATTTTCGCGTTGTCGTTGGGTGGGACGTTCATGGTTGTCTATGGGTCGTACCTCAAGCCCGACGAGTCACTCGCGCGCCCGGCGCTCTGGACCGCCATTGGCGACACGGCGGCGTCGCTCATCGCCGGGCTTGCGATCATGCCTGCCGTGTTCGCCTTTGGGCTGCAGCCCACATCGGGGCCGGGACTGGTGTTCGTCACGCTGCCGAAAGTGTTCGCGGCGATGCCCGCTGGATGGTTGTTCGGCACGATGTTTTTCATTGGGCTCTTCGGCGCCGGCTACCTTTCAGACATCGCCGCTGTCGAAGTGCTGGTGGCGGGGATTACCGACAACACGAAGATGTCGCGCCGCAAAGCGGTGTGGCTGATGGCGGCGGTGTGTTTCGTACTGGCGATCCCACCGAGCATCAACAATGCGATTTTTGTGCCGTGGGATCTGACGTTTGGATCGGGAATGCAGACGCTGGGGTCGCTCCTGGCGGTGCTGACGGTCGGGTGGTGTATGCATCGTGCGCGCGCACTCGAGCAGCTCGCGCTCGACGGCGGCCGGCCCGCACCGACGTGGCTGGTGTACTGGATTCGTTACGGGATCCCGCTCGTGATTCTGGCGGTAGGGGTATACTGGATGCTCTCTGCAGTGCTCGGTAAAATTAGCAACATCTGATTCGGTCTTCGGTCTTCGGTCCTCGGTCCTCGGTCTTCGGTCTTCGGTCTTCGGTCCCCATGCCTATCCTTTTCGAGCTAATAGCGGCGCTCGACGCCGGAACCCTGAAAATAGTCGACCTCAGCCAGCCCCTCGGCCCCGAGACGCCCGTGATCGGGCTGCCGCCGATCTTTGCGTCGTCGCCGGGCGTGACGCTCGACGTGATTTCGCGATACGATGATAAAGGGCCGGGTTGGTACTGGAACACGATCACAATGGGCGAGCACACCGGAACGCACTTCGACGCGCCGGTGCACTGGATCACGGGCAAGGATCTGCCGGACAACCGGTGCGACACGATTCCGCCGCGCAGGTTCATCGGGCCCGCGTGCGTCATCGACTGCACGGCCGAGGTCGCGAAGAACGAGGATTTCATCCTCCTGCCTGAGCACGTCACGGCGTGGGAGAAGGCCCATGGGCGAATTCCAAAGGGCGCATGGGCGTTGTTGCGCACCGGGTGGAGCGCGCGCACGGATCCGGCGCGGTTTCTCAACGTCCGTGCTGACGGGCCGCACAGTCCGGGTTTCCACAAGGACACGTCGCTGATGCTCGCGAAGGACCGCGAGGTGCTCGGGGTCGGCGTCGAGACCGTCGGGACAGATGCGGGGCAGGCGGGGACATTCGATCCACCGTTTCCGAATCACACGCTCATGCATGCGAACGGGCGGTTCGGTCTCGCGAGCCTGCGCAATCTCGACCAGCTTCCCGCGACCGGGGCGGTCGTGATCGCGGCGCCGCTCAAGATTGTGAACGGAAGCGGGAGTCCGCTGCGCGTGCTCGCGATCGTTCCAGCCTGAGGCCCACCAAACGGATGTCCGAGTCCACGCCCCAGGCCGGGGAAAAGCGCTACGACCGGTCGATCGTCGAGGGGCACCTGGCTTCCGCCGTATGGAAGCTCGCGTGGCCGACGATGCTCGCCAATGTGATCGGCGGAATGCAGGGCGTGATCGATCATGTCCTGGTCGGCAACTACGTCGGCTTCACGGGGAACGCGGCGGTCGGCGTCAGCTGGCAGATCTTCCTCGTCGTGATCGTTTTCATTTCATCGCTGTTCACGGGAATGAGCGTGCTGGTCGCGCGCTTCGCCGGCGCCGGCGAGCACGAGAAGGTTGACCGCACCGTATATCAGGCGTTCATCACTGCCATCGCGCTCGCGCTCGGCATCCTTGCTCCGGCCGGATACTTCCTTGCGCCGCATCTCCTGAACGTCGTGAACGCCGCGCCTGCGGTGCAGGCCGAGGCGCTGCCGTTCCTGCGCACGCTGTTCGTGTTCAGCATCGGCATGATGATCTTCTTCATGCTCTCGGGTGCCCTGCGCTCGGCGGGCGATGCGCGCACGCCGATGCGCCTCGGCATCACGACGACCGTGCTGAACATCGTGTTCAATGTGGTGCTCATTCGCGGACTTGGGCCGATTCCAGCGTTCGGCACGCGCGGCGCGGCGATGGGCACGTCCACGGCGTTCGGGTTGGTCGCGATCTACTCATTGTGGCGGCTGCTGCGCGGCGGATGGGTGATCTCGTTTCCCAGGCACGAAGGCTTCGCCCCCGACTGGACGATCATCAAGTCGCTGTTCAAGTTCGGGCTTCCCACTGGGTTTCAGGGAATCGCGATGAATATCGGCGGCGTGATGATGCTCGGGTTCATCGGGTCGGTGCAGCACGGCGCAGAGGCGCAGGCGACGTATGCGGTGAGCTACACAGAGCTCTTCTCATTCGTCACGTGGACGTCGACGGCGCTGCTCGGCGCGGCGGCCGCAATCGCCGGACAGAATCTCGGTGCGGGTGAACCGGAGCGCGCGGCGCAGGGAGTCAGGGTGGCCGCTCGCATCGGGCTCGTGGTGGCCGTGTTCGTGGGCTCGCTCTTTCTGCTCATCCCGCACCAGCTGCTCGGGATTTTCGGGATGCACGAACCGCTCGTGTTGAGCATCGGCACGCAACTGCTGCGCGTACTCAGCGTGTCGGGGCTGTTCATCACCGTCGCGCTCACGTACACCGGCGGACTCCAGGGGACCGGCGATACGAAAGGGCCGTTGTATATCTCGCTCGTGTCACAGATGGTGCTGCCGCTGAGCATCTGCTTTGTGATGGAACAGCTTGGCACGCTGCAGCCGATTCACATCTGGTTTGCGATCCTCGCTGGTCACATGACCCGGTGCGGCCTGAGCGTTTTGAGGTTCCGCCAGGGGAAGTGGCGTGCGATCGAGGTCGACATCGCACCGCGCGTCGTTTGAGCCTTGTGGCGTGGTACAGAACGCGAGGCAGGCGTTTGGGTTGTAGTTGAGAAAGAAAAAGCTTTTACCGCGGATTTCGCGGAAACGCGCGGATCGCTCAGTTCGAGCTGAGCGATCCGTTTGTTTCCGCGAAATCCGCGATTAATTTTTTTTCTTTCCCGCCTATCCGGATTCCTTGGTGTGACATTGGCACCTGCACCGCGGTCCGCCCATTCTTGTGGCATCCCCGGCACGCGTTGCGGTTGTAGTTGAGAAAGCAAAAAAGATTAATCGCGGATTTCGCGGAAACGAGCGGATCGTTCAGTGTGAGCTGAGC
>JBOHTH010000406.1:0-3166 GCA_050733535.1 Gemmatimonadaceae bacterium | reverse complement strand
GCGCAGGGCTGGTATCAGGGTGGGGTGGACCTGATTGATTTCTCCGATCCCGACCATCCGAAGGAACTGGCGTTCTTCGACCGCGGCCCGATCGATCCGCCGCCGGGAGCAGACGTGCCCATCGCGCAGCCGGCGCCGGGCGCACGTCGCATGACCGGCACCATCGGCGGTTCGTGGGGCGCGTACTACTGGAACGGCATGATCTACTCGTCGGAGCTCGACCGCGGGTTCGACGTGTACGAACTGCTGCCGAGTGATCAGCTCTCGGCCAACGAGATCGCGGCAGCGAAGCTGGTGCAGATGACGGATTACAATCCGCAGAGCCAGCCGCATGTCACGTGGCCGGCCGCGTTCCCGGTTGTCCGTTCTTACCTCGACCAGCTCGTGCGCAACAACGGCCTGGACGCGGCGCGCACGACTGCGATTTCGACTGCGCTCGACGCGGCCGAGCAGAAGATGGGCAAGGCGAGGGGCGCCGCGCTCAGGGAACTCGCGAAGCAGGTGGACGGCGATGTGAACGGCGCGAAGGATTCGGCGCGCGTGCACACGATGTCCGACGCGATCAAGGCTCTGGCCGCAGTGTCGAAGTAGACTATGTCAGGGGAGCCTCGCGTCGTGACGCGCGCGTAACGTAGCCCACGATGTCCGACGCACTGCTCTGGCATCGGATCCAGTTCGGCTTCACGGCCACGTTTCACTACATCTTTCCGCAGCTCACGATGGGCCTCGCCCTGCTCATCGTGATCCTCAAGTTCGTCGCGCTGCGCAGCGGCGACGCGCACTGGGCCGCGGCCGCCCGGTTCTGGACGCGCATTTTCGGGCTCGCGTTCGCGATGGGTGTCGTGACCGGGATCCCAATGGAGTTCCAGTTCGGCACGAACTGGGCGGCGTTCTCCGCGCGCGCCGGCAGCGTCATCGGTCAGACGCTGGCGATGGAAGGGCTCTTTGCGTTCTTCCTCGAGTCGAGCTTTCTGGCGTTTCTCCTCTGGGGAGAGAAACGCCTTGGCCCAAAGCTCCACTTCGGGGCGGCCGTCGCGCTCTTCGTCGGCAGCTGGGCGTCGGGCTGGTTCATCATCGCGACAAACGCGTTCATGCAGTATCCGGTCGGATACGGCATGGCTGCGGACGGCTCGATGCAGCTGACCAACCTCGGTGCGTTCGTCTTCAACATGTGGACGGTCACGGAGTTCCTGCACAACCAAACGGCGTCGGTCGTCACGGCGGCGTTCGTGATGGCGGCGGTTGGGGCGTTCTGGACGCTGCGCGGAAATCGGGCGCCGGCCGTGCGCATCTCGCTCCGGGTCGGCGTGTGGGCAGCGCTCGTGGGATCGTGCCTCGTGGCGTTTCCAACCGGCCACTTGCAGGGCCGTCTCGTGGCCGCGCATCAGCCGGTGACTCTCGCCGCGATGGAGGGGCGTTTCGAGAGCGGTCCCCGCGCGCCGCTCGCGATGGTCGGCCAGCCGAATGTGCCTGAGCGCAAGCTCGACAACCCGATCAGACTGCCTGCGATGCTTTCCTGGATTGCCTACGGCGATTTCTCCGCGAACGTACGCGGGCTCAATGATTTTCCGACGACCGACTGGCCGGGCAACATCGAGCTCCTCTACTATGCATTTCACATCATGGTGGGGCTCGGCACGCTGTTCATTCCGTTGATGGGCCTGGCCGCCGTGATGGTGTGGCGGGAGCGCGACACCGACGCGACCGGCGGGCCATACCGCGCAGTGCTCTGGGCCGTGGCGCTCGCGTTTCCGTTTCCGTTCATCGCCACTACCGCGGGCTGGCTCACCGCCGAGCTCGGGCGGCAGCCATGGCTGGTTTATGGCGTGATGCGAACGGCGGACGGCGCGTCGCCGACGGTGCACGCCGGCGAGACGCTGTTCACGACGCTTGGGTTCGCAGGACTCTACTTCGTGCTGGGCGTGCTGTTCCTCGGACTCGTCGCGCATGAGGTGCTGCACGGACCGGGAGGCGAGGCCTGAGCATGCAAACCCTCTGGTTCGCGCTCGCTGCCGTGATGATTGCCGTTTATGTGACGTTGGACGGATTCGACTTTGGCGCCGGCGCACTGCACCTGTTCGTCGCGCGCGACGATCGCGAACGGCGGCAGGTTCTCGGCGCGATCGGTCCGTTCTGGGATGGCAACGAAGTGTGGCTGCTCGCCTCGGGCGGCGTGCTATTTCTGGCCTTTCCAAAAGCTCTCGCTTCAGGCCTGAGTGGTTTCTACCTCGCGATCATGATGGTGCTGTGGGTGCTGATCGTGCGCGGCATCTCCATTGCCTTTCGTTCTCACCTACCTGACCCGATGTGGCGACAGTTGTGGGACACCGCATTCGCGCTTGCCTCGACGCTCGCGCCGGTGCTCTTCGGCGCTGCGATCGGGAATCTCGTGCGCGGCGTTCCGCTCACGGCCGACGGCTGGTTTGCGCTCCCACTCTTCCAGTCCTTCTCGCCGCGCGGCGAACTCGGCATTCTCGACTGGTACACGGTGCTCGTCGGCCTGTTTGCGCTCGCGGTGCTCGCGCATCATGGTGCGCTCTTTCTCGCGTGGAAGGCAGACGGTCCGGTGCGCGACCGGAGCTGCGCCGCGGCGGCGCGAACTGCGGCGGCCACCTTCGTCCTTTGGATCGTCGTGACGATCTGCACGGCGTGGCTCTCGCCGGGGATCTTCCAGGCGCTGACCGTCCGTCCGCTCGCGTGGCTCGCGACCGTCGTCTTTGCGGGCGGATTTATCGTCAGCGTCAGAGGGCGCCGTCGCGGCAACGATCTGGCCGCCTTTGTTGGTTCCGGCGCGTTCATTCTCGGCCTCCTGGCCGCCACGGCTGCTTGCATCTACCCTGTGATGCTCAAGTCGGCCGGCGATCCGTCGCTTTCGCTCACGGCGTTCAACGCGTCGAGCGGAGCCTACGCACTCCGCGCCGGCCTCTGGTGGTGGCCCGCGGGATTCGTGATCGCGATCGGATACGTGGCGCTGGTCTTTCGTGCACACCGTGGCAAGGTTGATGGGTGACGGGATGGAAGCGGGAGTTCGCATCCCGCTCCCGCATCGAGTGGCGTCCCGCCTCCTCGATCGGGTTTGTGAGATAGCTTCCAGTCATGCGACCCCACGAAGTCACCGAATCGCATGTCGCCCCGCGCCTCGCCGCGGGCGTTCGCGCGCTCGTGC
>JBOHTH010000405.1:0-7860 GCA_050733535.1 Gemmatimonadaceae bacterium | reverse complement strand
CGCGGTCGCCCACTGGCAGCGGCGTCTGCGGAAGCGTGTGCGGCGGCATCTTGTCGAGCGGGAACACATATCCTGCGGTGGCCGGCTGCACGCCAGCCGGAGGCGGTTTTGCCGCGGACGTGACTTTTATTCCTGCGACCGACGCGACTTTCGGCGCGGCTGCCGTGGCCGGTGCGCCAAGTGGCGATCCTGCTGCGTTTTCCTTCTGATGAGCGGCCCAGCTCTCGAAATCCGCGGGCGCGACCGTGAATACGTGAAAGCGCATGTTTGCGTGCGACGATCCGCAGTACTCGGTGCAGAACCCGTTGAACACGCTGCCGGCAAGGCTCGAATCCGGAGTGTACCAGATGTAGTTCGTGCGGTTCGCGATGACGTCGCGCTTGCCGCCGAGTTGCGGTGTCCAGAACGAGTGGATGACGTCCTTCGAATTCAGCTGGAAGTTCACCGTGCGGCCTGCCGGCAGGTACAGCTCGTTGGCGGTGACCACGCCGTACTGTGGATAGCGGAACTCCCACCACCACTGGTGCCCAATTACCTGAACCTGGAGCGCGCCCGGGGCGGCCTTCGCTTCCGTCTCCCAGATTGCCTTGACCGTCGGGACGGCGATCAGGACCAGGATGAGGGCCGGGATGATCGTCCAGGTGATCTCGAGCGTCGAGTTCCCGTGCGTCTGCTTGGGCTCGGGCGCTCCCTCGCGCCGGCGGAACTTGATCAGCGTGAAGACGAGAAGGAGCTCCACGAACACGAACACGATCGTGCCGAGCAGCAACAGCCGGTTCCACAGGCCGTCGATGATCGTGTTGAACTCGGTGAGGTGGGTAAATGTGGAGTTCGGGTACTTCTCTCCACAGGCAGCAAGCACCAGCGCGCCTGCGACCAAAAACAGGGCAGAGGCGAGCTGGCGCGGACGCTTACGGGCCATTACGGGGAATCCTGTCGGTTCTGGGAGAAGCGAATTTCAGGGCGGGGGCCAAAACGGGCAAATTACGACCGCAAAAAAGTTATGCGGATGTGCAGGGGCGGGCAACCTGACAAACTCTCCCAGCGCCCTTCGGAAAACAGGGCTCAGTCGCCAGCCATGTCTATGTCGACGGAGTGTTGCTCTTTCACTTTGTGTGCCGCGATCTCCAGTGCCGTGCGGATCTGGGCGACATGCTCGCGCAGTACCCGCAGTCGAACTACGTCGCTCCCGCCCCGAGTGCTGGCGAGAGTCATCGAGGCGAACTGGTCGGCAATGACGCCGAATTGTCCTTTCAGCTGACCCTGGAGCATCCCTGCATTGCGCTTGATCTGCTGCGGGAGGATGCCGACGGATCCCTTTTTTTTCACCTCGATCGCCATGCGCTCGACCATGCCGTGGATCGACTGAAGGGCCATCAGCGCCTCCTCGATCGTCTTCATTTTCTGCGTGCCAGCGCCATCCAGTTTTGTTGCGGCCATCGGTTCCCCATTTCACCGCGAGTTGCTGCGCCCGGCATGGCGCGTTCCTGTTTGAACCTACCGACCTGCACCCGTCGCAGGTAGCGAAACCGCGCCGTTTCCGTGTAGCGTTGGGCATGGACCGAGTTGCACGCGCACAACGGCGGCGAACACTCCGCGACGGCCCGTGACCGCCACCGCCGTCGCAGACGCGATATTTGTTCCGGACGCGCAGCTGAGGTCGTCACGCCTCGACCTCTCGCACCTCCCGCTGCCGCCTTCGCTCCGGCCCGGTGCGCGCCGCTCGGTGCTGGACATCACCGAGTTCTACGGCGAGACCACGGGCGGGATCCGGACGTACCTGCGGCAAAAGGCGGCGTACGTCGAGGCACGGCCGGCGCTCCGCCAGGTGCTCGTGCTTCCCGGGCCGTGCGACGCGCTCTCGCAGGGCGACGGGGTGCGCTGTTACCGCTTGCAGGGGCCGCGCGTTCCGACGCAGGACCCGTATCGTTTCATGCTCGCGACGCGCACCAATCGCCGCATCGCGGTGCATGAGCGCCCCGACGTCATCGAGGTGGGGAGCCCCGGCTTCGTGCCGTGGATCGTACGCCTCGCTGCGCGCGGGCTCGACATTCCCGCGGTTGCGTTCTACCACAGCAACTTTCCGCGGGTCTTCTCCCCCTTTCCCGACCGCGCCAACGGCGCGCGGCGCGCGCTGTTCGACCTCGGCTGGCATTACGCGCGTCTCATCGACCGCCACTTCGCGCAGACGATCGTCTCATCCGAATTCGTCGCGAATGATTTGCGCGCCGCGGGCATCGACCGGATCACCCGCATTCCCCTCGGCGTCGACCTCGCGCACTATCATCCGTCGCGGCGAGCGCGCCGGCGTGAGGTGCGCGCGGCGTATGGACTCCCCGAAGGACCCGTCGCCGCGTTTGTCGGCCGCTTCGCGCACGAAAAGGAGCTCGACGTGCTCCTCGACGCGTGGCGCGAGGTGCATCGCCGCACCGGCGCGCAGCTCGCGCTGCTCGGCGACGGTCCCCTGCGCGCGCGCCTCGTCGCGCAGGCCGACGGCGCACCGTGGGTGCGCTTCCTTCCGTACGAAAAAGATGGCGAGCGACTCGCCGATTTCCTCGCCGCGCTCGACCTGTTCGTCGCACCGAGTTCGAACGAGACGTTCGGCCTGGCGCCACTCGAGGCGCTCGCGAGCGGGACGCCGGTGCTCTCCGCCGACCGGGGCGGCATCAGCGAACAGGTCGCGGCGAGCGGCGCCGGGGCGCGCTTTGCCTCTGGAGAATCTGGATCGCTGGCCGAAGAGGCGATCGCGCTGTTCCGGTCGGACCTCTCCGCGCTCGGCGTTATGGGACGCGCATACGCGGAGACGGATCACTCGTGGGAATCGGTGTTCGACCGGATCTTCGCGCTGTACGATTCGGTGGCTCGCCGATGAGCGCGCTGCTCATCACGATTCACGACGTGGCACCGCCGCTGCTGCCGCGCGTGGACGCGCTGTGGCGCCTCTGCGAATCGCGCGGTGTGCTGCCTGGGCTGCTGGTCGTGCCCGACTGGCACGGCGAGAACGCGATGGAGCGCGATACGGCGTTCGTCGGCTGGCTTCGCGCGCGCGCCGCGGCTGGTGCGGAGATGTTCCTGCACGGAGAACGCCACGACGAGGTCGGACTGCCGCGGACGCTTGACGATGCACGGCGCGCGTTCGGGAGAACAAACAGAGAGGGTGAGTTCCTTACGCTGGATTACGACGGCGCGCGGACGCGCATCGACCGCGGGATTTCGCGGCTGCGCGCGATGGGTCTCGAGCCGATCGGCTTCGTTCCGCCGGCGTGGCTCGCGAAACCCGCGACCCACGCCGCGGTCCGCGACGCGGGATTGCTCGTGAGTGAAGACGACGGCACCGTGTACCTGCACGCGTCACCAAGGACGATCGCCTCACCGGTCGTCCGGTGGAGTGGGCGCGGAGCGGTGCGCGCGTACGGGTCCGTGGTGTTCGAGCGGATGCGCTGGTGGGTGCAGCGCGGCGCGCCGGTGATGCGCATCGCGCTCCATCCGGGCGACCTCGCGCACGCGGCGACCGCTGTATCGCTCGAGCGCGCGCTGGATGCATGGCTTTCGGTGAGGAAGCAGACTCTGTACCGAGATCTGAGCGTTGAACTTCAAGGTGTGAGTCTTCAGGCATAAGTAGCCAGGCTTGAGAAACGTGCGGTGCCCCGTCTCTCAAGCCTGGCTACTTACGCCTGCGGACTCACACCTTGAAGTTCAATACTCGCGTTGCCCTCCCGCTATCCCGCATTCAACTCCTGCGGTACAATTTCAGCCATACGTCTCTGCCTCTGGAGTGAATTGTATGACCGACTCCCGCCGCACCTTCCTCGAAAAGTCCGCAACGCTTGCGGCTCTCGGTTTTCTCCCCCGCCAGATCAGCGCCGAAGAGTGGCTCGCGGCGCGCGACCGGTCGCGCCGCTCCACGCCGGCGAACTTCAAGGGCAAGGCCTGCGTCATCAGCGCGGCCAATGGCTACACGGACAAGGGGATGGGCATCAAGGTCGCGTACGACAAGATCGTGAGTGGCACCGACACGCTGGACGCGATCATCGCCGGCGTGAATTGCGTCGAGCTCGATCCCGACGACCAGTCGGTCGGCCTCGGTGGGCTCCCCAACGCGGAGGGCGTTGTGCAGCTCGACGCGAGTTGCATGCATGGACCGTCGAAGCGCGCGGGCGCCGTCGCGGCGATCGAGGGAATCGCGACGCCCTCGAACGTCGCGAAGGCCGTAATGGACTATACCGATCATGTGCTGCTCGCGGGGCACGATGCCAAGCGCTTCGCGCTCGCGATGGGCTTCAAGGAGCAAAACCTGCTCACCGAGAAGTCCAAGGCCGACTGGGAGAAGTGGAAGGCGACGCGCACGTACGAACCGTGGACTGATCCCAGGGCGAAGGCGGACTGGCTCCGCTGGAACGCGGCGCAGGGAAACAAGACCGAGCAGCCCGAGATGAATTACGACGGGGAAGTGAACTGGACCCATGGCACGATCAACATGGACGCCGTGAACGCCGCGGGTGACGTGAGCTCCGTGACGACCACGAGCGGGATCTCATGGAAAATCCCCGGGCGCGTGGGCGACTCGCCGCTCATCGGCGCCGGCCAGTACACGGACAACTCCGTCGGCGCGGCCGGTTCAACTGGGCGCGGCGAGTCGAACATCATGGTGTGCGGCGCGTTCCTCGCCGTCGAGTTCATGCGGCAGGGGCACGACCCGCAGAGCGCGCTGATGAAAACGATGGAGCGCGTGATCGAGCACTCCGAGAAGCGGCTGCTCGCGCCGAATGGCCGCCCGCGTTTCGGCCTCACGTTCTACGCGCTCACCAAGGACGGGCGCTACGCCGGCGCCGCCGCGTACGAGGGGACGAAGTTCGCGGTCTGCGACGAAAAAGGTCCGCGTCTCGAGGAGTGCGCCTATCTCTTCAAGGCGTCCGAGGACCCGAACCGCAAGCCGTGACTACGGTTTCTTGACGGCCGGCACGGTCGGCAGCGTCGGCGCGGTGCCCGGCGGTGTGGCGGCGCCCGGGCGGCGCGGCGTGTGATCGAGCTGCCAGAGTCCGCGCGAGGTGAGGCGCACGAGTGAGTCCGTTACCGCGGCGGCGGCGCTTCTCGCCACCGGCCCGAGGTTGACGGTTTCGCCGCGCGCCAACGCCGTTGGGTCGAACAGCGTGACCATCCACCGCACCGAGTCCGGGTTCGCCGTCGGATATGCGCGGATGGAGACGTTCATATCTCCGCCCAGCCAGGTCATGACCGAATCCCGGTTCCGGCTGCGCGCGAGCGCGGCGTTGGTGGAGTCGTGGTTCACCACCACATAACGCGAGTTCGCTTCGAGTTGCTTTCGCAGCTCGTCCATCACCGCGGCGCCCGCGGCCTGGAGCTCCGGGTGCGCGCGGTCCGGTGGCGGGTCGGCGATGATGATATGGCGCGGCGGGCCCATGTTCTGCACACGCGCGTCGAACGACTGCCGCTCGGCGCTGCCACGCGGCGGAATGACGAACGTGCCGGGCGTCAGGCGCCCGTTGCCACGCCCGAACTCCGCGAGTCCGCGCGTCGACCGCACGATCGAGTCGATATACGCCTGCGTCATCCCCGAGAAGTCCGGACGCCCGTTGAACCGCTGCGGTCGCTGTCCGCCTCTTGGCGGCGCCTCAGGCCGCATTTTTTTGAGGGAATCGAGCACGGACTTTTCGACGTCCGAGCGGATCGCCGCGAGCATTGCGCTGTCGATTTTTGCGGAGGGCGGAGCCTCGGACGCGCGGTTCGCCACGCGGCGTTCGACCGCGTTCGCAATGGCGAGCGAGTCGGCATGCGTCAGCGCGGGGGCGGCGGGCGCCGGCTGCGGTGCGGGCTTGGGTGCGACCACGGAATCGGATGGCGCGGGTGCCGCAGTGCCATGTCCCGCGCGGCTTCCGCGCACCAGCGCCACCGCGACGACGACGAGCGCGAGCGACGCGAGCACGGTGCCCCATCGCCTGGCGGGCACCGCGGCCGGTGCGAAATCTCCCGAGCCGATCGCCATCGCGTCCAGCTCCGCCACCAGCTCGTGCGCAGTCTGCGGACGCTGTTCCGGCATTTTCGCCAGGCACTTCATCACGAGCGCCGCGAGGGCAGGCGGCACGTCCGCGCGCTTGCGGCTCACCGCCACCGGCTCGCGCGTCATCTGTGCGGCGAGCGTCGCCTGCGGTGACGTCTCGTTGAACGGAGCCTCGCCGGTGAGCAGTTCGTAGGCGAGCAATCCCACGGCATAAATATCGACGCGATGGTCCGCGGCCGAGTCGCCCGCGAGCTGTTCGGGTGCCATGTACGCAGGCGTGCCGATCGCCATGCCGCTCGTCGTCATCCCCACCGCGGGGAGCGACGCGGAGATCGCCTTCGCCACTCCGAAGTCGGTGACGACGGCGTGGTGCCCGCTCCGCAGCACATTCCCGGGCTTGATGTCGCGGTGGATCTCGCCGCGCGCGTGCGCGTATGCGAGCGCGTCCGACACGTCGTGGAGGATGCGCACGACCTCGCGCAGCGTGAAAGGTTTTTTCGAACCATGCTCGTGGATCGCCTGCTTCAGCGACTCGCCTTCGATGAACGGCATCGTGTAATACAGCAGGTCGCGGTGCTCTCCCGCCGCGTACAACGGCACGATGTGCGGATGCTGCAGCTGTGCCGCGAGCTGGATCTCCCTGCGGAACCGCTCGCGGTTCACACCGGCCGCGAGTTCCGGCGGCAGCACCTTGATGACCACCTTCCGGTTGAGCGCGCGCTCCGTGGCGAGGAACACGCGGCTCATCCCGCCGCCGATCATCTCGCGCTCGAGTGTGTACGCGGACTCGAATGCCTCGCGAAGCTGCGCGTCAAAGGCGCCGGGCTGATCCATGGTCATACCGTGAACGAGCGCGACGCTTCCGCCACGCGCTCGGCGGCGAGCGTGAGGTGTGCCGCGGCCGCGGCGATCTCTTCAGTGCTCGCGCTCTGCTCCTGACTCGCGGCCGCGACGTCCTGCATCGCGTTGGCAAACGCCTGCGTGCCGGCGCCAAGCGAGTCGAGGCGCTCCGTGATCTCGCCCGCGAGCGCGCTTCCCGCGCTGGCCGACTCCGCGATCGCCGTGGTCCACGACTCGGCGTCCGCGACGCCGGTTTCGACCTGCGTAAAGCTGGACCTCCCGAGTTCGGTGGCCGAGTGCACGCTGTCCACGGCGGCCAGCGCGCGCGCGCTGGACTCGCGCGCCGCCTCCATGTTGCCGAGCACCTCTTTCATGAGGGCATCGGTGTGTTCGGCGGCCTCGGCGGCCGTCGCCGCGAGCCGGCGCACCTCGTTCGCGACGACGGCGAATCCCTCTCCCTGCTCGCCGGCCCGTGCCGCTTCCATCGCGGCGTTGAGCGCGAGCAGCTTGGACTGGCGCGCGATCTTCTGTACGAGGGTGACGAACTGCCGTACCTGGTCGGTGGCGCGCGCGAGCGACTCGGTGGCGCCGGCGCTCTCGCGCACGTCGTTCGCGAGTTGCTCGAGCCGGCGGGCGCTCTCGTCGAGGCGCTCGTGGTTCTCGGACGCCAGCGTGCGGAGCGATGCGTTGCGGGCGATCCCCTGGCGTGCGCCGGCCGAGACGGTCTTCGCGTGCTCGCTGAGGCGCGCCGCCTCCGTGGTGAGGTGCTGGATCGTGCCGGCCATTTCCTGCGCCTGCTCGCTGAGCTGCGACGCCGTGTCGGCAATCCCGGAGGCGGCCTGCGCCATGTGCTCGGTGCCGTGCGTGATCTCGGTGGAGAGACCGGACGTTTCGGCCGAGGTCGACGTGAGCAGCGAGGAGAGCCCGCGGAGCTCGCCGGTCATCGCGACCATGGCCCGCGCGAGACGGCCGATCTGGCCGCCCTGCTCAGCGGCGTCGGG
>JBOHTH010000404.1:0-3871 GCA_050733535.1 Gemmatimonadaceae bacterium | reverse complement strand
CGATCATCCACAGCGCGCTGCGGCGGAGCTGCACGGAGCAGTCGTCCCTGCGGCCGAGAATTTTCTTCGCTTGGTTGAGCGCTTCGTCGGGGTCCGTCTGCCGGAGCGCGTTGAGCGCCTCGGCGCGCACGCTCTGGTCTTCACTGTCGCAGGCGCCGTTCCCCTCGGTGAGTGCGCGCTTCACGAGGTCCTTGTCGCCGAACCCGCGCGCGGAGAGTACGCCGGCGATACGGGTCGCGAGTGCGGGGTCCGCGTCGCCACGCGTGCGGCCAACGGGATACTTGCTCTTGCGCTGGTCGAGCGCGGACAGCGCCTCCTGAAGTTCCGTGGTGCCGCCGACCCGATACAGTGAGAACGCCTCCCAATAGAGCGCGTCGGATGCGTAGGCGGAGTTCGGCTGTTTCGTCGGAATGTCCTTGAACAGGCCGGCGGCGCGACGGTAGTCGCCGCGGTTCATGGCCTGCTGCGCCTGACGCCACGCAGAGTCGGCGGGATCCTGCGGCGCCCATCCCTGCGGCGCACGCGGTGAATAGCCGCCGCTGACCATCGGCCCGAAGCCCTTGCCGAAGCCCTCACCGAACCCGTCGCCAAAGCCTTTGTCGAAGGCGACCATTGGAGCCGCCGAGGCCATTGGAGTCGGCCAGACCATGGGAGCCATGGGAGCCATGGGAGCCATGGGAGCCATCGGCGCGACCGATGGCCACACGTCGAAGTTGAACGACTTCGCGAGCGCTGGGAGCCCCATGTCTTCCCGCGCCGCGCGCGCGGCGGCCCTGGCGTCCGCATCGGCGTCTCGCGTCGCGGCGCGCGCTTCCTGCGCCGCGCGCTGCGACTCCATGCGCGCGTCCTCGCGCGCGTCCTCGGCAGCGGCCCGCGCCGCCTTGGCCTCGGCACGATCGAAGTCGTCCGCCGGATAGAGTGGCTTTGCCGCAGGCGCTGGCATCGCGACTGGCGCTGGTGCAGCCGGCAGCGCCGGCGGGGTGGGCGGCGTTTGCTGCGCCATCGCCGGCGCCGCTGCGAACATCAGGGCAAGTGCTGTGCGGTACATGGTATCTCCTTAGTGGTCGCTGCCCGAGAGGTCGGCGACGGCCGAGCGGATGCGCGGCACGACGTCACGCTCCTCGAGCGCTTCGTTGATCAGGGTGAGTGACTCGCCGGGGCGCTGCGGCTGCAGCCGCGCGACCTGTGCGAGCACGAGCTCGAGGTCTTCGAGCAGGTCCTTCATGCGCTGGTCACGGCCGACCGGTGAATCGAGGAGCAACCGCGTGGTGCCGAGCAGCTGCTGCGCCTGTCCGGCGAGCTTCGCGTCGTTGGTGCCGGGACGGTCCTTCGTCGGGAGCGCGACGAGCAGTGTTGCGGTGCGGCCGAGAAACTCCTGCGCGGAGCGCTGGTACGGGTCTGCGGATACGGTGGAAGCCAAACGAGCGCGCGCGGGCGCAGGTGCCGGTGCAGCCCCGCTCAGCGACGGTGTCGTGCGCGTTGCGGTTGTGCGGCCGACGAGCACGCCCAGCACAAGGGTCGCTGCGATCGCACCGGCGAAGGCTGTCCACCCCGGAGCGCGCCGTGCCGGACGCGCGGCAAAGGCTTCAGCCTCTACGCGAGTCCAGATCGCATCGAGCGGTGCGGCCGGCGGTGGCCGGTAGCTGTGCACCGCATCAGCGAGCAGTTCGTCCAGTTTGTTGTCGTCCATCGTTACCGCTCCTCGAGAAAATCTCCGAGCGCCTTTTTCAGCCGCGCCCGTGCGTCGAACACCTTGGCCTTGCTCGTGCCTTCCGCGATGCCGAGCGCCTGGCCGATCTCGGCGTGCGTGTACCCTTCAATGGCGTGCATCACCAGCGCGATCCGGACGCCATCCGGCAGCGCCTCGATGGCCGCCGCCAACCGTGCCCGCAGATCCGGGTCAATCGCGTCCGGATCCGCCTCGTGCAGCTGCGCTTCATCGAGGTCCGCCTCGCGTTCACGCAGCCGCTTGACCTTTCGCATCGCGTTCAGCGAAACCGTGACCGCGATCCGGTGTACCCACGTTGAGAACGCGGAATCGCCCCTGAACTGGCCGAGCGACCGGAAGACTTTGACGAACACTTCCTGCGTCAGATCTTCCGCGAGATCCGGATCCCCACATACCCGATACGTGAGACGATGCACCCGGGCCGCATGCCTGTCGTACAGCGCGCGCGATGCCGCGCGGTCGCCGACCGCCGCGAGGGCGATCAGCGAACGTTCATCGTCGGTACCGTCCGGCGAGGTCGCGATCGCGGCTCTCAGCATTGTCTCGGCAGGTTGGACACAGGCGCGGAAGAAAGCGTTGGGGGCAGCGGCTGCTCCCCCCAAAAACTACGCGAATTGGGTAGTTCCGCCCGGGGCCGCCAAGAGGCAACCTTGGGGGTGCGCTTCCCAGCGTTCCTGCTCATCGCCCTGATCCCCCTCGCTTCCGCGCTCGGCCAGGGGGCGTCGCCGCGCGCCACATGCGATGGCGAGATCATTTCGAGAATCGACATTCACAGCTATTTGGCGGGCTCCAGCTTTGCTGCCAACGCGTGGACCGCGGCCACCGGTTACGCGGGGATGCACAATACGCCCACGCGCCCGGAAGTCATCACGGCGTACCTCCGCCTGAGGGCTGGATTTCCGTGCACGGAGCTCGATCGCAGCGAATCTGAGCGACTGCTCCGCGCGCAGCGATTCATCTCCTCCGCGACGGTGCGTCCGGTTCCCGACGGGCCCGGCCGAGTCCGCATCTTGGTCGAGACGGTGGACGAAATTCCGGTCCTCATCGGCGGAAGCGCGCAGGGTGCCAAGATCGAGTCGGTTCTGCTCGGCACCGAAAATCTCGGCGGCCGCGGCATCACGCTCGAAGTCAGCGGCCAGCAGGGTGATGGCTACCGGACAGGCTTCGGCGGTGACTTCATCAAGTACGGCGCGTTCGGCCGCCCGTTCACGCTCGCGGTCGGCGGCGAGCGCGATCCGCTGGGCGATGCGCTGCGCTTCGAGTTCTCGAAGCCGTTCCTCACGGAGGAGCAGCCGAACGGGTTTCACGTCGGCGCGAACGAGCTGAATAATTATTACGACCTCAAGCGGCCGATCGACGACGATGTGTTCCTCAACGTGCGCCGGTCGAGCTACGACGTCGGACTCGGATCTCGCGTCGGACGGATCGGCAACAGCGGCGCGTTCGGCGTGCTCGGCGCGCTGCTCGTCGGCGAGGATATTCATTCCGCATCGCAGGCCGTGCTGATGACGGACTCCGGGCTCGTCGCGGCACCGGGGCTCCCCGAGGTGGACAACCGCTACCAGACATTCAGCGTCGTGCGCGCCGGCGCGTTTGGCGGAGTGCGCGCGCTAACGTTCACCACCGTGCGCGGGTTCGACGCGGTGACGGCTGCACAGGATATTGGAGACGGCGCGCAGTTCGGTCTCTTCGTAGGCCCGAGCATCTGGGAATCGCAGCACTCCGGCGATTTTTTTCTCTCCGGTGAATTCTACGCCGGCATTGGAAATCCGGCGTCGTTTCTCGAAATGCGCATCACCGGCGAGGGGCGCGCTGACAGGCAGAACCAGAGCTGGGACGGCGTCGTGAGCTACGGCAAGTTCGTCTGGTACGTGAAGCCGTCGAGCGTGGAGACGCGCGTCGCCAGCCTCGAGATTTCAGGGATCCAGCATCTCGAGCTTCCCGTGCAGCTGAGTTTTTCGGATCACGAGGGAGGGCTCTGGGGATTCCCCAGTTCGCAAGCGGTAGGAGGTCAGCGTGCGGTGCTGCGCCTTGAGGAGCGGCGCGTCGTCCCGCTGTTCACGCGAAAGGCGGACTGGGCAATAGCGCTTTTTGCAGACGCGGGAAAGATATGGGCGGGCGACGTTCCGTTCGGGCAGACAT
>JBOHTH010000403.1:0-22112 GCA_050733535.1 Gemmatimonadaceae bacterium | reverse complement strand
CCGCGCGTCATGCGCGAAACGAAACCGCGGTTCAGCGACTCGGCCTGCTTCTGCATCAGGCCGCATTCGACCTCGATACCGGCGGCCTTGAGCCTTGCGATGCCCTGCCCCGCGACCTGCGGATTCGGGTCCTGCATCGCGGCGACAACCTTGCGCACGCCCGCCGCGATCAGCGCGTCCACGCACGGCGGCGTCTTGCCGTGGTGATTGCATGGTTCGAGCGTGACGTACACGGTCGCACCGCGTGCGCCATCGCCCGCCGCGGCAAGCGCCGCCACCTCGGCGTGCGCCTCGCCGAACTTCGCGTGGAATCCCTTCCCCACCGCGACGCCGTCGCGAACGACGACGGCGCCGACCATCGGGTTCGGCGCCGTCTGTCCCCAGCCGCGTTCGGCGAGGGCGAGTGCCCTGCGCATCCACGCGCGGTCGTCGCGCTCGCGCGTGGATGCCGGGTCTTTCACCTCAGTCATTCGATCGCACGGCGTTACCGGCCGAAGCGCAATCCCAGCGTGAAGTAGCTGCGCGACTTGTTTGCCGCCGGCGCGAACGTGTTGGTAGTCGGATCTGCTCCGCCACTCACCGCTCCGTACTCACCCTCGATCTTGAATACGACCACGTTGATCGACAGACCCAAGAAGTAATTCGACCGCGTCATTGCAAACTTGCCCGGCACCGACCCCGTGCCGCCGAACGGCCCGTCGACAGTCGCCATGATCGTCGACGTCGAGTTGTACTTATCCTGGCCGTAGCCGGCAGACAGACCGAAAATCATGAAGCTCTTGCCTGCCGTAAGGCGCCAAGCTGACGTCTTCACCGCGAAGTCGTTCAGTGCGAGCGAACCGCTGGGGTTCGTGCCAGATGCCTGAACCGTGCCAGTGAACGACACAACGGGCAGGTCGCGCTCCGCCCAGGTAAACGAAACGCCGGGCGTGGTGATCGACTCCTCGAGGAGCCCGACGCGCAGTCCGTAGCCAAACTTCTCGTTGCTGCCGTTGACCGTGAAATCTCCGGAGCTCGACGTGCCGCTGCTCTTGAGCGACGGGAGGTACGTCATGGTGACAATGGCATCGATGCCGCCCACATGGGTGATGCCGAGCGACATGCCACGCCACAGGCCGATGCCGGCATCGAGCGAAACTGAAGGGATGATCTGGTTCTTGGTGGTGAACGGATCGCTATGGACGCCGTCGGTGTGGAGCGGGACGTTGTCGAGCTGCGGCAAAGATCCGTTAAGCAGTCCGCCGCGAAGGTCGATCGAGAAATGACCGAACCCACCGAGGGTTCCGCCCTGGCCGAGCGTGGCGTTGCCGCCGACGAGCGACGTGGAGAGCTGCGGCGTCATGTAGTTCAGCAGGTCTGCGGCCTTCTGACATGCATCCGCGGCCGGCGTCGGACACTGCGCGAGCATCGGCACCGCGACTGTCGCGGCGAGGAAGCCAGCTGCGATCACTCGATACTTCATCAGATAGACCCTCCATTGAGGATTACGCGTCCGGAGCCTTTCGTCACGACGCCCATTCGCCACGCTTTCACACCGTGGAGGCCGGAAAGCTCCTGTATATCGGACGATTCTGATGTGCCAGAGATCACAACCATGCCGACACCCATATTGAACGCGCGAAACATCTCGGCGCGGTCCACCCCGCCCGCGTCAGCCAGCACGCGAAAGAGGTTCGGAACCTCCCAGCTCCCGGTGTCCACCACCGCGTCCATCGTCGGCGGCAGCACGCGGTTCAGATTTCCGGGAAGTCCGCCGCCCGTGATGTGCGCCATCGCATGGATCTTCCCGAGCGCGGGACGGAGCACCGCGAGGTACGATCGGTGCACCGCGAGCAATGTGTCCGCGACCGACTCCGGCGATCCGGGGAACGGGTCGTCATACGCGAGGCCCATCCGCTCGACGATCTTCCGCGCGAGGGAATAACCGTTGGTGTGGAGTCCCGTGCTCGCGAGGCCCGTGAGCACGTCGCCCTCGCGGACGCGCGCCGCGCCGAGCACGCGATCCTCGTCAACATGTCCGACGATGAACCCCGCGAGATCGTAGTCAGGCGGCGTGTACAGGCCGGGCATCTCCGCCGTCTCACCGCCCATGAGCGCACAGCCATTCTCACGGCACCCGGCCGCGACACCGGCCACGACCGCCTCGACAGTCGCAGGAACGAGCGCGCCGAACGCGACGTAGTCAAGGAAGAACAGCGGCTCCGCGCCCTGCACGAGGATGTCGTTCACGCAGTGGTTGACGAGATCGTGGCCGACCGTGTCGTGGCGCTGCGCTTCGATCGCGACCTTGATCTTCGTGCCGACGCCGTCGGCGCTCGACACCAGCAGCGGCCGCTTTGCGCCCTCCGGCATGCGAAACATCCCGCCGAAACCGCCGAACGCGCCGCGCGTTCCCGCCGTGTACGTCGACTCGACGAGTTTCGTGATGCGGTGCTTGGCGTCGTCCGCGGCGTCGATATCGACGCCGGCGCTGCGATAACTGAGCGGTGCGGTGTCCTTGCTCATTTGGCGAGCGATTTCTCGAACGCGACGAGCTCGTGGAACTCCGCCACGCGGCGGTCGATGTCCGCGGCGTTGACCTCCAGCAGACGCGTCACCGAGAATCCCTCGACGACGAACGAGCCCATCGCCGACCCGTGGATCATGGCGCGGCGCAGACTCGCCTCGCTCAGGTCATCGGTACGCGCGAGGTATCCCATGAAGCCGCCGGCAAACGAGTCGCCGGCACCGGTGGGATCGAACACTGATTCCAGCGGAAAGGCCGGCGCGTAGAACACCGTCTTCCTGGTGAACATGAACGCTCCGTGTTCACCCTTCTTGATCACGACGGTCTTCGGGCCGTGCTCGAGAATCCACTTCGCCCCCTGTACCAGATTGGCCTTCTCGGTGAGCTGGCGGACTTCGGCGTCGTTGAGCGTCACGAGATCGACGTGCGCGAGCAGCGCGATCAGATCGGCACGGCGGCTCTCGATCCAGAAGTTCATCGTGTCGCACGCCACCAGCTTCGGTTTCGAGACCTGCTGGAGTACGTCGAGCTGGAGTCGCGGGTCGATGTTCCCGAGAAAGACGTATTTCGCGCTCTGGAACTGCGCGGGAATCTTCGGACGGAAATGCGAGAACACGCCGAGCCTGGTCTCGAGTGTCTCGGCCGAGTTGAGGTCATGGCGATAGCGTCCGCGCCAGCGGAACGACTCACCCTCGGCGCGCTCAAGCCCGGCGAGGTCGACGCCGCGCGCCACGAGCGCGTCGAGCTTTTGCACGGGATAGTCGTCGCCTATGACTCCCACGAGCTGCACCGGCGTCTGGTGGCTGGCGCTCGCGGAGAAGTACACGGCAGAGCCGCCGAGGACATCGTCGGCCTTGCCGAACGGGGTCTCGACGGAATCGAGGGCGACACTCCCTACTACGAGGACGGTCATTGAGCAGCGGGTGAACAGTTGATGGTAGCTGGCTATTGGTGCTTGCGTGGTCGTTAGGTCTGTTGTCTTTCATCTGGACATCTTGCATCGGAGAGCTCGACGGCCAGCTGTCTGATGCAAGACGTCCAGATGAAAGCTTCAAGAAAAGAACACGCCTTCCTACATTCGCTCGGGTGCCGAAATCCCGAGCACCCCGAGCGCATTCGCAATCACAATGCGCGCGGACTTCGCCAGCACCAATCTCGCGTGCATGATGTGGTCCGGCTCGCCGAGCACGTGGTGTTTGTGGTACCAAGTATGCACCAGACGGGCCGTCTCCAGCAGGTAGTTCGCCACGCGGTGCGGTTCGAGCGCCTCCGCGGCGCCCTGCACGAGTTTGGGCCAGTCGAGCAGCAGCTTGATCAGCTCGCGCTCCTCCGGCTCGGCGAGGCATTCCCAGCGAACGCCATCGGCGGTGATCGTTTCGGGATCGATCTCGCCGACGCGAAAGATGCCGGAGAGCCGCGCATGGGCCATCTGGATGTAGTAGACCGGGTTTTCCTCTGACTGCGAGCGCGCGAGGTCGACGTCGAACACGAGCTGCGAGTCTCCCTTCCGCATGAGAAAGAAATAGCGCACCGCATCGCGGCCGACTTCGTCGACGAGATCGCGAACGGTCACATAGCTGCCCGCGCGCTTGGAGATCTTCATCTCCTCGCCGCCCTTCATCACGGTGACCATCTGGTGCAGGACGTACTCGGGATAGCCGACGGGAATCCCGATCTCGAGCGCCTGCAGACCGGCGCGCACGCGCGTCACGGTGCTGTGATGATCGGCGCCCTGCACGTCGATCGCGCGGTGAAACCCGCGCTGCCACTTGGTCACATGGTACGCGACGTCCGGCAGAAAATATGTGTAGGTGCCGTCGCTCTTCCGCATGACGCGGTCCTTGTCGTCGCCGTAGTCGGTCGTGCGGAGCCAGAGCGCGCCGTCCTGCTCGAAGGTGTGCCCTGCCTTCCCGAGCGCCGCGACGGTCTGCTCCACCTTGCCGTCCGTGTACAGCGACGACTCGAGGAAGTACTCGTCGAAGTGCACGCCGAACGCCTGAAGATCCAGATCCTGCTCGGCGCGCAGCGCCTTCACCGCAAACTTGCGCACGCTTTCGAGATTGTCGCCGTGCGGGTCAGTCGCATGCTCCGCGCGGTAGCGCGCGGCGATCTCGCCGATGTATTCGCCATGGTAGCCTCCCTCTGGAATCGCGGGACCCGCGTCGCCGATCGCACGGAGGTGCGCCTGCACGGTCAGCGCGAGGTTGTTGATCTGCCCGCCGCCATCGTTGTAGTAAAACTCGCGCGCGACCTGCCATCCGGTGTGCGCGAGGAGCCGCGAGATCGCGTCGCCGCGCGCGGCCTGGCGGCCGTGGCCCACGTGCAGGGGCCCGGTCGGGTTCGCTGAAACGAACTCGACGTTGACGGGCGCACCCTTTCCTTCGTTCGACCGCCCGAACGCGTCGCGCTCGTCGAGGATCTTCACGAGCGAGCTCGCGAGCGAACCCGCCGCGATGCGGAAGTTTATGAACCCCGGCCCCGCGACCGTCGCCTCGGCGACACCGGCGTCTGCGAGGCTCATCGCAGCGATGAGATCCTTGGCGATCTCGGCGGGCTTCTTCTTCAACGGACGCGCAAGCGTCATCGCGAGATTCGTCGCCCAGTCGCCGTGCGCGGGATCGCGGGGACGCTCGATCACCGGGTCGACGCTTTCGGTCACGCCGAGGGCACGCGCCGCGCGAACAAGCTCGGCGCGAATTACAGCGTCAGCGCTCACTTATCGCTGCCCGGTTTTTTCGGTGCGGATGGTGCCGCGGGAGCAGCGGCTGGCGCTTCGCTCTTGGACGCCGCGCTCTTCGAGCTCTCACCGCTGGATGACGCTCCGCTCGGCTTGGCCGGAGACTCTGCGCCCGACGCCGCGGCCTTCTTGTCAGTCGACGATGCAGACCCGGCGTTCGTCCGAAGATCTTTCTTCCCGTCCTTGCCGTAGTCGGTGATGTAGAAACCCGACCCCTTGAACACGAGACCGCCTCCGGCCGAGATCCGGCGCTGCGCGAGCTTGCCGCAGACGGGACATACGAGCTCGGAAGAAGCGAGACTGATCTTCTGCACGAACTTTTCGAAGTCGTGTCCGTCCGGGCAGCGGTACTCGTACGTGGGCATCCCTAAAACTATGACCTTTGCGCAGTTAACTGAAGACCGAAGACCGAAAGACCGAAGACCGAAAGACCGAAGACCGAAGACCGACGACGGGATAATCGCGGAATCGCGAGCGTGTACGGTCTTCGGTCCCCGGTCCTCGGTCTTCGGTCTGCCTTCCGCCTACGGCCGGTAGTGCCCCCAAGCCGCCTCGAGCGTATCGCTGATTTCCCCGACCGTCGCCCGCGCGCGCACCGCCGCGATGACCAGCGGCATGAGCTGACCCTGCGCCGTTCCGACCTTGGGCGCCGCGGCGGCGAGCGCCGCAAGCGATTTCTTCACGGCGGCGGCGCTGCGCGACGCCCGCACCGCCCGCACGCGAGCCACCTGCCCCGCCTCGAGCGTGGCGTAGTTCGGCGACGGGATAACCGGAGGCTCGTTTCCGTCCTCGAACTTGTTGAGCCCGACGATCACTGTATCGCCTTTTTCGACCGCGAGCTGAAACGCGTAGGCGCTCTTGCCGATCTCCTCCTGAAAAAATCCTGCTTCGATCGCCTTCGCGCTTCCGCCGAGTTCCTCGACGCGCCCGAGCAACTCCAGAGCGCGCCGCTCGAGCTCGTCCGTGAGCGCCTCCACATAGTACGACCCGGCAAGCGGGTCCGCCGTGTTCGCGATGCCGCTTTCGTACGCGACAATTTGCTGTGTGCGCAGTGCGAGCGTGGCCGCCTCGCTCGTCGGGAGCGAGAGCGCCTCGTCGTAGCCGTTGGTGTGCAGTGATTGCGTGCCGCCGAGCGTGGCGGCGAGAGCCTGCGCCGTGACACGCACCACGTTGTTGAGCGGCTGCTGGGCCGTCAGCGTGACGCCGCCGGTCTGCGTGTGGAAGCGCAGTTTGCAGCTCGCGTCGTTTGCCTTGAACCGCTCGCGCATCAGCCGTGCCCAGATCCTGCGCGCCGCACGGAACTTCGAGACTTCCTCAAGCAGGTCGTTGTGGCACGCGAAGAAAAACGAGAGACGCGGCGCGAACGAGTCCACCGCGAGTCCCGCGTCGATCGCGCGCTGCACGTACGCCAGACCGTTCGCAAAAGTGAAGGCGAGTTCCTGTACCGCCGTCGCGCCGGCTTCGCGCATGTGATAGCCGCTCACCGAAATCGGATTCCAGTTCGGAACTTCCGCCGCGCAAAAGCGGAACACCTCGGCGATCAGCGCGAGCGACGGCTGCGGCGGATACACATAGGTGCCGCGCGCGATGTACTCCTTGAGGATGTCATTCTGTATCGTCCCGCTCAGCGCCGCGCGCGGAATGCCGCGCTCCTCCGCCACCACGACGTACATCGCCAGCAGCGTGGACGCCGTCGCGTTGATGGTCATGGAGGTGGAGACTTTGTCGAGCGGGATACCGTCGAGCAGCACGGCGAGGTCGTCGACGGAGTCGATCGCGACGCCCACGCGGCCGACTTCACCCTGCGCGCGCGGCGAATCGGAATCGATGCCCATCTGCGTCGGGAGGTCGAACGCCACGGAGAGGCCGGTCTGGCCCGCGGCGAGCAGGTGGCGAAACCGCGCGTTCGTTTCCTGGGCCGTACCGAATCCCGCGTATTGTCGCATCGTCCACAGGCGACCGCGGTACATCGAGGGCTGCACGCCGCGCGTGAACGGAAACGTGCCTGGGTCGGCGACGTCGCGCGCGTAGTCTGACGTCACGTCGCCCGGACGGTACACGAGCGAAACCGGTATTCCCGATGGCGTTTCCCGCTCGTCAGGCATTGCCGCCGGCACTCATCCCGCCAGCATCTCGCGCGCGATCTCCACATCGCACTTGCTGCCGACGTAGATCGCCGTGCGCTGATGCAGGGCCGTGGGCTGCACGTCGAGCATCCGCGTCGCGCCGTCGAATGCGGCGCCGCCAGCCTGCTCGCAAATAAAGGAAAGCGGGTTGCACTCGTACAACATGCGCAGCTTCCCGCCCGGGTTCTTCGAGTTCGGCGGATATGCGAACACGCCGCCGCCGAGCAGGTTGCGATGGAAGTCGGCGACCATCGACCCGACGTACCGCACGTTCATCGCCTCGCGCTTGCCGTCGAGGCCGCGGTAACGGCGCATCAGCGCGCGGACCGGCTCCGTCCAGTGCTGCTCGTATGCGTCGTTCACCGAGAGATAGCGGCCATGCTCCGGCATCCGGATGTTGGGGTGCGAGAGCAGAAATTCGCCGATCGAAGGGTCGAGCGTGAAGCCGTGCGCGCCTTGTCCGGTGGTGTAAACAAGCATCGTGCTCGAGCCATAGATCACGTAGCCCGCCGCGACCTGTCGCGTTCCGGGCTGGAGCATGTCCTTCAGGGTGCCGCACGAGCCGCGCGTGACCTTCTTCATCACCGAGAAGATCGTGCCGACCGGTACGTTCACGTCGATGTTCGACGAGCCGTCGAGCGGGTCGAACAAGAGCACGTACTTGCCCTGCTTGAACGGTTCCGGGATCGGAATGATCTCCTCCGACTCCTCGGATGCCATCGCGCAGAGCCGCCCGCCGTGATCCATCGCCTTCACAATAATCTCGTTGGCGATGATGTCGAGTTTCTGCTGCGTCTCACCCTGCACGTTCTCGGTGCCGGCGGAGCCGAGGATGTCGGCGAGCCCGGCGCTGCGGACCTTGTTGGCGATCATCTTGGCCGCAACGGCGAGATCGTACAGCATGCCGGACAGCTCGCCGGTCGCCTCAGGGTGGAGGCGTTCCTGCTCGATGATGAAGCGCTCGATGGTGACGACGGAGGTGGCGGTATGGCGAACCATCGGGGAATAGTGACGACCACGACGCGATGGGGGCAAGGGCAAACGGCATAACTACAACGGCATAACCGTCAGACGGGAACCATCAGCAACTGCAACTATCAGACAGACAACTGCCGGTTCTGACAGTTTCGGTTGTCTGACGGGTCCCGTCTGACAGTTATGCCGTTAGTGCTCCGGAACGGCCCAAGTTCTGCCGCCGGCCGCGACCCGCAGCGTTCGCCCATCCGTCCGTACAACGATCGTCCCCAGCTGATCCGTCCGCAGCACCGTTGCCCCTCGCTCGGTGAGATCTCGCATCACCTCGCTCGACGGGTGCCCGTACGAGTTCCCCGCCCCGACCGACACGAGGGCCAGGCGCGGGTGCACGGCATCGAGAAACGCATCGCTGCTGCTCGTCGGGCTGCCGTGATGCCCGACCTTGAGCACGTCCGCGTGCAGGTCGCCGCGCGCGTGCGCGACGAGCCACGCTTCCTCCGGCGCCTCGGCGTCGCCGGTGAGCAGGAAGCGAACGCCGTCATACTGCACGAGCATCACGGTGCTCGCGAGGTTCGGGTCGTGCAGCTGAGCGGTCCATGCCGAGTCCGGTGCGAGAAACGTCACACTCACGCCATCCACCGCGAGCGAGTCGCCAGGGTGCACGCGCGACCAGCGGGTACCAAGCGCTCCGGCCGCCACCAGTGACCGCCGGTACGGATCGCTTCCACCGGCAAAGGCACCATCGCGATACGCAGGCGGGTGCAGGGCGCGCAGGACGGACTCGGCACCGCCCACGTGATCTGCGTGCGGATGACTGAGGACGAATAGCGCGAGGTCACCGCCAAATCGCCGCAGATAGGGCACGACAGTGGAGCGTCCCGCATCGCCGCCGGACCATTCGCGTCCGGCGTCCACCAGCATCCAGTGCCCGCGCGGCGTACGAATCGCGATCGCGTCGCCCTGGCCCACGTCGATCAGGTGCAGCTCCATCAGGCCGCTCCCTGCCGGCGCGGCAATCCACCAGATCGCGGCCGTGGTGCCGAGTGCGGCGCACACCAACGCGCGACCGGCCGCGTGCGGACGTGTCGCGGCCGCCACGAGCAGTGCGAGCGCGGCCACTCCACATGCGCACGTGGCGCCGAGCGTCGGCGCGACTTGCAGCGAACCGAACGGCACGGCTGCGCCGATTGCGGCGACGCGATCGAGCGCGAACAGCACGGGATGCGCCGCGAGCGCGATGAACTGCGCAGGCGCATGCCAGTGCGCGACGGCGAGCGCGAGGAAAAGCATTGGCTGCAGGAGTGCGATGACCGGCGATGCCGCGATGTTGGTAAGCGGCGCGACGAGGCTGAGGCGGCCGAACCACCACACGACAAGCGGCGCGGTGACGACCGTCGCGAGGACGGACACCACGAGATCGCGCGCCAGCGCGCGCCGCCATCCGCGCAAGTCTGGCGGAAGCTGCCGCTTGCTCCATATCCCGGCCGCGATGAGCGCCGCGAACCCCGCGACGCTCAGCTGCCATCCGATATCGGCTGCCGTGCGCGGGTCATATAGCGGAATCGCCGCGCCGAGCGCGAGCACCGCCCACGGGGAAACCGGGCGATCGAGCGAGCGGCTCAGGGTCACGACGGCGAGCATCGCGGCACTCCGCAGCGCGGGCGGCGGCGCGCCGATAGCGGCCACATACACTGCAGTCACGCCGAGCGCCCCCCACCGCGCATGCGCGCGCGGCACGCGCGCGGCCTCAAACGCGAGCAACACGGCCCCGGCGATGATTGCGACATGCAACCCCGAGATCGACAGGATGTGCACCAGCCCGGCAGCGGCGAAACGATCTCGCATTTCCGGCGGGATGGCGCGCATGTCGGCGATGAGCAGCGCACGCACGAGTGGTGCGTCGCCGCCGAAAAGCGTGTCGATGCGCGCACCGGCCCGCAATCTCCATGCATCGAGCGGTGTCGCCGGCGGATCATCCGGCGCGGCCGCGTCGCACGGGCGCGCCGATCGCACCGCACGCCAGTCGGCCGTCTGCCACCCGGCGGCCACGCAGCGTTCGTCGTGTGCCCGGACATCCCGCGCCATGAGCACGCCCGTCGCCGCAATCAGCGCGCACGCCGCCGGCGCGACCCACCGGCGCCTGCTCAGATGCGATCGTGCTGCAGCGGCCCCGACCGCCGATGCAAGCAGCACGCCGCCGCACGCAAGGAGCGCCGGCAGCGCGAGCGCTGTTGACGACCCCGCCAGCAGGCCCGCGACGTACGAGAACACAGCCCACGTGATGAGCGGCACGACCCACGAATAACAAAACGCGCGAGGGAAAGTGTCATCCCCATCGCGCGCGCATCATCGGAAGAATGCGACCTTCGGTCTTCGGTCTTCGGTCTTCGGTCTTCGGTCTTCGGTCTTCGGTCTACCCCGCCACCGGCAATGCCGCCCGATCCGCCACGGGCGTTCCCGTAAAGGTCGACCCGGTCGTTCCGGTGAGTTCCACGGTGAGATAGCTGCCGATCATGGACGGATCGCCCGGCACGATCACCGTCTTGAAATCGCGCGACCGCGCCTGCAGGAGGTCGCCGCCCTTTCGCGCTTCCTTTTCGATCAGCACTTCGCGCCGCTCGCCCAGCCGCTTCATGTTCCGCTGCCGCGCGATCCCGCGCACCGTTTCCTTCAGGCGTTCGAACCGCGCGTCGATCACGTCGTCCGGTACTGACAATTCCGCGGGGAAACGCGTGGCCGGCGTGCCGTCGCGCATGGAAAACTTGAACATGTATGCGTCGTCGAACCCAACCTCGTGCACCGCACTGATCGTCTCGTCGAACTCCTCGTCCGTCTCGCCAGGGAACCCGACGATGATGTCCGTCGTGAGCCCAAGCCCCGGCATCGCGGTGCGCAGGCGCGCGGCGCACGCGAAATACTCCTCGCGCGTGTAGCGCCGCAGCATGCGCTTGAGCGTCCGGCTCGAACCGCTCTGCATTGGCAGGTGCACGTGCTCGCACACGGTGGCAGTCTCCGCCATCGCGTCAATCACGCGGTCGCTGAAGTCGTTCGGATGCGGGCTGGTGTAACGCACGCGGCGGATTCCGGGCACTGCGCCGACCGCACGCAGGAGGTCCGCGAAATCGTGCGTGCCATCGGTGTACGAGTTCACCGTCTGGCCGAGCAGCACCACCTCGGTGAGCCCCTGCGCGACGACGTCCTGCGTTTCGCGCACGACATCCGCGAGCTGCCGGCTGCGCTCAGGTCCGCGCGTGTACGGCACGATGCAGTACGTGCAGCGGTAATCGCAGCCGCGCTGCACGGGGATCCACGCCTTGACTCCCTCGAACCGGCGTGCCTGAAAATCTTCGTAGTGCTCTTCGAGATCAAAATCAGTCGCTGTGAAGCGCTCGCCACGCCGCGCGCCATCAAGGAGATGGGGAAGCGCGCGGTAGGCGTCCGGCCCGACCACCAGCGACACGCGCGAGTTGGACTCGAGCAGCTTGGGCCCGAGGCGCTGCGCCATGCATCCCGTGACGCCAAGGATCGTGTCTTTCTTCATGAAACGGCGCAGCTCACCCAGCCGGCCGATCACCCGCTGCTCCGCGTTGTCGCGGATGGCACAGGTGTTCACGAGAATCACATCGGCACCGTCGGGCCCGTCCACACTCTCATAGCCGACGGCCGTGAGCTTGCCGAGCATCAGCTCGGAATCGCTCACGTTCATTTGACAGCCGTAGGTTTCGATGTAGACGGAGGGCATTGAAGACCGAGGACCGAGGACCGAAGACCGAAGACCGCGGACCGAGCGTCAGCTTGCGGTCAGTTCACCATCGCTCAGGGTCAGCCTCATGGCCAGCCTCGAGCGGCGTGGCACGGACGCATCAGCAAGCCGCACGGAAAGATAATCCTCCGTCAGCCCCTCCCGCCGGTGACCGTCGCCGACCACGACGACATCGGCGTGCCCGCCGGCCCGCGACACCCGATGCGCGAGAGCCTTTTCCTCGCCCAGCGCCCGCAGTTCCGCCGCCCGCTCGCGCGCTACGATCGCCGGTACCTGCGCTCCCATGCGCACCGCCGCCGTCCCGGGCCTCTCCGAGTACGGGAACACGTGCAAATACGTGAACGGCAGCGCCCGTACCAGCGATAGCGTCGCCTCGTGATCCTCGTCTGTTTCGCCCGGAAACCCGGCGATCACATCCGCGCCAAGCGCGAAAACGTCGCATCGCGCCGCCATGCGTTCCGCAGCGTTTGCATAGCCCGCGGCGCTGTACCAGTTGCGCCCCATGCGCTTCAGCACGCGGTCGCTCCCCGACTGCAGCGGGGCGTGCAGGTGCGGCGCCACGCGTGCCGGATCCGAGGCAAACAGCTCGCCCAAAAGAGAATCCACCTCGGTGGCCTCGACGGATGTCAGCCTGAACCGCACCCCCGGCACCTCACGCACGAGCCGGTCGAGCAGCTCGCCGAGCGATGTCCCATGCTCGGCCCCGTACGACCCAATGTGAATCCCCGTGATCACGATCTCCGGGTGCGCGTCCGCAAGCGCCCCTGCCTCACGCACCAGGTCGTCCGCCGGCCGTGAACGGTGTGCCCCGCGGGCGAGCGTCGTCGAGCAGAAGGTGCAGTGCTCATCACAGCCGTCCTGGATCCTGAGCAGCGCGCGCGATCCCGTTTGAACCGCTGGCCGTTCTCTCGCGAGCGAAGGATCCATGCCGAGCGCCATCGCGAGCGCAGGGAGATCCGCTCCGGCGATCACGTCGCTCACGCCGGGAAGTGCCGCTATTGTTCCATCGTCGCGCGCCGAGGCGCAGCCGAGCACGACCGACCGGATGCGCGCATTGCGCTTTGCGGCGCGACGAACCTCCTGACGAAGGTCCGCCTCCGCCGCTGCCGTCACTGCGCATGAGTTGAACAGCGCGACGTCGGCCAGCTCTGGGGAGTCGACGATCACGCCGCCGGCCGCCTCGATCATGGCGCGCGCCGCCTCAGTGTCGTACTGATTCGCGCGGCACCCGAACGTGCGCAGGTACGCCCTCATGGCTTCATCACCCGCGGCCGGGCGCCGGCGCCGCAAACTCGCCCGTGCGGCTGAGCGCGCGCGTCGGCTCGGCCGGCGTGAGCGGAACCTGCACGTAGAAGGTGCTCCCTTCGCCCTCCGTGCTCTTGACCCAGATGCGCCCGCCGTGCGACTCGACAGCGAGACGGCAGAACGTCAGCCCGAGGCCGGAACTGCGCACGCGCGGCGCATTGGCGGCACGCACCCGCTCGAACTTCCTGAAGATAATTTCCTGATACTCCAGCGGAATGCCCGGCCCGTCGTCCGTCACCGTAAAGAGAATGCCGCTGGCATCTGCGCGCGCGCCGAGCACGAGGTGCACCGGCCCCGCCGTGTGCGTGAGCGCGTTCTGCACCAGGTTCGAGAGCACGCGCTTGAACAGCACCTTGTCGGCGCGAAATACCGGCGCGTCGTCGGCCACATCGATGGCAGCCGCGGCTCCCTCCTGCTGGAATCGCAACCCCCAGTCGTATACGATTTCGGCGAGCAGAGCGGCGGGCGCGATGGGCTCCGGCTGCAGCGTGATCGTCTGCTCCTCGATCCGTGCCACCTCGAGCAGGTCCTCGATCAGCGCGAGCAGGTCCTCCGCCTTCCCTTCCGCGTCCGAGAGCGCACGAGCCTGCGGCGCCGTGAGCGCACCAAAGTCGCCATCGCGCGCCATTTCGAGCGTCGCCAGTACCGACGTCAGCGGCGTCTTGAGATCATGGACGATCATCTTCATGAGATCGTCGCGCACCTTTTGCAGCTCGCGAAGGCGCTTGAGGCTCTCCTCCAGCGCGTCGGTCGCGCCCTTCAACTTGAGCAGCGCACGCACGCGCGCGTTGAGCACCAGCCGGTGGTGCGGTTTCGTGAGGAAATCGTCTCCGCCGGCCTCGATCGCCTTCACGCGGTCGCTCGTATCACCCAGCGCCGTCACGAAGATGACGGGGATCCGCGCCGTGCGCGCATCGCGCTTGAGCCGGCGGCAGACCTCGAACCCGGCGTCGCGATCCGCAATGCCGAGGTCGCCGGCCGGCATCGACACGTCGAGAATGGCGAGGTCCGGGCGGCGGTCGAGACAAGTCGCGAGCGCCGACGACGCGTCGTGCGCGGCCACGGTGCGGAAGCCGAGCGTTTCAAGCTGGTCGACGAGGAGTTCGACGTTCGCCTCAACGTCGTCCGCGACGAGAATCAGCGGCAGGGCCCCCGCATCCGCGGCCATCGTCGGCTCGGCTCCTCGAGAAAACTCAGTACGGCTTGATCGCGATCCCGAGGCTGAAGATCCACCCCGTCTCCGCGAACGCGATGTTCGCCGTGCGGTGGGCATGCGCAAGCGTCAGGTCGAGTGCGACGCGTCCCGACGCGAGCGGTATCCCTGCTCCGGCCGTGATTTCTGTCTCGCGAACCTGTTGCAGTCCGACACCGAACGGCAGCGTGCGGTCGCGAAAGCCCAGGCGCACGGGCATGACGATCGAATAGAACTTCGGCCCGCCGGTCTCGATCCCCGCCGAAAATTCGGTCGCGTCGAACACGCTGAGCCCGGCGCTCCCGAGCCCCTTCATCGCGCTCCAGTTCTCAAATCCGAATCGCCCGGCGATGATCGTGCCGGGAATCCCGTCGTAGGCGAGCGACGCGCTGCCGCGGTTCGGAACGGACGCGCTGCCAAGCGTCGTGGAGTCACCCTGATGCACGTGCATCGAGAACCCGTATCGTCCTGAAAAGCCCAGATTGATGTGTGGAACAGGCGTCGCGATGATACCGAACGAGACTGCGGACCCGCTGAAGTTATAGGTGTTCGTCTGCTGGAAGGCACCGAACGTCGCGGTGTCCTGAAACGAGCGGCCGAAGATAATGTGGTTCTGCCCCGGGAACACGTGCACGGCCGCGCCGATCGAGAGCTTGTCGGAGAACGTGTAGCTCATCGCGCCGCGCACATCCGAGATGCCGCCGTCGGAAATGGCCGTCACCGTCGACGGCACCTTGGCGCTGGCAATGACCTGCGTGTCCTGATAGGTGTTCGTCCAGGTGCGATCGAGAAAGCTGGAGTAGGAGAAGCTGAACCGGGCCTTGCCCATCTTGCCGCTGATAAGGAACAGCGGGAAGCGCGCCGTCGTCGTGGTCGCGCTGGCGCCAGCGCCACTTACGAATCGAAACTCAGGGTCGTACTGCAGGTACACCGTCGCGCGCGTGCCGACGAGCAGCGCCGCGGGGTTGATCGGCGAGTTCGCGTCGAAATCCGCGAGCGCGCCGCCACTCGCGAGCGCGCGCGAGCTCAGCTCGCCGCCCGGGTAGCCGAACCCCTGGACGCCGAGCGACCCCTGCGCCCCGAGCACGGACGCGGCACCGCTGAACGCGATCGCGACGGCGAAACGCGGGAGGAATCGCATCAGGGCACTCCGTAAGTGATCTTCGGGACGTAGGAGATTCGCATGGCGGGACGCACCGACTCGGGGCTCGAGCTGTTGAAGAAGCTCGCCTCGAACGGCAATACGTTCTCCGGTGACGCGCGCAGTACGACGGCTCGTGGCGGCGGATATAGCAGCGCGTCTTGCGCCGCCCACGCGCGCAGGAGCAGAAACATATCGAAGACTTTCTGCCCCGAGTCACGCGGCGAAATGAGAAGCGAGTCATCCACGTCAAGGCCCGGCGCCGAGATGATGTTGGCAGCGCGCCGCAGGTCGGTCACCTGCGGGCTCGCAAGCACTACTTGTGCGTGAACCGTCATCGTGTCGCGCTGGTCTCCGTACGGGAGCGGCCGCTGCGTCAGGATGAGCGACGCGCGCACGATCGTCGACGAGTCGACGATGTGCGATGGAATGTCGAACCGGAGGTACGGGCGCCGCCCGGGGTTCCCGCCGACGTTCATCGTGTTCGTGAACTGCGGGATCGCGTTCTTCGCGACGATCATGTAGTTCGTGAGCCCCGCGCGGATTCCCTCCTCGAGCGTGCCGGTCGGGAAATTCGAGACCGGCTGCAGCGTGATCTTCGCGACCGTCGTGTCCGGCGATCCGCGATACGAGAGCGTCGCCGGCAGCCCGTCAATCGTGGAGCCGACGCGAATCCATACGGGACCGTCGCCGTCAACGCGAATGCCGATGCGCATGCGGCCGCGCGTGCGGATGGCGGCGAGCACTGCGGAGTCGGATACCGGAACGGCGAGCGTTTCGGGCAGGAATGTGCGCGCAACAGTGATGCCGCCGATCCGTCGGCTTGGCGAAAAGTGCGCGTTGACCGGCGCGGACAGCGTGTCCGGCTCGATCGTGTCGTCGACGTCATAGAGCTCGAAGCGGATATTGGCGGGAATCCGCGCGCGCACCGTGTCGAGAGCGATGGTGAGAAACGCGGAGTCGACCTGCGAGATCGTCTGCGACGTGTCGTTCGTCGGCGTCACCACGGTCGTCATCGCATCGAAGCGGATCACGCCACGGGTCTCGAGCGTGTCCCCGCGCGTCGCAAGCAGGAGTTCCTGCTCCGCGCCGACCTCCGGGAACCCGACGAACGTGCTGTCGAACGCCAGCACCGGATTGATGACCGTGTCGAGCACCGTCAGCGTCTGCGCCGGACAGAGGCGCGGACAGCCGGCGCCTCCGTCAAGTGACTCGGCACAGGCGCCGGCCCCCGCGGTGATCAGCACCGCGAGGACGAAGGAGAGACGACGGTTCATGTGTGGTGCAGGGACTGAGGCGTGAACGGATGCGGCAGCAGGTCGGCGAGCGACCAGCGCGCCTCCGCGCCCGAGAGGGTGTGACTCGAAACGCGCAGCGCGGGGGCGAACTCCACGAGCGCCTGGCGGCAAATGCCGCAGGGCGGTGACGGTTCGTCCGCGTCGGTCACGACGGCGAGGTGGGTGAAGGCGCGGTGCCCGAGTGCCACCGCCGCGGCGAGCGCGCCGCGCTCCGCGCAGATCCCCGCGGGAAATGACGAGTTCTCCACGTTGCAGCCGGTGATGACCGTGCCGTCGACGGTGCACAACGCGGCGCCAACGCGAAACTCCGAATACGGAGCGTACGCGCGCGCCATCGCCGCCTGCGCAGCAGCGCGCAGGCGCTCTCCAGCGTCAGCGGCGCCGGTCGCTTTCACCGAGACACCAGCAGGGGCAGGAACGACTCGCCGGCACCGCGGAACGCGAGGCCCATCCACTCCGCGACCGTCGCGCCGAGATCGGCGAAGGTTGCACGGCGGCCGATCGCGCCGGGCCGCACGCGCGATCCGAGCGCGAGCAACGGAACGTTCTCGCGCGCATGATCGGTCGACGCCGTTGTCGGATCGTTGCCGTGGTCAGCGGTGATAAAGAACAGATCGTCCTCTTGGAGGGCGGAGAAAATGGCCGGCAGGGCGTCGTCGAACTCCCGCAACGCTCTATAGAACCCCGGAACATCGTTCAGGTGCCCATACAACTGGTCGAAATCTACAAGGTTGCCAAACAGGAACCCACTTCCCGACTGCATCCAGGCGAGAATTCGCGCGATTCCCTCTGCGTTGCCGGCGGTGTGCCCGCCCTCGATCCCCCTCCGCGCGAACAGGTCGTCCACCTTCCCAACGCCCGTGCGTGAGATCGCCGCGCCCGCAAGCGCGTCGATCAGGGTCTCCCCCGGCGGGGCGATCGAAAAGTCGCGCCGGTTCGCGGTGCGATGCCAGGCCCCTTCGCTCCCCGTGAACGGCCGCGCGATCACGCGCGATACGTTGTGCGGCGGTACGAGGATCGCGCGTGCGACGGCGCACGCCGCATAGAGCTCTGCGAGCGGCACGACACTTTCGTGGGCGGCAACCTGAAAGACCGAGTCGGCGGACGTGTAGACGATCCAGGCGCCGCTCCGGACGTGCGCCGCACCCCACCGGTCGAGGAGCTCCGTGCCGCTCCCCACCTCGTTGCAGATAACCTCGCGCCCGGTGCGCGCCGCAAACTCCTCGAGGAGCGCCTTGGGGAACCCCGCGGGATAGGTGGGAAAGGGGACCGCAAGTTTGAGCCCCGCGATTTCCCAATGCCCAGTAGTGCTGTCCTTCCCCGCCGACGCGGGCTGCAGGAGGCCGAACGCGCCGGCGGGGCGCGTCGCGGGCGGCATGCCGTCGAGCGGCGCGACGCCGCCGAGCCCAACCCGCTGCAAGTTGGGGAGCGTCAGCCCCCCGACGGCGCGCGCAACATTGCCGAGCGTGTTGCTGCCAATGTCGCCGTACGCGGCGGCGTCAGACGCCTCGCCGATTCCGACGCCGTCCAATACGATGATGGCCGCGCGATGTGCCATCACGCGTGAACGCGGACCACCCGCTGGCGCAGGCCAGTGAGCAGCTCGTACGGCGAGAGCGACGCCCACGCGGCAACGGCCTCGAGCGTGAGCAGGTCGCCGCCGTCCGCGCCAAACAGCGTGGCGACATCGCCTTCAACACACGGAACGTCAGTGACGTCGAGGACCGTCATGTCCATCATCACCGTCCCGACGACCGGAACGCGACGGCCATGCAGCAGTGCCTCCGCCTTGTTCCCGAGCGACCGCCGGTAGCCGTCGGCGTAGCCCAGCGCGAGCGTCGCAACACGGGACGGGCGCCTGGCGCGCCACGTCGCGTCGTACCCTACGGTGTCGCCAACTGCCAGATCCCGAAGCTCGACCACGCGGGCGCGCAGATGCGCCACGGGTTCAGGCTGAAGTGCGGCGCCGGGGCCGCTCCCGACACCGTAGAGAAACACGCCCGGGCGCACGAGGCTCCATGGCGACGGCGAGCGGCGCACCGCCGCGGCGCTGTTGTCCGCGTGGAGGATCGCGGGTCGCTCGGGGAGCGCGGAGATCGCGTCGCGAAAGCGTTGCTCCTGCACCTCCATCGTGCCGTCGTCGAGTTCTGCCGAATGAAAGTGGGTGAACGCACCTTCCGGCGGAGCGCGCCGCACCGCGTCGGCCACGTCTCCGATGCGATCCCAGCGCACACCGGCGCGGCTCACGCCCGTATCGATCGCCAGATGCCAGGCGCCGCCGCCGGCGCCCACCCACTCAGCAATCGTGTGCGCCGACGAGAGCGTCGGGACGAGATTCAGTTCGCGCGCGGCTGCCAGTTCCTCCGACAGCAGTGGAGTGAACACGACGATCGGGCGCCACGCACCAGAAGAGCGGAGCTCGCGGCCTTCCTCTATAGTGGCGACGCCGAACCCGAATGGGTCGAGTTTCGCGAGTGTCCGCACGACTGGCACGACCCCGAGTCCGTACGCATCGGCCTTGACCATCGGGAGGATCGGGACGCCGGCGTGCCGCGCGATCGCCGCCCCATTGCGCAGCAGCGCGCCGAGATCGATGTCGACCCAGGCGCGCGTGGTGTTCATGCCGGCGGTAGATTGAGTGGTCATTCCCAGAGTGAAGAAGCTAGACAGCGCAGAGAGACGATGCAAGACAAACGCGAAACGAAAGACCGAGGACCGAAGACCGAAGACGAACGGGCGACGCTCGACGAGGCCCTCGCGATCATGCGCGACCTGCGCGCGCGCGACGCGTGGGACCGCGCGCAGACGCACGACTCACTGCGGCCGTACCTCGGCGAGGAAATGCACGAGCTCGACGACGCGATCCGCTCGGGTGACGATGCCGCGATGCGGAGCGAACTCGGCGACGTGCTGCTGCAGGTGCTCTTCCACGCTATCATCGCGGAAGAACGGGGCACGTTCGATATCTCGAGCGTGGCAGGGTCGCTCGTCGCGAAAATGACGAAGCGGCATCCCTGGCTCTACGGCGACGCCACGGCGCGCGAGCCGTGGGAGCAGATGAAGTCGAAGACGCGGTGCTCCCTCGCGGACGGTTTGCCGCACGGCCTTCCCGCCCTGCACCGCGGACTCCGCCTGCAGGAGCGCGCGGCGGGCGTGGGGTTCGACTGGCCGGACGTGAAGGGGCCGATCGCCAAGGTGCGCGAAGAACTCGCGGAGACTGAGGCTGAAATCGCAGCGAACGGTGCGGAGTTCGAAACGCACGGGGTGCCGTCGGGCGATCCTCGCCACGCGCGCCTCGAGGGTGAACTCGGCGACCTGCTGTTTTCAGTCGTGAACCTGTGCCGGAAAGCGGGCGTGCATCCGTCCCTGGCGCTGGACAAGGCCAACGCGAAATTTCAGGCGAGGTTCGAGGCGGTGGAGCGGCTGGCGGCGGAGCGAGGGATCGAGGTGAAGACGGCGGGGCTGGCTGCGCTTGACTCGCTATGGGACGAGGTAAAGATGACAGCGCGCTCTGAGTGAGATGCTGTGGGATTGGAGTTCATGGTGATTGGCTGTGGGACCGGGAACGCGATTACCGCGCTAACCGGCCGGTAAGGGTCGTCGTTTCCCAAAGCCGATAACCAATCACCCCACTCCCAACGCATCTCACTCAAACCCGAATTACCCGATCTGTTTGTTACGGCCTCAGTCTGTGCATCATCCTCGGAAATGCAATGCATTCGCGAATATGCTGCGCGCCGCAAATCCACGCGACGGTCCGCTCGAGGCCCAGTCCGAATCCCGAGTGCGGAAACGTCCCGTACTTTCGCAGCGCCAGATACCACTCGTACGCCGCCTCGGGAAGTTTCTCCTCGCGCAGGCGGTGGAGGATTTTGCCGTAGTCGTCCTCGCGCTGTGACCCGCCGATGATCTCGCCGTATCCCTCGGGCGCCAGACAATCGTCGCACAGCACCGTGCGCGGATCGTCCGGATTCTCCTTCATATAGAACGCCTTCGCCTCCTTCGGATAGTTCATCACGAAGATCGGCCGGTCGTAGTCCTCCACCAGCAGCGCCTCGTCTTCCGCACCGAGGTCGTCGCCCCACTGCACCGCACTGCCCTTTTTCTGGAGCGTCGCGACCGCGTCGGTATAGTCGACGCGCGGAAACGGCGGCTTCACAGACTCGAGCTTCGACACGTCGCGCTCGACTTCCTTCAGCTCCTCCTGGCGGCGCTCCAGGACGCGCTGGACGAGAAAGGATACGTAATCCTCCTGCAGGCGCATGTTGTCGTGCGTGTCGTTGAAGGCCACTTCTGGTTCGATCATCCAGAACTCGGTGAGATGGCGGCGCGTCTTGGACTTCTCCGCGCGGAAGGTCGGGCCGAACGTATAGATCTTGCCGAACGCAGCCGCTGCGGCCTCACCGTACAGCTGCCCAGTCTGCGCGAGGTATGCGTTCCCTTCGTCGAAGTACTCCGTGGAGAACAGGCCGCTCCGCTCGCCGATCGCGGCCGTGAGGATCGGCGTATCCACTCTCAGGAATCCGCGGCCGTAGTAAAAATCATGCGTGGCCTGCTCGATCTCGTTGCGGATGCGCGCGATCGCCACCTGGCGCGGAGAGCGAAGCCAGAAGGTTCGGTTGTCAAGCAGGAAATCAATGCCGTGCTCCTTCGGCTGGATCGGATAGTCGAGCGGACTTTCGCCGATGATCGACAAGTCGGCGATACCCAGCTCGTAGCCACCCGGCGCGCGCGCATCAGCACGCACGTCGCCCGTCACGCTCAGCGATGTCTCCTGCGTGAGGCGCGCGAAGTGATCCCATATCTCCGGCGCAACCCCGCTCTTGACGAGCACCGTCTGCAGAATGCCGGTCCCGTCACGCATCACGATGAACGCGACCTTGCCGGACGAGCGGAGGTGGGTGACCCAGCCGCGGACGGTGACGGCTTGCCCGGCGTAGTTCGAGAGTTCGTTGATTCGTACGGAAAGCATTAGGCGCGATGGAGGATGGACGAAGACCGAAGACCGAAGACCGAAGACCGAGGACCGAGGACCGAAGAAAACAGAGCGGCTGCCCGAACTTGGGCGG
>JBOHTH010000402.1:0-10138 GCA_050733535.1 Gemmatimonadaceae bacterium | reverse complement strand
TCATCGTGCCGACGGTGAATCACGATGACAACCAGCACGCGAAGGATGAGAACGTGCGGGTGCAGAATCTATATGATGGGGTGGAGGTGTTCGCCGGGTTGATGGCGAGGCTGGGTGTGGTGTGGGGCGGGGTGGTGCCGTAGATCACGCTCGCGGTCATCCTGCTTTGGCGCGCGACGAACTAGCCGGCCTCTGCAGCCGCACGTGCACTCGTGCTTGGACTTGGCATTTCGTTCGGCGCACGTTTTGGTGCAACCGGGCGGCTGCGCGGGCAGGTGACCGTACAGATCGTAATTGGCGCCGTATCGGCTGCACTGTTTCTCGCGATCAATCTGTTCGCGTCGCCATGACGTACGCCGCGGTCGTGGCGGGGCTCCCTAACCACGGTTGGTGCAGCCGGCCGTTGGGAAGGAAGCGACGGCTGCGCCGCCGCAATAGGCTCGGTGGCCGTGCTGTTCCCCGATGCGGCCTTTCGGTACCCGATCAAGCCCGCATTTGGACAAACAGAAAAACCCGCGGGCTCGCCGATGCCGCGGGTTTCCGTTCGGCCGAAGCCGAAGCATACCTCACAAGTGTATTTTACAATACATGAATTGAAGCGCCGAGTCAAATGCGGCAAATGGAGGGCGTGCCCGAAGCGGGAATCGAACCCGCATGCCGTTTCCGGCACACACTTGTGAGATATGTGCGTCTACCAGTTTCGCCATTCGGGCACGTCCGCGAAAACGACGATTCTGATATTCGCTCCTGACAAGTCACTTCTCGCTCCCTCGCCGGCACAATAGCGCGAGACGGCGCCGAAACTGTCATCGATCGGACGCGGATCGGATCGAGTTCGCGCACGATTCGTTGGCATCAGGCCCATTGATGTGGACGGCACCCGCGCGACGTCAGCTCCACGGCAGGCTGGCCTAACCGAGCACGCTCAACTTTCCCATATTGTCAGGATGAGGAGGTTCTGATGCGCATCCCGAAAATCATTCTCGCCGTTGCTGCGCTCTCCGCGTCATCTGCCCCGCAGCTGACCGCCCAGAAAGTCCATCAGTTGCCGGCTACACCGAGCACCGTCGCCTATGGCTACTACTGGTCCGAGGCCAAGCCCGTGCTCACCGTGAACTCCGGTGACATCGTCGAGATCGCGACGATGCTCACGAACACGCCGGCCGGCCTCGAGCGAATGGGGCTCAAGCCGGACGAGGTCACCCAGAACCTGCGCGACATCGTCAGCCAGGTCACCGGTGATCGGAAGGGCCCCGGCGGTCACATCCTCACCGGGCCCATCTCCGTGACCTGCGCCGACTCTGGCGACGTGCTCGAGGTGCGCATCCAGAGCATCACGCTGCCCATTGCCTATGGATACAACGGCTGCTCCGGATTCATACGAGAGTTGTGCAGGCCGCCGGGCGATACGGGCGCGAGGCGCGGGGGCGGCTCCCGCCTCATCATGCTCGACCGCAAGCACATGACCGCCGAAGTCGCGCCCGGAATCACCGTGCCCCTGCGTCCGTTCTGGGGAAGCATGGGCGTCGCGCCGGCGCCCGCACTCGGCCGCGTGAGCAGCAACCCGCCGAGTCATCACGCCGGCAACATGGACAACAAGGAACTCGTCGCCGGCACGACGCTCTATGTGCCCGTGTTCGTGAAGGGCGCCCTGCTCGAAATCGGCGACGGCCACGCCGCGCAGGGCGACGGCGAAGTGGACCAGACCGCCATCGAGACCGATCTCAAGGGCAGGGTACAGCTCATCGTTCGCAAGGACATGCACCTCGACTGGCCGCGCATCGAGACGCCGACGCACTGGGTCACGATGGGCACCGACACCTCTCTCGTCGTGGCGACCAGGACGGCCATCGGCGAAATGGTGAAGATGCTCCAGGAGATGAAGGGCATCACGCAGGTGCAGGCCTACCAGGCTGCGTCGATGGCCGCCGACCTCCATATAACGGAATTGGTCGACGGCAACGTGGGCGTCCACATGATGATCGCCAAGAAATATCTGGAGCAGAAGAAATAGAAACAGCTGGTTGCGTTCTCGACCACTTCGATACAGCATCAGTGCTTGCGGTCCAACGGGCCGCGCAGCAGAACGCCAACTCGACTCGTCGCTTACGGGGGCGGCGCTCAGGTCTCACACCTGGATGTTCGGGCCACCCACGACAAAAGCTGAGGATGACGGTTGCCCACCGGAGAAGGTCCTCGGCCGGAAAATCGCCCGCGTGTTCTGGGGGGAGGTCGGCAAGAATGCCGGCCTCAGGACGGTGATCGTACGAGTTCGCGGAACCCAAGGCGTCGACCGGTTTTCGTCCGTCGATCTCTACTATATCCCTGCGCAACTGGAAGGGCGTTGGGTCGGTGATCCGGCGCATCCATAGCGCTTCCGAGAACTCAAGCGCGCCAAGGCAAAACCCGCGGGCCGGTTGGCTCCGCGGGTTTTGTCGTCGGCCGAGGTCGACGCATGTGCTTGACAGGTACCCAACACAATACGTAGGACAGCGCGCCGAGTCAAATTTCAAATGAGGGCGTGCCCGAAGCGGGATTCGAACCCGCACGCCGTTGCCGGCATGTACCTGTCAAAGCACATGCGTCTGCCAGTTCCGCCATTCGGGCACGTCCGCGAGAACGGCGAAACTGAGAAAACGCGCTTGCAGGTCACTTCTCGCTCCCTCGGTTTCACGATACCACGCCGGGAGAGCAAGGGTGTCATCAATCGATTGCGAACCGTATGATCTCATTCTGCTGGTGAAAGACGCCGGGCGGCGAAGGCTCAAAGCACAATCGCGGCGTGGCGCACCTGTCAGGCCGCGACAGCCGGATGTCTATTTGTAGGCGCATCGCCCTGTGCGGCCATCGCCCTTACGACAATCCTCCGGTCAACGGCCACGTCATGACCCGATCTCACCCCGCCTTGCGATCGTTGCCCTGCGCCGTCGCCATCCTCGCCGCCACTGCGTGCCGGCCAGCCCAGCCGCAGCCGATGACGAGCGCCGAGGCGCAGGTGATCGGCGACTCCGTGATCGCGCTCGAGCGCGCCACGAACCTTGCCGTCGACCGCCTCGACTGTGCCGCGGCGTTCATCAATGTCGCCGCCGATGAGCCCGCGTTCGTCTCCGGCGGTCACGTGGTTCGAACGCAGGCCGCGTTTCGCCGCGCGTGCGACGCGATCGTTGCGCCGCGCACTGGAGCGGTGTTTGCCACGGACACCGTCACGGCGCACACCCTCGGGCGCGACGCGGCGTTCGTGGTGAGAGAAGGGGTCTATACCGTGAACATGAAGGACGGTTCGACACGGCGTTCGCGTCTCGTCATGACGTCGATCTGGGCTCGCAAAGAAGGCGTCTGGAAAATGGTGCACTTGCACGAGTCGAGCCCCGCGACTGCGCCATGATCGTCAGGGCAGTGCGTGTAGCGCGCACCCGCGCAGTCCGCTTCGCGTCGATCGCCGTCGCGGCAGCTTTTGTCGTCTCGGCTTGCGCCGAGAGCGACGCGGCGCCGTTCGCAGTCACGGCTCACTTTCCACACGACTCCGCCGCGTATACGCAGGGGCTCCTCTGGGCCGACTCTGTTCTCTTCGAGAGCACCGGCCTTTACGGCCACTCGGAAATTCGACGTGTCGATCTTCGCTCCGGGCGCGTGCTCGCCTCGCACCCGCTGCCGGCCGACCGATTCGGCGAAGGTCTGGCGCTGCTCAAGGGCCAGCTCTACCAGCTCACGTGGAAGGAGGGCGTGGCGTACACCTGGGAGGCCGCCACGCTCGCGCCGCGCGATTCATTCCACTATCCCGGCGAAGGGTGGGGACTCGCGACCGACGGCACATCGCTCATCATGAGCGACGGCTCCGACTCGCTCCGCTTCGTGTCACCAGAGACTTTCACAATCCAGCGGGTCGTGCATGTGCGGTACGGCGGCGTGCCGGTCTACCAGCTGAACGAGCTGGAATATGTTGATGGCGAGGTCGTCGCCAATGTGTACCAGACCAACCTCGTGATGTGGATCGATCCGGCGACAGGCACGGTCAGCCGCGAGGTGGACTTCGCCGATCTGTACAGGGATCGCGCGTTCACAGCCGAGGTGATGAACGGCATCGCGCTCGCGCCGGACGGGCATCAGCTCTTGCTGACCGGCAAGTTTTGGCCGGTGATGTTTCAGGTGCGGATGCGGCCGCAATAGCGCTCCTCTTGACATTCTGGAGGAGCGTCGCGACATTCCTCCCGACTCTCTGGAGGAAGCCGTGGCAAAGGCGACAGCGAACGAGCAGGTCCTGCAGGGCACCCTCGACCTGCTCATCCTGAAGACCCTCTCCCTCACGCCGATGCACGGGTGGGGGCTCACGCACCGCATCGAGCAGCTCTCGCACGACGCGCTGCAGGTGGGGCAGGGCTCCATCTATCCGGCGCTCGTTCGCCTCGAACAGCGCGGCTGGATCGACACCGAGTGGCGCATCACGGAGAACAGCCGGCGCGCGAAGTACTACCGTCTCACCGCCGCCGGGCGCCGCGCGCTGGGCCATGAGCTCGCGTCCTGGAACCGGTTCGTGGCCGCCGTCGGCCTCGTGATCGCGGCGGAGCACTGAGCCGGTGCTCACACGTCTGCGTGTCGCGCTCGCGCGCGTTCGCGAACTTGTCCGCGGCCGCTCTCGCATTGCTGCCGAACAGAGCGAGGAGTTCTCGTTTCACGTCGAGATGGAGACGGCGGAGAACATGCGCCGCGGAATGTCCGAACCCGACGCGCGGCGCGCTGCGCTTCTTCGCTTTGGCGGTACGCAACGGTTCCGCGAGGAGACGCGCGACGCGCGCGGCGTAGCGGCACTGGATAATCTCGCGCGCGACGCGCGCTTCGCGTTCCGCCGCCTGCATCGCGCGCCAGCGTTCGCCGCCGGCGTCATTGCTACCCTGGGGATCGGCATCGGCGCGGCGGTCGGGATCGGCACCATCGTCTACGACGTGCTGCTGCGCGATCTCCCATATCCCAATCCCGGCCAGCTCGTGCGCGTCGGGTTCGTCACCGAGGGAATGGCGAGCGAAAACGACCTGCAGTCGGCGGCTACCTATTTCCATTTCGCGAAAAGCGCGCGGTCTTTCTCCGCGCTCGGTGCATATTCGACCGCCGACGGGCACAACGTCACCGGCGGGGAGGCTCCCGAGCGCGTCTCTATCGCCTTCGTGACGCCGAACGTGTTCACCTTGCTCGGAGTGCGCCCAATCCTCGGCCAGCTTTTTGTGCCTGGCGACACCTCGTGGTATGGCGACAGCTACCACGCGGTCCTCATCTCAGAGAACTTCTGGCGGCGCCGTTTTGGAGCAGACTCGTCGATCATCGGTCAGCTTATCGACACTGACATCAGCAGGCGCCGGATCATCGGCGTTCTTCCTCGCTCGTTCGATTTTCCCACGTCGGCGGTGGACATCTTCTTTCCGATGGCCGTGTCCGTCAACCGACCGCAAATCGCCTCGCGCGCCATCAATGTGATTGGCCGCCTTCGCGACGGTGTCGGTCCATCACGCGCCGAGGCTGAACTCAATGCGCTGATCCCGTCGCTCACGGAGCGCTTTCCGGCGATCACGCACGAAATGCTGCAGCGCAGCCGGGCGCGTGCCGCCGTAGAGTCGCTCCAGACCGCCACGGTGGCCTCGGTGCGCGGCCAACTCGTCCTCCTCGGCGTCCTGGTTGCGGTGGTGCTGCTCATCGCGACGACCAATGTCGTCAACCTGTTTCTGCTCCGCATCGAGCGCGTGAGTCAGGAGATCGCCGTCGCGCTCTCGTTTGGGGCGACGCGCACTGCACTCGCACAACGTTTCGCCGTCGAGGGGATCGTGCTCGGACTTGCGTCGTCTGCCGTCGCGATTCCCGCCGCGGCTCTCGCACTGTCCACGAAGTTCGGCTTCACGGAGCGCGAGATCCCGCGTCTTCATGAAGTATCCTTTACGGTAAGCACAGTCGCGATGGTGGTCGGAGGCGCGGTGCTGATCGGCGGAGCCGTCGGGCTCGTCGTGCTGGCGCGTACGGGAATGGAAGGGTTGTTCGACCGGCTCCGCGCGGCGCGGGTGACCTCCAGTCGCGCCTGGCGGCGCGCGCAGAACGGGCTCGTCACTTTCCAGACGGCGATCGCGCTCATGCTGCTCGTCGCGGCTGGATTGCTCGGGCGCAGCTTCTGGAATCTGCGCAACGCCGACATGGGATTCCGTCCCGGGAACGCGATGACCTTCCAGGTGTCGTTGCCGTATGGTGAGGATGGCTACGTTCCATACGCTAGAAGTGCGGCGTTCCATGCGAAGCTGGTCGATCGGCTGGCCGCGCTGCCGGGCGTCGCGTCCGTGGGGGTCGTGGAGCACCTTCCGCTGACGAGTCGCGGCGCACCGCAGCTCGACATGCAGCTGCAGGCCAGCGATGCGGGAGAGCGGTCGGCCGTCGCGGCGGCCAGCAACGTGGCCAGCGCCGAGTACTTCCTTACGATGGGGATTCCGCTGCGCGCCGGCCGGAGCTTTCGCGCTGGCGACCTGCGCGGCACGCCGGCGGTCGTGGTGAGCGAGCGCCTCGCGGCGAATCTGTTCGGGACGACGGACGTTGTCGGCCGTCGCATTGAGAGGCCGGCGGGCGCCGATGTGCCGCCGGGCACTGCAGCAGCGTTCACGATCGTTGGCGTGGTGGGCGATGTGCAGTGGGGGCGCATCGAGGACGGCTACGTGCCTACGGTGTATTTCCCGCTCTTGCGCGACGGCGATGGCCTGCCGTTCGACAGCCGCGCCGTGCCGCGCCCGATGACCGTGCAATACGCGATACGCGGCACGCAGCTGCCAACGGCGGCCGAGATCAGCAGATTCGTGACAGGACTCGACCGCCGCGTACCCGCCGCGAACATTCGCACGCTGGCCTCGATCGTGGACGACGCGACAGTCCGGGTGCGTCTCACGATGCTGCTCATCGCGGTCGCCGGTGGTGCCGCGCTGCTCCTCGCCGTGATCGGCGTCTACAGTGTTGTCGCGTACGCCGCGCACGGACGCGTGCGAGAGTTCGGCATTCGTCTCGCGCTCGGCGCCGATCCCGCGCGCATCCGTGGGATGGTGCTCGGCGACGGACTGCGCCTCGTCACGTTCGGCGTCGTGGGCGGGCTCGTGGCGGCCCTTGGCGTCACGAGATTCCTGCGCGCCCTGCTGTACGAGGTGACGCCGACGAGCGCCGAGGAATTCGGCATGGCGACGCTGCTGGTCATCGCGGTGACGCTGGCGGCGATCCTGCTTCCCGCGCGGCGCGCGGCACGCACGCATCCGGGGGTGGCGCTCCGCGGCGAGTAGCGGCGCCCGCTACTCCGGCCCCATCGTCCGGTTCCGCCCCCGCTTCTTCGCCTCGTACATCCGGCGGTCGGCCGACGCAATCAACTCCGTCGTTTCCTGCCCGTCGTCAGGCCAGCTCGCGACACCGGTGCTGATCGTGACTTTCACGTTCGGCGCCGAGTTCCGCCCCTTTTGTTTGTCCAGCGCCAGCACGTCGTTCTCCACGGCCTCACGAATGCGCTCCATCCGCATCACCGCCTGCTCGGCGTTCGATTCGGGGAGCACCACTACGAACTCCTCGCCTCCATAGCGCGCCACGAGATCGGTGCGCCGCACCGCGCCCTCGAGCGTTTTCGCGATGTGCCTGAGCACGCGGTCGCCGGCCGCGTGGCCGAAGTTGTCGTTCAGCCGTTTGAAGAGGTCGACGTCCACCATCGCGACGGAGAGCGATGTCTTATGGCGTGCCGCGCGCGCGAGCTCGTACCGCAGGAAGTGCTCCAGGTAGCGCCGGTTGAACGCGCCCGTGAGCGCGTCGGCGTTCGACAGGCGCCGCTGTTGTTGCAGGCCGCTCACGATGTATACGTCGAGCGCGGTCACCGCGCCGAGCAGGATCGCGCGTGAGAACTGATCGGACCACTGGAAGCGTCCGTAGCCGGCGATGTCGCCGACGGCGGCGATGTCGAAGTGGTGCGCGACGAGCACAACGGAGCCGAGGAACTGCGCGATCGCGGTGAGGCCGGCGATGAGCGCGACGCGCTTGTCGAAGCGGAGGCACGTGCCGACGAGCGCCACGAAGTAGGTGTCGAACGTGAGCCGATTGTTCAGCAGCACCATCGGGTTCACTTTGTACGCGTAGAGCAGTTGAGTCAGCGTGATGAACGAGACGTCGAACAGGCTGGTGGCGAGCGGGAGCCAGCGCTGGCGCCGGTCGCGCGAGACCATGAAGAGGATTCCGCACGAGAGCACGAACGCGACGGACGTGACCACGAATCCGATCCAGTGGACCTCGCGGCCCGCGCGGACGGCCTCGATGCCGCCCGCGATCGGCACCAGGAATAGCGCGCCGATGACGGCGACGCGGATCCGCGCGATGACGAGCTCACCTTCTTTCCCGGCGTCGAGAAGGATCAGTTCCGGGCGTTCCCAGAACGGGCCGGAGGCATCCTCGGGGGTGAGGTCGGGCATGAGGGGCTAATGTGCACCCAAGTGGCGCAACTGCGCCAACCAGCCATCAGACCGCGAACTGCAGCCGAGTATTGGGTGAGAGGCCGTGGGATTGGAGTTATTGGTCCTTGGCTACGGGAAACAGCGGCGCTCGCCGATCGCGGGAGGTCTGTCCCAAAGCCAATAACCAAATAATTCCAATCTCAGAACATCTCACCCGGAACCGAACCGCTACTTTGCGGCGGAGTCGAGCCCTCTTAGTTCCCGAAGTACCCAAGCCGGCGCAAGAAACGCAGAGCCGTGCCTCATCCGCGGCGCGTGCAATGAATCCGTGAACGGCTCGAAATGCTGGAAATCCTTCGTGCGCACCGCGCCGTACCGCCCGCGCGTGTATTCGTCGTAGTAGATGTACGACCAATCCGGCGTCTGCAGGACAGACGGCCCCTCGGTGTCCCTCGACGTGAACGATGGCGAGGCGGGGCCATACGGACCGGTCGCGTGTTTGCTCGACGCGATGCGCAGGTTGCGCGTGGGGACGGGATAAAACGTCTCGTCCTTCATTACCAGATAGTATGTGTCGCCGCGCTTGGTGATCGTGCCGTCGATCGCGCAGAATCCGCCGTCGTAGAGCAGCTTGGCGTGCGAGTACGTCTTGAAGTCCTTCGTCGTGACGTAGTACAGGCGGTGGTCGGCGCGGCCGCGTGAGGTTTTCTGTGCGACGCTGTCCGTCGCCGGGAAGCGCCCCGGGATCGACGTCGCCCACACGATCACGTACTCTTTCGTCACATCATCGTAGAACAGGTCCGGCGCCCACGCGTTCAGCGCGGTCGCCTCGTGGTCCATTACCGGCACGCGGGTCTGTTCAGACCAGTGGATGAGGTCGGGCGAGTGCGCTTCGCCGATTCCGTGATCGGTCCACGCGACGGTCCACACCATGTGGAACTGTTTATCCGGACCGTAGATGATGCTCGGGTCGCGCATTAGCGCGGCCTTGGTGTTCCACTCCTGCCAGCCGACGCCGTCGCCCGTGATCTTCGGAGTGATGACCGCCTTCCCACCGTTCAGCGCGGACCAGGTGATGCCGTCCGCGCTCCATGCGAGGTGCACGCCGTCGTCGCCATTTCCGCGGAAGTACGAAAAGAGGTACGCAGGCGCGGCCGAGGACCGAAGACCGAGGACCGAAGACCGTGTACCCGCAGTTGCGCATGCGCCGACGGCGAGCGCAAGGAAGGTTGCTGTCCCACCTAACGCTCGCCGCCAATCGCCTCGCATCAGAGCGACGGATGCTTCAGGTATACATCCGTATTGATCTGATACTGGTGCGCCACGGACAGAATCTTGTCGTCGTTGTACAGGTTGCCGATGATCGTCGCGCAGATCGGCTGTGGCTTGAGGTCGAGCGGCGGCGGCGGCGGCGCGCCGCCGCGTCCTCCGCGTCCTCCGCCCTGCGTAGGAACGTCGAACTTGTACTGCACCACAGCGCACGGGTGGCCCGTCTGCGAGTTCGCGCCAACATCCGCCGATGGGCTCGCGATGAACATATCCAGATCCTTCATGTACTCGGCCCACTTGCTGATCAGGATGTACCGCCGGCGCTGGCTCTGCACGAACTCGAAGCCGCGCACCCTGCGTCCGCTCACAAAGCGCGGATTCCAGTCGGCCTGCGCCATCGGGTTGACTGGTGCGCCGTCGCCACCCCGTCCCCC
>JBOHTH010000401.1:0-3197 GCA_050733535.1 Gemmatimonadaceae bacterium | reverse complement strand
GTCCGGAATGAGCGCACGGTTGTGCTCGTCGTACACATACCCGACGCCGTCCTCGGCGAGGCCGTAATCGTAGATCCCGCCCTTGAAGCGGTTTTCCTTCACGCGCAGGATCATGTCGTAGACCGCGTTGTCCACGCGCTTCACCATCGACGTCAGCACGTGCCCCGGCGCCTCGCTGTACTGATCTGCGTCCACGCCGATCGCGAAGCGGTTCATCGTGCGAGCCGCTTCGAATACGCCGAGACCCGTCGAACCCGATGCATGGTAGATGACGTTCACGCCCTGCTGGTACTGCGAGAGCGCGAGCTCCTTGCCGCGCCCCGGATTGCGGAAAGCATCCGGCGTGACGCCCGCATACTGCACGAGCACCTGGCAGTCGGGACACACTTCCTTCACGCCAGCGCGATAGCCGGCTTCGAACTTGTGGATCAGCGGCGAGTCCATCCCGCCGACGAACCCCACCTTCTTGGAATGTCCGACGAGCGCGGCAATTGCGCCGACGAGAAACGAACCCTGCTCCTCGCGGAACTTGAGTGCCGCGACGTTCGGCGGCGGAGGCACGGGCTTGCCGTCCGGACCGATCGTGACGGCATAGTCCACGCCTGCAAAAGCCGTGCTGGGATATTCCTTCGCGAGTGCGGTAAGGTCGTCGGTGAAGATGAACCCGACGCCGATCACCAGTTTCATCCCCTCCGCCGCGAGCAGCCGGAGGCCCGCCTCGCGGTCGGATCCCTCGCCGGGCTCAACATACCGGATGTGCGCGCCGAGTTGCTTGGCCGCGCGCTCCGCGCCCGTGTACGCGCCGTCGTTGAACGACTTGTCGCCGCGTCCGCCGAGGTCGAAGACGACGCCGACGTCGAGTCCTCCCGGCGCCGCGACCGCGACGCCCCCCCGTGGCCGCACGAACAACAGCGCGACGTGCACGGCCAGCAGCACGCCGATGAAAGCCAGGAGCTTTCGCATGTGGAGGAAAGATTCGCCGCTGGCGCGGGGCGTCGCAAGCTATCTTTCAGGGATGGCGGACCGCATCAGAACACGATTCCTCGTGATCGGCTCCGGCGTGGCGGGCCTGCACACGGCGTGGCGCGCGTGCGAGCACGGAGACGTGGTGGTCCTCACCAAGCGCTCGCTGTTCGACAGTGCCACGGCCTACGCGCAGGGAGGGATCGCGGCGGCGCTCGGCGCCGGCGATTCAGCCGAGCTGCACCGCCTCGACACGCTCGCGGCGGGGGCGGCGCTGTGCGACGCCGCCGCGGTGGAAGTGCTCGTGGCGGAAGGGCCGCAGCGCGTGCGCGAACTCGCGTCCATCGGCGCGCACTTCGACACCGATGCCGCAGGGCACTTCTCGCTCGGGAAAGAGGCGGCGCACTCGCGCAAGCGGATCGTCCACGCCAACGGCGACCAGACCGGCGCGGAGGTCGCGCGCACGCTGATCGAGCGCGTGCGCAACAGCCCGAACATCACCGTACTCGAGATGGCGCGGGCGCTGGACCTGATCATCGTCAACGAGCGCTGCACGGGAGTGAAGGCGAGCGTGTCGGGGCGCGCGGTCGAGATCGTCGCCGATGCAACAGTTCTCGCGGCTGGCGGGTGCGGCCAGCTGTACCGATACACCACCAACCCGGGAGTCGCCACGGGCGATGGGTACGCAATTGCGCACCGCGCCGGCGCGCGGCTGGCCGACATGGAGTTTGTCCAATTCCATCCCACGGCGCTCGACACACCGGAGAATCCGCTGCAGCTGATTTCCGAGGCGGTGCGCGGCGACGGCGCGATTCTGGTGAACGACCGCGGCGTGCGGTTCATGACGCGGCGACACCGCCTCGCCGAGCTCGCGCCGCGTGATATTGTCGCCCGCGAAATCTTCCGCGAGCGTCAGGCCGGATCGGGCGTGTATCTCGACGCAAGAAAAATCGCGCGAAACTTCACGAGGCGCTTTCCGGGCATCTTTGCCATCTGCCGCGCACGCGGCATCGACCCGCGAAAGGACCGCATTCCGGTCACGCCGGCGGCGCACTACATGATGGGCGGCGTGATGACGGATCTCGCGGGCCGGTCATCGATCGAGCGGCTCTACGCGTGCGGGGAGGTCAGCTGCACGGGCGTCCACGGCGCGAACCGGCTGGCGTCGAACTCGCTGCTCGAAGGTCTCGTGTTCGCCGAGCGCGTCGCGCGCGACATCGTCGCGAGTCCGCGGCTCGGCCGCGTGCCGCGCGTTGCGCCGTGGACCGTGCCGCCGCTTCGTGACCGCGGCGCCGCGCAGGTCGCCGTCGACAGCATCCGGCAGCTCATGTGGGACGACGCCGGTATCGACCGGAACTCGAAAGGGCTGCGGCATTGCAAGGAGCGCCTCGAGGACATCGCCTCGCGCCTGCCGCCCGGCGCGACCGAGGAGCAGAATATGGTGGACACCGCGCACCTGATCACCGAGGCGGCGCTGTTGCGAAAGGAGTCGCGGGGCGGGCACTTCCGCCGCGACTTCCCGAAGGAGAAGCGAAAGTGGCGCGGCAAGCACATCGAGTGGTAACATCCTCTGATCTGAACGCTGTGCGGCTGACAGGTGCCGTCTGAGAGTTATGCCGTTGCAGTTCGAACGATTCTCGGTGTCCAGCGTAGAATGAACAGGAGGTATTCCCATGCTTCGACTCCGCCTGATCTCGATTCCGGTTCTGCTTCTGCTTACGGTCACTGCGACTGCCGGCGCCCAGCGCTGGAGCAGCGGATCAACCGGCCAGGCGGCGCACGCCGCCCCGGCCGCCGCGCACGCCCAGCCCGCAACAGGTCGCCCCGCAAACCGTGGAACTCACGCCACGGCCGCATCATGGACCGGCACTCCATCGCAGTGGGGCGGATCGCCGCCGGAGCGGCACCACGACAGCAACGGTGGCCAGCGTGGGTTTGGACGCCAGAGAGGAGCGTACATCCCGATCGCCGTCGCCGCTCCCTACCCGGTCGCTGCGCCCGTCGATACCTGCGCCGCCCCGGCGCCCGAGGGGTCAGTCGAAATGCCAGTCGTGGTGACGCGGCACGAGGAGCGGCAGCTCACGACGATCGAGGTCTACCGGCTCCAGCCGCGTTTCCAGAAGCCGTAGCCGGCTGGTCCCGGACTAGCGGGTAAATGGTGAGTGTTTGGTGGTTGGTTGCGGTGACAACTGCAAGCGGTGGGCGGTCGTGGGCCAGTTTGGATCGTTCGGCAC
>JBOHTH010000400.1:0-3714 GCA_050733535.1 Gemmatimonadaceae bacterium | reverse complement strand
GAGAAGTACGGACAAGCGGCAGCTCGCGTCGCGTCGGGCGAGGGAACGCCCGCCGACTGCTGCTCATCGACGTCGTGCTGTGGCGGATCAACAGCAGCCGCGTGGGATCCCATCACGTCCGACCTCTACGACGAAGGGCAAACAAATGGGATTCCCGCCGAAGCGCTGCTCGCCTCGCTCGGGTGCGGAAATCCGACCATGCTTGCCGCGCTGCGTGAAGGAGAGGTCGTCCTCGACCTGGGTTCCGGTGGCGGAATCGACGTTCTGCTTTCGGCCAAGCGCGTTGGGCCGAGCGGCAAAGCGTACGGCCTCGACATGACCGATGAAATGCTCGCGCTCGCCAACGAGAACAAGCGGAAAGCGGGCGCGACGAACGTCGAGTTCCTCAAGGGCGAGATCGAACACATCCCGCTCCCGGACAGCTCCGTGGATGTCATCATCTCGAACTGCGTCGTGAACCTTTCTGGCGACAAACGCCGCGTGATCAACGAGGCGTTTCGCGTGCTGAAGCCGGGTGGACGGTTCGCCGTGTCGGATGTCGTCGTGCGAGGCGAAGTGCCGGCCGAGATTCGGAAGAGCGTCGAACTTTGGATCGGCTGCGTGGCGGGAGCGCTGGAAGAGCAGGAGTTCCTGAGCCTGCTCAGTGAGGCGGGCTTCGAGAAACCTTCTATTGAAGTGACGCGCGTTTATGAGAGCAAGGATGCCGCCGCCTTTCTCGCCGGCACCGGTCTAGATGTCGCAGCCGCTGCACCGCAGATCGAAGGGAAGTTTGTCAGCGCGTTCGTGCGCGGGTCGAAGCCGATGGCCGCGCCAGCCTTGCACACGCTCGCTGCCGCTGACGGAGCATGCTGCGGCCCCGATTGCTGCGCCAAGACGTGAGAGAACGTTCGTCACTGGGAAGGCGTTGTCGTAGGTGACTGGCGGTTGGTGCTGGGTATATGGTCCGTGGCTTGTCGTCCCGCGCGCCACGCACCAACAGCCGTCGACCTGCGACCAGAAGCCAGAGACCGCGAACCCCGCACCAACGACCCCCGACCTACCACCATCGCACACACCAAGACCAAGCTGGTCCACTACTGCCGTGGCGTTCGGTCGTTGCTGCGAACGCGGCTCGTTTATGTAACCGGCGCCACCCCCGACGACAACGCATCGACCCCCGCCCGCCGCGCGCGATCAGCCGGCCGCCGCAGCAGCGGCATCACCATCTCGCCGAATCGCCGGCACTCCTCGAGATGTGGATAGCCCGACAGAATGAACGTGCTGATCCCGAGCGCCTGATACGCGCGCAGCTTGGCCGCGACTTGCGCCGGACTTCCGACGATCGCGACACCAACGCCGCTCCGCGCGAGCCCCACGCCGGACCAAAGATTCGGCTCCACAATCAGCGACGCCGACGCTGCGAGCTCCAGCTGCCGGCGCTGGCCCTCGCTGTCGACACTTGCTGTTGTCTCCATGAACTTTTGGCGCACGGCAGGGTCGATGCGGCTGATCAGACGATCCGCGGCCTGCCAGGCCTCTGCTTCGGTTTCGCGCACCACCACGTGGCAACGCAGGCCGTACGTGAGCGGCGTGTCGACGAGCCGCGTGACCTTCGCCTGCTGCTCGCGCATCGACGCAATGCGCTTGCCGACGCCTTCAACGGTGTCGCCCCAGACGAGATACACATCGGCGAGCTCCGCCGAGATACGCTGCGCGTCCTCGCTGTGGCCGCCGAGATAGATGGGGACGGGCAGCGGCGGCACCGGCGAAACGATCGCGCCCTTGAACTGGTACAGCGGCGAGTGGCCGTCGACCGGTTCACCACGCCACAGGTCGCGCATGATCGCGATGAACTCCCGCGTCCGCGTGTACCGCGCCGAGTGACTCTCCATGTCGCCGTACATCGCGTTCTCGGCGGGATTCGATCCCACCACGACATTGATTCGCACGCGGCCCGGGAAAAGATTCGCGGCCGTGGCGACCATCTTCGCGAACAGCGCCGGATGAAACATTCCGGGTCGCACGGCGATGAGGAGTCCGGCGCCCTGCGTACGCGCGAGCGTCGCGATCGACGCGGTCCACGCTTCGTGTTCGGCGTGAAAGTTTGTCGCGGTGAGCAGGCTCGAAAATCCCATCTCGGCCGCGGTTTCGACGAGGCTCGAGATGTACGGCAACGTCGCGCGGCGCTCGGGTTTCGTTCCGATGAACTCGCCGTCCGCAGCGAGTTGGCAGAACCAGAGCAGATCGAGCGGGCCGGGTGTGTCGTCGGAGGGCATTGGTGGAAACTACAGTGGGTCACATAAACAGGTGAGGTTGAGAAGCTCGGAGCTCACAAGCTCAAGCTCAGTGCTCAGAGGTCGGGAGTGTCAGAGCTCTGCGGTTCAGAGCCATCAGCTCGCTCCAAGCTCTGAAGGACGAGCTTTGACCCTCCCTAGCAATGACCCGTGAGCTCGACCTTTGAGCATCGAGCTTCAGCGGGACAGGAGAACAGTCGCCGTCAGCTGCCCGGTGACATTGAGAAGCGTTTTCAGGATATCCGGAATCGCATCGAGCGCGAAAAGAATTCCGACTCCCTCAATGGGCAGGCCGACCGCGACGAAGAACGGCGCACTGATGACCAGCCCACCGCTCGGGATTCCCGGAATGCTGAAGCTTGCCGCCACGGAAGAGGCGCCGAGGAATGCGAGCTGCCCCATTGTGAGCGGCACGGCATAGAGTTTCGAAAGGAACAGTGCGGACACGATCCACGTCACGCCCTGATTGAGGCGGAACACGGACACGCCGAACGGCAGGACGAATCCGGCGACCGGCATCGGAAGTTTCAGTACGCGGGCCGCGCCGTCGATCATCGCGGGGAGCGCCGCGAGCGACGACCGCGTGCTCATCGCGATGACCTGCGCCGGCGTCGCCGCGCGCGCGAACTGCGCCAGCGGCACAGCCGAGAAGATTCGAATCACCACGTACAGCAGGAGCGTGGCGATCGCGACGAGCGCGCAATGCACGACGAGGTAAAATGCGACGGCGCCGGCGACTCCGACGCCGAGGCGAACGCCGAGCGCGACGGCGAGGCAGAACACACCAACCGGCGCGGCGGCGAGCACCCAGCCGACGATCACGAGCATCGCGTCGGCCAGTCCGCGAAACACCGCGGTGGCCGCGGCACGCCGCGCGGTGTCGATCCGCGCGAGCGCGGCGGCGAATGCGATGGCAAAAATGATCAGCGGCAGCATCGCGCCGTCGACGGCTGCCTTGACGGGATTCGACGGAATGAGACTGGTGAGCCAGTCGGAGAACGAAGGGAGGGCGGGGGCCGTGACGGCAGTGGCGCCGGCGCCACGCAGCGACGCGGCGGCCGCGGCATCGATGTGCAGAGAGGCGAACAGCGGCGGCGCGGCGAGAAAAGTGAGGAACGCGCTCACGGCGAGCAACGTCGCGAAGATCGCCACCGCGCGCACGCCGAGGCCGCCAACGGTGCGCAGATTGTCTTCCTCGGCGATTGTCGCGATCAGCAGCGAGACGACGAGCGGGACGACGGTCATGCGGATGGCGTTCACCCACATGGTGCCGATCGGCTCGAGCGCTGCAAACGCGTGCGACGCCGACGTTGAGGAAACCGCGATGCCGATCGCGAGGCCGGCGATCAGGCTGAGGAGGGACCGGAGAGCCGATTTTGTCACGCAAGAAGGTACGCACAGAAGAGGGGGGAGCGGGGAGCGGGAAGTCTCAGATTTGAGG
>JBOHTH010000399.1:0-11813 GCA_050733535.1 Gemmatimonadaceae bacterium | reverse complement strand
TCATCGCGGTGAGGCGCTCAGCTGTTCTTGAGGGAGACGCTCTCGAGGACGTTCAGCACGTCCTCGCACTCGTCGATCGCGTCCTCGATGTTGTCGTAGAGCTCCTTCCACTTGATCACGTCGAGCGCGTTGGGCGTGCCCTCGAACAACGCTCCCACGGCCTTTGAATAGATCGCGTCGCCGGCCTCCTCGAGGACCTTCATCTCCCGGCCGATCCGTGCGACCTCTGAGGGCACCTTGAGCGAGCTCGCCGCCTTCGCGATGGACTCCGTGGCCTTCACGAGCACCTGGGTCAGTTCCTTGGCATGCTCGCGGCGGTCGCTGAGGTGGAACATCTGCGCCCGGCGCGCGGTGCCGTCGACGAGGTCCACGACGTTGTCGAGGCGGTTCGCAAGGCGATGGATGTCCTCGCGGTCGAGCGGCGTGACGAAGCTCTTGTCGATGCGCTTCATGATCTCATGCGTGATCGCGTCGCCTTCATGCTCGAGCGTCTTGATCTGGGCCGCAAAGACATCGAGCCGGTTGGGCTCATTGAACAGCTCATCCAGCACCTTGGCCGAGCGCACCATGATCGACGCGAGGGCGTCGAACATTTCGAAAAACCCTTCGTCTTTTGGAATGAGCCGCACGGGCGCCTTGCCTCTGGGTGTTCGAAGGCGCAACGTGCCTTCGGTGGGGGAGAGGGAAAGTTACGGCGCGGTAGTCGGGTGTTGCAAACGCGGCGGGCGTGTGGCCGGCCGCAATGCTCTGGATTTCGATCCCGACCATCCGAAGTCACGGTGTGGCTAAAAAGAAAAAATAATTGGCCACGGATTTCGCGGAAACGCGCGGATCGCTCCGTGCGACCGGAACGATCCGCGCGTTTCCGCGAAATCCGTGGCCAATTTTTTTCTTTTCCAACAACAACAGAGAGAACACCCGCGCGACCGCGGTGAGGGGAGCTAGCCGTACGACCCGAACGCCACCCTGCGCCGCGCGAGAAGATCGGGGCGCTCGAAGGAGCGCACAAGCAGCAGCCCCGTGAGAAACCCGCCAACGTGCGCCCAGACCGCTACGCCGCCGGTCGTTCCGCCGCCGATCGCGTTGAGTTCCGGGAGGCCGGTCAGAACCTGGATTGCGAACCAATACAGCAGCACGAGCCATGCGGGGATCCGGAAAATCAGGAAAAAGAAAAAGAACATGTGCACGCGCACGCGCGGGAACAGCAGCAGATACGCGCCCATCACTCCCGAGATCGCGCCCGAGGCGCCCACGGTCGGCACGGGCGACGACGGCGTGACGATGATCTGTGCGGCCGAGGCGGCGAGGCCGCAGAGCAGATAGAAGCCCAGAAATCGCATGGGTCCCATCACGTCCTCGATGGCGCGCCCGAAAATCCAGAGAAACAGGGCGTTGCCGAGGATGTGCATCCAGCCGCCGTGCAGGAAGATCGAGAGGAGCGGCGTGAGATAGTTGATGCGATCGTTGTCCACGACGCAGTCGAGGCGGGGGCCGATCGGCACGGCAGTGCCGAGGCGTGCAAGATGCGTGATCTCGCCGGGGACCATTCCGTAGTTGCACACGGTGGTCGCCAGACGTTGGGGGTCCGTCGGGAATCCGCCGCCCTGCACGATGACCCAGACGGAAAAGGTCGCCACGAGGATGAACATGGTCATCCAGGGGACGCGGGCATTCGGATTTTCGACGCTGAGCGGGATCATGGCTGACTAGAAACTATCTCCCGGGCTCGAAGGCGGAACGTCCGCACTCCATTTCCGCGCTCCGCCGCGGGCCGAAATTCAGCGATGCCGCCGGGGAGTCGCGGTCTCCGGGTCGTCGCCCGCATCGAGCAGCGCCTCGAACGCCTTTGCCGCGGGACTCGCGCGCCGCTGCTTGAGCGAGAGTCGATAAAATGGGCGCGTAATCTTCAAGCCGGGGATATCCAGCACCGCCAGCCGGCCGAGCGCGAGCTGCTCGCTCACGGTATAACGCGAGACGATCGCGATGCCCCGGCCCGCCGCGGCGATCTGCTTGATCGCCTCCGGGCCGTCGATCTCCATCGTGCGCCCCGGCGTAACCCCCGCGGCGGCCAGCCCCGCCATCACGATCGCGCGGGTCCCGGACTCGCGCTCGCGCAGGAGAAGCAGTTCGATCGCGAGCGCGGAAGGCGGGATGCGCCGCCGCGCGGCGAGCGGATGGCGCGGCGACGCCACCGCCACGAGCTGATCCGTGCGCCATCGGTGCGCGACAATCTTCTCGTCCGTCACCGGGGCCTCGGTCAGCGCGATGTCGAGGTGATAGTCGAGCAGCATCTGCGAAACGTCACGGGTATGCGCGGAGTCGAGCCGCACGTCCACCGCCGGATGGTCCTCGAGAAACCGCCCGATGAACGCGGGGAGCACGTAGGTGGCGATCGTCGTGCTCGCCCCGACATTCAGCCGGCCGTGGCCGAGGCCGCCGAGCGCTGCGACGGCTGCCTCCGCCGTACGCATGGCCCCGATCACCTCGCGCGCGTTCAACAGGAAAGATTCGCCGGCGCGCGTGAGGCGAATCCCCCGAGGCGCACGCTCCAGCAATTCAAATCCAACGCTCCGCTCGAGATCGCGCACCGCGCGCGACACCGCCGGCTGGCTCACGCCGGTCGCGCGCGCGGCAGCGGTGAAGCTGCCGTGTTCGGCCACCGCAACGAATGACCGCAGCAGCGCGGGGTTGGTGTTCACCGATTTAGTCATAACATGCGGTTATCGCGGGCATAATCTTCATTCACTTGCATTATGAGCGCAAGGGCTTCAGCTTATGACCTCGTGCCTCGACGCAGAGGCGGTTGCCCCTGATCCGCGCCCCTGCGCCTCGCCGGAGACACCCCGCCCCGTGTGGCTCGTTCGCCTCGCACTGCGCCAGCCGTACACCGTCGCGGTCATCGCCGCCGTGATGGTCCTGATGGGCGTTCTCTCGATGCGCAGCATGCAGGTCGACATTTTCCCGGCCATCGACATTCCCGTCGTGGCCGTCGTGTGGACCTACCCCGGCCTCTCAGCCGAAGACATGGAGAAGCGCGTCGTGCTGCTCAGCGAGCGCGGCCTCTCCTCCGTCGTCAACGGCATCCAGCGCATCGAGTCCTCGTCGATCCCCGGCATCGGGCTCCTCCGCGTGTACTTCCAGCCGGGCACGGACATCGGCAACGCGATCGCCCAGATTGTATCCTCGTCGATGACCTCGCTGCGCCGAATGCCGCGCGGGCTGCAACCGCCGTACGTCCTGCAGTCCAACGCGTCGAGCGTCCAGGTCGCACAGCTGACGCTCTCCAGCGCCACGATGCCGGAGGCCGAGATCTCCGACTACGGGCAGAACTTCCTGCGCCTGCAGCTGTTCACCATCCCCGGCCTCTCGACGCCGGCACCGTACGGCGGCAAGACGCGCGAAATCACGATCGACGTCAACCCCGCGCTGCTCGCCGCCCACGGACTTTCGGCGGCCGACGTCGTCTCCGCCGTGCAGAACTCGAACGTCTTCATCCCGGCCGGCATCGAGCGCATCGGGAATCGCGAGTACAACGTGGCGCTGAACTCGAGCCCGTCGGCGGTCGCCGAGTTCGGCGCAATTCCCATCAAGGTCATCAACGGCGCGCCGATCACGGTGAGCGACGTGGGCCGCGTCGCCGACGGGTACGCCGATCAGACGAACATTGTCCGCGTCAACGGGCGCCGGTCGGCTTACCTGTCCATCCTCAAGAAGGCCAATGCCTCGACCCTCGCGGTCGTGCAGGCCACGAAGGACATGCTGCCCGCCATCCGGGCGATCGCACCCGCCGGCCTCGACGTGAACCTCGACTTCGACCAGTCGGTGTTCGTCCGCTCCGCGATCCGCAGTGTCGTGATCGAGGGACTCACGGCCGCGCTGCTGGTTTCTCTCATGATCCTCGTGTTCCTGGGGAGCTGGCGGAGCGTGATCGTCGCATGCGCGTCGATCCCGCTGGCCATCGCGTGCGCGATCGTCGGCCTCAAGATCACGGGGAACAGCTTCAACATCATGACCCTCGGCGGGCTCAGTCTCTCGATCGGGCTCCTCGTCGACGTCGCGACGATCACCGTCGAGAATATCCATCGCAACCGTGCGATGGGAAAACCGCTCACCGTGAGCATCCTCGACGGCGCGGCGCAGATTTCGCTGCCCGTCATCATGGCGACGCTCGCGATCTGCGTCGTGTTCTTCCCGATCGTCCTGCTGGAGGGCCCCGCGCGCTTTCTGTTCGTGCCGATGGCGCTCTCCGTCGTAGTCGCCATGATCGCGGCCTACTTCCTCTCGCGCACACTCGTCAAAACGCTCGCCCGAATGCTCCTCGCGGGCGAGGTCGCGCACGGCCACGGGCACGACGCCATGAAGTCGGGGGGCCCGCGACCGAGCGCGCTCTCGCGATTCTCGCTGTGGTTCAATACCGGGCGCGACCGCGTGTTTGGCGCGTTCCAGGCCCGCTATGCGCGCCTGCTGGCCGTCCTCGTGGCGCACCCGAGCTTCACGCTTATCACGGCCGGGTTCCTCGCGGTCGCCTCGCTCGCCCTCGTCCCCAGCATCGGCACCGACTTCTTTCCGTCCACCGACACAGGGCTAATGAAACTGCACTTCCGTTCGCCGAGCGGCACGCGCATCGAGCACACGGAAGAGCTGGTCGCACAGGTGGAGGACAGCGTGCGGGCGATCGTGCCGGCCGCGGAACTCGGAACGATCAACTCGATGATCGGCGTGCCCAACTCACTGAGTCAGGCCTTCACGCCGACGGACAACGCCAGCGGAATGGACGCGGAGATCCTCATCGCGCTGAAGCCGGGCCACCACCCCACTGAAGGATACGTGCGGCGGATCCGCAACAACCTCCTGGCGGCGTTTCCGGGCTCGTCCGTCTATTTCCAGCCCGCCGACATTGTGAGCCAGGTGCTTAACTTCGGCCTGTCGGCTCCGATCGACGTCCAAGTGCAGTTCTCGAACCTCCGCGAGGCGTTTCGCGTCGCAGCCATCCTCCGCGACCGCATCCGCACGGTGCCGGGCGCGGCCGACGTGCACATCAAGCAGGTGCTCGACTATCCGGAGTTCCGCCTCGACGTAGACCGCCAGCGCGCATCGAGCATGGGACTCAGCCAGAGCGACGTCGCCAACACGATGCTGGTCTCGCTCTCGTCGAGCGCGCTCGTGTCGCCGTCGTTTTACATCAACCCCACGAACGACGTGAACTACCTCGTCGCCGTGAAGGAGCCGCTCGCGCAGCTCAACTCCGTGCCGAACCTGTTGGCCTCGCCGGTGACGCCGCCGTCCGCAAGGCAGCTGCTGCAGCGCGACGCCACCAACGTGCCGACCGACGTGCCGCACGCCCCCGCGCAGACGCTGGGCAACATCGCGACCGTCAGCGACGAAGTGGTGCCGAACGAGATCGATCACTACACCGTACAGCGCGTGGTGGACGTCGACGCGAACGTCGAGGGCAGCGATCTCGGCTCCGTCGTCTCAGGGATCCAGCACGTGGTCGCCAAGATGGACACGCTTCCCACAGGGATGCATATCGTCGTGCGCGGTCAGGGCGAAGTCATGAACCAGACGTTCCGGACGCTCGGCCTCGGGCTCGTCGTCGCGGTGCTGCTCGTGTACATGCTGATGGTCGTGATGTTCCAGTCATGGCTTGATCCGTTCATCATCATGGTGGCGGTGCCGGGCGCCCTCGTGGGAATCCTGTGGATGCTCGCGCTCACCGGCACGACGATCAACGTCGTCTCGCTGATGGGCACGATCATGGCCGTGGGCATCGCCGTCTCGAACGCCATCTTGTTGGTCAGCTTCGCCAACGATATCCGCGTGGAACAGGGCATGGACCCCGACCGCGCGGCCGTAGAGGCGGGCCGCGTGCGGCTCCGTCCGGTCCTGATGACGGCGCTTGCGATGATCCTCGGGATGATCCCGATGGCACTGGGCACCGGCGAGGGCGGCGAACAGAACGCGCCGCTGTGACGCGCGGTGATCGGCGGCTTGATGATCGCGACCGTGGTGACGTTGCTCGTCGTTCCGGTCGTGTACGCGAAGCTGCGCCGCGCACTCCCCACCAAACACCTGCTCGAGCTGCGCTTCTCCGCAGAAGCGCAGGGGCTCACGTTCGAAGACGAGGGAATCTGAATGGCTGCGCCGTCCGACGATCTGTCCTCCCGCCCAGACACCCCACCGCTCTCCGGTGGCCTGCGCGCAGCGGGCGTGGCCCTGATTGTGCTGGCGCTCGCCACGGCCGGCCTGCTGGCGCGCAAGCGCACACACGTTGCGGCGGCCGATGCGGCGGAGCGCACGAGCGAAGTGGCCGCCGGACCGATTGTCCGGACGGCGAACGCCGTTCCCTCCGCCGCGGCACACCACCTCGTGCTGCTCGCCGAGGCGCGGCCGTTCGCGTCCGTCACGCTGTACGCGAAGGTGAGTGGCTACCTCAAGTGGATCGGCGTCGACAAGGGCGATCGCGTGAAGGCCGGGCAGGTCGTGGCGATCATCGAGTCGCCTGAAACTGACGCGGCGTGGAGTGCCGCGACCGCGGACCACGCGCAGAAGGCGCTGACGGCGTCGCGGCTCAAGCAGTTGCTCGACCGGAAGTTCGCCTCGCAGGAAGAGACCGACCTTGCCGCCGCCGATGAGGCCGTGGCGCGCGAACGCCTCGAGTCCCTGGCGCAGCAGCGCGACTTTGAAAAGCTGAAGGTGCCATTCAACGGCAAGGTCACCGCGCGCTTTGCCGATCCCGGCGCGCTCGTGCAGAACGCCGCGTCGTCGCAGACGTCCGCGCTGCCGGTGGTCACCGTGGACGACACCGACAGCCTGCGCGTGTACGCGTACCTCGACCAGGCGGACGCCGAAAGCATGCGCCCGGGCCTGTCGGCCGTGATCACGATGGACGAGCGCGCGGGACTGCGCATTCCCGTCAAGGTCTCGCGCACGAGCGGCGAACTGGACGGGAAGACACGCAAACTTCTCGTCGAGTTCGACCTTGACGATCGCAATAGCGAGATCGTCCCTGGGAGCTTTGTCCACGTCGACCTCGACGCGCCGGCCACGGTCCTCCCCGAGCTCCCGTCCGAGGCCTTAATCGTACGCCAGAACGTAACCCAGGTGGCCGTGGTCGCCGCTGACAGCACGGTCCACTTTCACGACGTGACGGTCGCGAGCAACGACGGCCGCCGCATGCGCATCCTCCATGGCGTGTCGAGCGGAGACCGCGTGGTGCTCAACGCCGGCGACGCGCTCGCCGACGGCGCGCGCGTGCGTCTGTCCGCTGAGACGCCCGCCGGCGCCTCTCGACGCTGATGCACGGCGCGATCGTGCGGAATGTGCTGCGCGTGACGGTCGTCATCGCAGCGGTGGCAGCCGCGGCAGCCGCGGCCGGCGCGCAAACGCCGCGGCCGGCGCCGGACTCGATCACGCTCACGCTCGCCGGCAGCCTCGCACGCGCGGCCGCGCTTTCGACCGAGGTGCTCGCGGCAACCGACAGCCTCCTGGTGAGCGGCGCGCGCGTACTTGAGGCGTACGGCGCATTCCTCCCCGCGGCGTCCACGGGCGCATACGCGCTCTCCGCGCAGGGAAACACTTTTCTCTCCGGCAGCTCGCTTCAGGCGACCCAGGCGGGATGGTACTCCGGCGCATATCAGGTCTCCACCGCGCTCAACCTGTTCAACGGGTTTCGCGACCGCGCCTCTCTGAAGGCCGCAACCTCTCTGCGCGACGCAGCCGGGTTCTCGCTCAATGAAGCGCGGCAGCGCATCACGTTCGACGTGTTGCAGGCGTACTTTCAGATCGCACTCGATCACCAGCTCCAGGCCGTCGCCGCTTCGACACTCCAGCTCTCGCAGTCGCGGCAGGCCCGCCTCGAAGGACAGGTCGCCATCGGCACGCGCTCCCCGCCCGATCTCTTTCGCCAGCGGGCGCAGACGGCCAACGACGAAGCGTCGGTGATCGACATCGGCGCGCGCACGCAGACCGACCTCGTGTCACTCCTGCTTCGCCTGCGCCTCGAGGCCACAAAGGAATACGCGGTCGCGGACCCCCCGCTCGACACCGTGCCGCTCCCCGCCGACTCGCTCGATCGCAGCGCGCTCGCCTCCCGCGCGCTCGCCAACCGTCCGGACCTGCTCGCGGCCATGTCCCGCGCGTCGGCCGCCGACGCCGGCATCGAACAAGCCTCCGGAGGCTACCTGCCGCAGGTGCTCCTCGGCGCGAGCTTCGGCGTCCTTTCCCGCAACTACGAGTGGGAACGCCAGAACGGGACGAGCCTCCTCACGCAGGATCAGCGCGCGATCGGATCCCAGCTCGACAGCCAGGGGCTTGGCGTCGTCTCGCTCGGCATCTCCTGGCCGCTGTTCGATCAGTTCGAAACTCGCTTCGCTGTCGAGCGCGCACGCGCAACGGCGCACCGGAGCGCGCTTGCCGCCGAAGATGCGCGCCTTCGGGTGCTCGGCGATGTCCGTCAGGCGACCGACGATTATCACGCCGCCGTCGAAAAGCTCCGCGCGACCGGCACCGGCCTCGTCTCGGCGCAGGAGGCGTTCGACGCTGTGTCGGCACGGTTCGACGTGGGGCTCGGAATCTTCCTCGACGTGCAGGCCGCACAGAACACGCTCGCCGAGGCAAAGGCGCAGAGGGCCGCGGCGTCCGTGAATCTCGTGCTGCGGAGACAGGTGCTGAGATACGTGACGGGAACGCCGGTGGAAGCGCGCTAGAGATTCGTCGCGTTGGGGACGACGAGGCGAAACGGACACGCGATGCGGGACTTTCCGCATCAGCAGGGGAGTCCCGCCCGCCCAGCGCCATTATGACAGAACCCACTCTTACCGCATGCGTCATTCCCCGGCCACTTTGACGGAATTCTTCGGCCCCATCCTTGCCTCTACAATGAGTCATTCAGGCACGGCTTCGACTGACCGTGCCAGTGAACTCATGACCAACTCTCAGAGGATCGCATGGCAGACAAGGTGATTGGAATCGACCTGGGTACTACCAACTCCGTCGTAGCGGTGATGGAAGGTGGCGACCCCGTCGTGATCCCGAACGCCGAAGGCGGGCGCACCACGCCATCCGTCGTCGGCTTCAGCAAGGACGGCGAGCGACTGGTTGGACAAATCGCCAAGCGCCAGGCCGTCACGAACCCGCAGAACACCGTCTTCTCGATCAAGCGCTTCCTGGGCCGCAAGATGCCCGAAGTCGCCGAGGAGCTGAAGCGCGTTCCGTACGCCGTGAAGTCCGGCGCGAACGACGTCGCGTCCGTCGAAGTCCAGGGCAAGCGCTACACACCGCCCGAGATCTCGGCGATGATCCTGCAGAAAATGAAGCAGACCGCTGAGGATTACCTCGGCCACCCGGTGACCAAGGCGGTCGTCACGGTGCCGGCGTATTTCAACGACTCGCAGCGCCAGGCGACCAAGGATGCCGGGAAAATTGCCGGGCTGGACGTGCTTCGCATCATCAACGAGCCCACGGCGGCGGCGCTCGCGTACGGCCTCGACAAGCAGGGCAAGAAAGACGAAAAAGTCGCCGTGTTCGACCTCGGCGGCGGCACGTACGACATCTCGGTGCTCGAGCTTTACGAAGTCGACGGCGCCAAGCAGTTCGAGGTAAAGTCCACCAACGGCGACACGCACCTGGGCGGCGACGACTTCGATCAGCGCGTGATCGACTGGCTCGTGGCCGAGTTCAAGAAAGATCAGGCGATCGACCTCTCAAAGGATCCGATGGCGCTCCAGCGCCTGAAGGAAGCCGCCGAGAAGGCGAAGATCGAGCTGTCTGGGACGATGAGCACGGACATCAATCTTCCGGTCATCACGGCCGACGCGTCGGGGCCGAAGCACCTGAACTATCAGCTCACGCGCGCGAAGTTCGAGCAGCTCGTGGACGATCTCGTCCAGCGCACGCTCGAGCCGATGAAAAAGGCGCTCGCGGACGCCAAGATGCAGCCGTCGGACATCGACGAGGTTTTGCTCGTCGGTGGATCAACGCGTATTCCGAAAGTTCAGGAAGTCGTCAAGGGATTCTTCGGCAAGGAGCCGAACAAGGGCGTGAACCCGGACGAAGTCGTGGCGGTCGGCGCGGCCATTCAGGGCGCGGTGCTCACCGGCGAACAGAAGGATGTCCTTCTGTTGGACGTGACCCCTCTCTCCCTTGGAATTGAAACGCTGGGCGGCGTCACCACCGTTCTCATTCCGCGCAATACAACCATCCCGACGAAAAAGTCGGAAACGTTCTCGACCGCGGACGACAACCAGACGACGGTCGAGATTCACGTGCTGCAGGGCGAGCGCGAACTCGCGGTGTATAACAAGACGATCGGCAAGTTCCAGCTCACCGGCATTCCGCCGGCACCGCGCGGCATGCCGCAGGTCGAGGTCACGTTTGACATCGACGCGAACGGCATCCTGCACGTGGCCGCGAAGGACAAGGCGACCGGCAAGGAGCAGAAGATCCGCATCGAGGCATCGAGCGGACTTTCAGACGCAGAGATCGACAAGATGGTGAAGGACGCCGAGAAGAACGCGGCGGAGGACAAGCGCAAGCGCGAGGAAATCGACAGCAAGAATCGCCTCGACACGCTCGCGTATCAGGTGGAGAAGGAATCGAAGGAGTGGTCCGACAAAGTGCCGGCCGAACTCAAGACCCGTCTCGACGCCGCCGTCGAGCGCGCACGCAAGGCGCACAAGGGCGACGACATGAACGAGATCAAGGGCGCGCTCGACGAACTGAACGCGGCGTTTCAGGCCGCGGGCCAGGCGGTGTACGCCGCGCAGTCCGCGCAGCCGTCAGGCGACGCGCCGCCGTCCGAGGGCGCTCCGGAGGCGAAGAAGGACGAAGTCGCCGACGCAGACTATGAGATCGTCGACGAAACGAAGAAATAGCCGGGAAACTTTGCCGTGAGCCGGTGGGTCTAAAATCGCATAGATTATACTCACCGGCCTCACTGCGAGGATCCGGGACACAATCACCAAAGCCAGGCCAGCCATGACGATTCACCTCTCCAGATCCAAGATCATCGCGGTAGGCGCCGTCGCGTTCGTCGCCGGCGTCTTCTTCGCGTCGTCCATGGACTGGACCCGCATACTCGGCGCGCAGGGAAAGATTCCTGGGCGTTCCGCGCTCGTCTCCAACGCAGCACTCGACGAATCGCAAAACGCATTCGTGTCCGTGGCCGAACGCGTGACCCCCGCGGTCGTTTCCGTGGCCGCGGAGCGCACGACCAAGGTGCAGGACCAGCGCGACCGCATTCGGCAGCTGCCGCCCGAGTTCCAGCAGTTCTTCGACCAGCCGCAGCAGCCGCGCGTGCAGGAAGTCGGCGGCTCCGGATTCATCGTCTCGAAGGACGGCTACATCCTCACGAACAACCACGTCGTGGAGGGCGCCGACCGCGTGTCGGTCACGCTCCTCGACCACCGCACGTTCAAGGCGAAAGTGATCGGGCACGACGCACAGACGGACGTGGCCGTTCTGAAGATCGACGCGAGCGACCTCACAGTCGTTCCGCTCGGCGACGACGCCAAGACGCGCGTCGGCGAATGGGCGCTCGCAATCGGTAATCCGTTCGGCCTCGACTTCACCGTCACGGCCGGCATCATCAGCGCGAAGGGACGCAACTCACCCGACCTGCGCGCGCTGAACGGCGACAACTACGCAATCCAGGATTTCATCCAGACCGACGCCGCGATCAATCCCGGAAACTCGGGCGGGCCGCTGGTAGGTGAGGTGGTCGGCGTCAACACGCTGATCGACGTCGGACCGGGAGGCTCCTACGGCTTCGCGATCCCGATCCAGGAGGCGGCCGCGGTCGCGCGCACGTTGAT